>CAYPVD010000201.1:0-4667 GCA_964414055.1 uncultured Fibrobacteraceae bacterium
CCCCGGGCGGCCGTCAAGCGCTTCAAGGAGCTGCTTGACCAGGTGCGCAGCGTCAACCCCGCCAGCGATCGCCTCTACTCGGCCCGGATCATCCTGGCCCGCTACGTGAAGGACACGCTCAAGGAACCCCTGACGGCGGCCCGCAGCCTGGAGCACCTGCTGCTGGATACGGACCTGCCCACCGAGGGCGTGGCGCTGACGCGGCTGTCACTGGGCGAGTGCTACATGGCGGCCGGGGACACGGCCCGGGGCCGGACGGTCCTGACCCAACTGGCCCGGGATCCGGATTTCCGCGGTCCGGCGGGTTTCGCCCACTACCATCTGGCACGGCTGGACCTGGCCGAGGGCGGGTACGCCACGGCCCGCGACCGTTTCGCCGTGGTGGCCATGGACAATCCCGGCGCGCCCTACGCCAATGACGCGCTGGAGCTGGGTCTGGCTGTGGCCGAGGAGATGGAGAATCCCAGCGGCGGCCCGGAGATCCTGGGCTTCTACGCCCCCTGCGTGCTGTACGACCTGCTGGACCGTCCCGACAAGCGGTTGCAGGCCCTGCGGGCCTTCGTGCGGGAGACCACACGGCGGGTGGACCTGTCCGAACCCCAGCATCTGCTGGAAAGGGGCATGTACGAGCTGGCGGGCGCCCTGTCGGAGGCCGACTCGTCGGCCGCGGCCCGTCGGGTGCTGCGCACCTTGTACACCGAGCATCCGGACAGCCGCTACGCGGCCGGGGCCATGGACCTGGAGGGTAAGCTGCTGCTCCGGGAGGGGCGCGCCGAGGAGGCCCGCGACGTCTGGACCCGCGTGCTGGTGCAGTACCCGGATTACCTGTTCCTTGCGGATGTCAGGGACGAGCTGAAGACCCTGGACGAGCCGAAGGAGTTGCCGTGAAACGATGGCGCATATTTACCGTTGTGGGTTGCCTGTGGCTCGCCCTGGCCGGAGGACGCGCCCTGGCGGCTCCCTACCTGCTGGTGCCCATGGATCTGGACCAGACCAACCACTTGAAGGCCTATGGCCTGGCCTTCCACTGTCTGCAGGCCGGGGAGAACGTGACCTGGCTGCTGAACTACCGGGGCGGCAGCTTCCTGATGAAGGACACCCAGCGGGCCCGCCTGGATGCCCGCCTGATGGGAGTGCTGTTTCAGCCCATCGGGGAAGCCGAGCGCGAACGGATCCGCAAGACCGTGGCCCAGGAGAACATGGACGAGGTTCTGCTGGAAAAACCGCCGCGCATCGCCGTGTACAGCCCGCCCAACAAGCAGCCCTGGGACGATGCGGTGACCCTGGCGTTGACCTACGCCGAGGTGCCGTACGACGTGGTCTACGATCAGGACGTGCTGGCGGGCAAGCTGAACGATTACGACTGGTTGCACCTGCACCACGAGGACTTCACGGGCCAGTACGGCAAGTTCTACGCCTCCTTCAGCCTGGAGCCCTGGTATCAGGAGCAGAAGCGGTTCAACGAGGACCTGGCGGCCGCTCTCGGTTTCAAGACCGTGTGGGAGCTCAAGCACGCCGTGGCCGCCACCATCCGCGACTATGTGGAGGGCGGGGGCTTCCTGTTCGCCATGTGCTCGGCCACCGACACCATCGACATCGCCCTGGCCTGGTTGAAGACGGACATCGTGGGCACCCCCTTCGACGGTACCCCGGTGGATCCCGACTACAAGGCCAAGGCGGACTTCGACGGAACCTTCGCCTTCGAGAACTTCAAGCTGGTGACCAACCCCCTGCAGTACGAGTTCTCCAACATCGATACCAGCGACTATGCCAAGCTGAGGGGGGCGCTGGCGGACTACTTCACGCTGTTCTCGTTCGCGGCCAAGTACGATCCGGTGCCGGCCATGCTGACCCAGGACCACGTCAACGTCATCAACGGGTTCCTGGGCCAGACCACGGGGTTCCACCGCGAGTTCCTCAAGCGCTCGGTCATCGTGCTGGGGGCGACCGACGGCACCGACGAGGTCAAGTACATCCACGGGCGCAAGGGCCGGGGCACCTGGACCTTCCTGGGCGGCCACGATCCCGAGGACTATCAGCACCGGGTGGGCGATCCGCCCACGGACCTGGACCTGTATCCCACCAGCCCGGGCTACCGGCTGATCCTCAACAACATCCTGTTCCCGGCGGCGCGGAAGAAGCCGCAGAAGACCTGAGGATCTTTCTGGAGGGGGAGAGTCGTGAATATCCATTTCCATCGCCTGGTTGGTCTGGTGGTTGGATTCCTTGTCTGCGGGCTGCTGATCTCCGGGTGTGGAGATGATGATCCTTCCGCTCCGGGGAAGGGTCAGGCCGGGGGCGATACCTGGCGGTTCCTTTTCCAGGGTGAAGCCCTGGACGCCAAGGCGGGTATGTCGCGGCCGGTGATCCTGGATTTGACCGCCGTGGATGGGGCCGTCTCGGGTTCGATCCAGATTCGCACGGGTAATCCGGTGGAGACGGGCGAATTCCCTCTCAGCGGCAGTATCGAGAACGGACAGCTGGACCTGAGCGACGGCCTGACTCCCCAGACCGGCGTGGACTTCGCCCTGGTCGGCATCCTGGCCCCCGACAGCACCTTGACGGCCACTCTGTCCTCGGTCAGATACGGCTACCAGGCCGCCCTGTCCTGCGGATCACCAGTGCCGGAACTGACGGCGATCGAGACCAGGAGGGTGGACCTGGCCGAACTGGGAAGCGCGCTGGTGCATGTCGGTCAGGGGGTCCTATTCAGCTCTTTTCGCACGGGGTACCTGGATCTGGACGCCGATCTGGCTGTCACCGACACGATATACGTGTACATGTATCCGGATGTCATGTGGCAATCCAACACCCTGGCTTACGACGGCGATATCTTCTACGGCAGCTATCTGATCGGGCATGGATCCGGGCAGGAGTATTACAACACTTCGGACGTGGTCGAGTTCGATTCGGACGGCCAGCTCCTGCGCCGGGTTCCCCTGGGACATTTCGTCAATGGCCTCTGCCGGCGGGATGGCTTTCTGTGGAGTGCCAACCACCGGGACGGTCTGTTGCGCAAGCTGGATGCCGATGGAGCCGTGGTTGACTCCGTCTCTTTCTCGCTTCCCAACCTGACTGGCTTGACATGGGGCGGGGACCATTTCTGGGGCCAGAGCTATTACCTGCCCCTGGTTTACCGCCTCGATACCGCCGGTCGGTTGGACGGTTTCGTGCGTCTGCAGGCCTGGCCTTCAGGTGCTGTTCCCGGCGGTCTGAGCTGGGCGGACGAGCGCCTTCTGGTGGGGCGGGGAAACCTGTCCGGGGGCACTCGCCTGGTGGAAATGGAGGTCGGGGTGGATTGAATCCTCCCCGGCGGCATTTCCCCACGGGTGCTTTCCAACTCGGTACCGATGGAGCCGATGGCGGCGATAACGGCGAGTTAACGTTACAGGGCCTTGAATACGGTGATCAGAGCAAGAATCACGATGAGCACTGAAAGCCCGGTTTCCAGCCAAACGAGGTCTGTCTTCAGGGAAAGTTTGCTTCCTGCCCTTGCGCCGATCATTGATCCGATGAGGGTGGATACGGCGGGCAGCCAGAGTATGTTGCCACGTTGCCAGTATATGACCATGGCGGCGGTAGCCGTGAAAATAGTCACGAATAACGATGTGGCGATTGCCTTGTGAATATCAAGGTGCATGGCCTTCAGGAACGGGGGGAACAGGGAGCCCCCGCTTCCGCCACGCATCCCGGTTATAAGGTTCAGGCAAAATGAACCAACAATAATATTCCTGATACTCGGGACCAGTTTCTTGGAGAACTCCGGGGCAATCCTGTCGAGATAAACCCCGAATATCGTTACGATGGAGATGACGACGAAGATGATGGCCAAGAATAGTGTCGGGATCAGGCCGGCGAAAAAAGCTCCCACCACCGACCCCAAAGCACCTCCGATCATCACCTGCAGGGCAATCTTGAAATCGATATTTTTTCTTTGGCTAACGGCTCCGACCCCGGAAGAAAAAGGGATGATCAAGAGGTTGATGGCGAAGGCCGTCAATAACGGCAACCCGGCCAGATTGAGCAACGGTATCCTGACGGAACCTCCGCCGATTCCGAACATGCCACTCATGAAACCCGCGACGAGCCCGATGAGGCTGAATACGATTATTTGCGTGTGCGGCATTAGAACCACTCCATTCGACTTCGGGGTTTCCTTGTGGGCGATTCATGAAACCAAGCTGTTCGGCGCATAACGCCCTGCCTAAACCGATGCCGGAGACACACCAGCGATGAAGGTGGCCGGTTCGAGGGGATTGTTAGCAGTCAACTCTCTGCGCAATGCTTGAATGAAATGTCATGCCTTTCCGGTCAGGCGACAAGTTCCATTTCGGCCCCGTGCTGACCATCCAGTCCCCACGGTCTCGTGCATGCATTCAAACAACCAACGTCGTTATATGGCTGGTGTTCCCTCATTGAATTTACTCTGGATGATGGCGTAGCCGATCCCACCCAAGAGCCATGTCAGCAGGAATGAGCTTGCGCCTGACAGGCGACCGGCGGTTGCCTTTTCCGTGCCTTCGGACCACTTCCAATGCCAGTAAATGCTGACTAACGGAATCAAGATAAGCCACATGGTGGGAATATCGGCTCCCAATGCGATCATTTCCTGTTTGGTCCAATACAACCAGAAATACCCGTAGATTCCACCGGTGAAGAGAGTCAGA
>CAYPVD010000202.1:0-4637 GCA_964414055.1 uncultured Fibrobacteraceae bacterium
TTGCCGGCCCGGAATACAGGAAGGCGATGGCCGGGCCCAGCCCCGCGCCCATGCGGTAGATGCCCGCGAACAGCGGCAGTACCGTGCACGAACAGACCGCCAGGATCGTGCCGGAAACCGAGGCGACGCCGTAGGCCAGAACCTTGTTGGCGGCCGGACCCAGGCAGCGCATCACCGAGTTCCGGCTGACGAAGACGGCGATGGCCCCGGCGATCCAGAACGCGGGCACCAGGCACAGCAGCACGTGCTCGCGCGCGTACCAGCGGGCCAGTTCCAGGGCCTCGAACACGGCACCGCGGAAACGCGGCTCAGCCACGGGCAGGAAGAACATGGCCAGAAAACCCGCGCTCAACCAGAAGAGGATCTTCCCTTCCCGGCGCCAGTTCATCTGTCAGGACTCCAGTTCATGAATTGATTGTCCCCGGTTCTTCCTCAGCACCGTTTCCACGCACTGGAAGAAGCCCAGCACACAGGGGCACTGCAGGCTGTAGAAGACCTGGTTGCCCTGCTTGCGCCCGACGATGATCCCGGCTTCCCGCAGGATCGCCAGGTGGCGCGACACGGTGGAGATATCCGCCCCGACCTTGGCCTGCAGATCGCGGACGCACCGTTCGCCATGTTCCAATTCCTGAACGATGAACAGGCGCGAGGGGTGGCCCATGGCCTTGATGACCCTGGCCCGGTCCTCATAAATGGTTTGGCGGATGGGATCCATGTCGGCCTCCTTATTGGCTATTTGGCAAAATAGCCAAATACTCGGATTTGTCAAGCGTCAGGCCTTGGTTTTTCCTCCTTCTGCAACCAGCCGACTAATCTGTCTGCAGAAAGGAAGATCAAACAACAGCTTCCTTGAACCTGAAGTAGGGTTCATGCTTATCTTGCAGGCATGAATGATTTGAACTGCCCTGTCTGCGGGACCCGAGGCCGCAAAGTCGAGTCCGTGACCGTCGAGAGCCTGGCCACCGAAGCGGCACTCGCCGACCTGGCCACGACCAATGGGTTCGCCTACTGCCCCGCAGCCCGGTGCGATGTGGTGTGGTTCCATCCCGGATCCGGTAGAACCCTGGGCCGGGCGGATTGTCGTGTGCGCGTGGGCATGAAGGAGACAGCTCCCCCGCGACCCGTATGTTACTGCTTCGAACACACCATCGAAGAGCTGGAGGCCGAGATCGCGACCACGGGCCAGACCGACATCCCCGCGGAAATCGCCGCCAAGTGCCGCCGGGGTCTGGATCGGTGCCGGGAAACCAATCCCCAGGGTTCGTGCTGCCTCGGCAACATCAACCAGGTCGTCAAGGCCCTCGCGCCCGGTCCGCAGGCCGGTCCTTTCACCACCATCGAAGAAGGCGACGACTGCCGCCACCCCGACACGGGAGCGTGCGATCTTGACTAAAGGGGAACCCCGCGTACATGCCCGACCGAATCCTCAGCCGGAAACCCGGACCCAGGTCGTCATCACCGCCCTGAACAAGACCCGGCGCATGTTCCTGAACGTGCTGCCGATCCTGGCCGGCATGCTGCTGCTGATCGGTGCGGCCGTGGCCCTGCTGCCACAGCACATCTCCGCGACCCTGTTCGGAGGACCGGCCCTGCTGGATGCCTTCAAGGGCTCGGCCATGGGGTCCATCGCCACGGGGATGCCGGTGTTCTCCTACGTCCTGGGCAAGGGCCTGTTCGATGCCGGAGTCGGCATGACGGCCGTCACCGCCTTGATTCTCAGCTGGGTCACCGTGGGTATGGTCCAGTTGCCCGCCGAATCCCTGTTGCTGGGGCACCGGTTCGCCCTCCTGCGCAACGCGGTGAGCTTCGCCCTGTCCTTCGTCACAGCCCTGCTGGTGTCCTGGACCCTGGGGGTCCTGTCTTGAAGCCGGAAGACGGCAAGCAGCAGGGCAGGCGATCCAGCCGCACCGGCTGGTGGTTCCTGGGCGTGGCGGTGATCCTGCAGCTTGTGCTCACGCTGGTGGCCCCCGAGGCCGCAGCCAAGGCCCGCCTGGTATCCTGGCGTCTGATCAAGGGCATCGTGCCGTTGCTTCTGCTGGTCTTCCTGCTGATCTTCCTGAGCAACCTGCTACTGCAGGACCGCTGGATCCGCCGCTTCGTGGGGCGATCGTCGGGGGTGCGCGGTTATGCCGTCGCGGCCCTGGCCGGGATCATCTCCGCCGGCCCGATCTACGTGTGGTATCCCCTGCTCCAGGACATGCGCAGCAAGGGCATGAAGGACGCACTCATCGCGGTCTTCCTCTACAACCGGGCCGTCAAGCTGCAGTGGCTGCCCATCCTCGTGGGGTACTTCGGGATAGAATACACCCTGGTTCTGTCCTTCTGGATGGTCATCGCCGGCCTTGTGCAGGGCCTGATCTTCGAGATCTTCGAATGAAAATTGCCCCATCCCTTGACATTCTTTCTTAAGCACGATAGGTTAGTTACCGATAACTAACACAAGATTGATCTCTCCTTCAGGAGAAGAACCATGAAAACAAGTTCCGACACGAAGGAATTTACTCCCCGACAGAATCAGATCCTCGACAAGGCCCTGGACCTGATCCGCGCCGAGGGGTTGTCCGGACTGACCATGCGCAAGGTGGCGGGCTTGATGGGTTTTTCCGAGCCAGCCGTCTATCGGCATTTCAAGACCAAGCAGGACCTGGTGCTGGGCATCATCCGCAGGCTGGAGATCAGCCTCATCGAGCCCATGCAGATGATCGCTGCACAGACCGGGCGTCCGGTGATCGAACGCATCGGCGACATCATCACCCATCACCTGGATCTGATCGCCGACAACAATGCCCTGCCCATCCTGCTGTTCGCCGAGGCTTCGGTATCGGCCGACGAGCGCCCAGGCCGGGCCATGGCAGCCGTGTTCAGCAAGTACGAAGGTCTTCTCGTCAACCTGCTGGAAGAAGGCAGAAAGACCGGTGAAATCAATTCCACCCTGTCGCCCGCCGACAGTGCCCTTATCCTCATGGGCACCCCTACCGCCTGCGCCCTGCGCTTACGACTGCTTCACGATGTTTCCCAGAAGACCAGGCGCAAGCGCCTAGTACAGTTCCTCAAGTCCCAAATTCTCAGCCCCGTGGAGGTGAACTGATGAATTTCCGTGCTTTCGTGTCAGGCTCGGTATTGACGGTGGCGATCTGTCTTTTGATCA
The DNA here is from genome assembly GCA_964414055.1 of uncultured Fibrobacteraceae bacterium. GTDB lineage: Bacteria > Krumholzibacteriota > Krumholzibacteriia > LZORAL124-64-63 > LZORAL124-64-63 > JAHJTW01. The sequence goes on from CAYPVD010000202.1 coordinate 3,149, forward strand.
CCACTGCAGCAACCGCAGGCCAGGATGCCGCCCCGGCTGCAGCCGAGCCCTTGACCCTGGGTCTGGACCAGGCGGTAGCCTTGGCCCTGGACCAGAGCCCGGCGATCAAGGCCGTGACCTACAAGGCCCAGGCCGCCGAAAAGAATGCCAGCGCCGTGGGCCGGACCCACTGGGGCCGACTGGATGCAATAGCTTCGGTGTCGCGTTTCGATGAGGACCGCTTGCTGGTCCCCATGTCCAGCCAGCTATTGGCGGGCGGGCTGCCCAATGCCCCCTTCGACCGGGACCAGATCCATTACGGGCTGACCTACCAGATTCCCCTGTACCTGGGCGGCAAACTCTCGGCCGGCATCGAGATCGCCAAGCTGGAAGCAGACAAGGCCGACGCCTTGCGCCAGGGCACCAACTGGCAGGTCCGGTACAACGTGGTCTCCCTCTACGCGGGTGTGCAGACCCTGGACGGAGCCATCCAGTCCGCCGAGGAGTTGATCAAGACGCTGGAGGCCATGCACAAGCGCCTGGAACTGATGGTGGAAAACGGCAAGCGCCCCGAGCTCGACCTGCTGAAGGTTACGGACCAGTTGGCCGAGGCCCAGGCCCAGCTGGCAGGGTTGCACGCCCAGCGTACGAAAGTGGCCGGTATGCTGCTCGCACTGCTGGGCGAGAATCCCGGCCGGCCCCTGACCGTGATACCCCTGGCCGATTTCGATCCCCAACTTACGGTCCCTGACGACAGCCTCAAGACCCTGGTACTGGCCTCATCGCCGGTCAGGCAGGCCCAGCTGACCAGCCGCCAGGCCGGCAGCGGCATCAAGGCCGCCCACGCCGGGTTCCTGCCCAGCGTAGTGGGCCAGGCGGACTACATGGCCCATCATGCCGACTCGATCGACAGCGATCCTACAACCTGGCAACTGTCCATCGGGGTGAAACTGCCGGTCTTCAACGGCACCTCGCGCTTCGCCGCCCTGTCTGCGGCCAAGGCCGGCCGGCGGGCCGCGGACGAGGGGTTGAAACTGGCCCGATTGCGGAGCAAGGCCGACTTGAACAACGCCCTGGCCCGACTGCAGGCCGCCCGCACGGGGCTGGCCGCAGCCAAGGCCCGCGTGGCTTCGGCCACCGAAGCGGCGCGCAGCGAACAGATCCGCTACGACAGCGGAGCGTCCTCCATCGAGGATCTGCTGCGTGCGCGCACCCGTGAAGAAGCTGCCCATACCGCCCTGGCCCAGGCCACCGGTGAACTGAAAACCGCGGCGGAACAGATCAACGCCGTTGTCGAAACGGAGGTCATCCGATGAAGAAACGACTGCCCATCATCGTGATCATCCTGGTCATCGTCGTCGGTCTGCTGGCCGTACGCATGAAGAGGATGAAGCAGAAGAACAGCTCCCCCCTGCTCAAGAGCGCGCCCATGACCGTGCAGACGGTCAAGGTGGACAGGCAGACCATTTCCTCGGGACGCCACGTTTTGGGTGAGGTCATCGGCGGCGAC
>CAYPVD010000203.1:0-4577 GCA_964414055.1 uncultured Fibrobacteraceae bacterium
GCCAGGACGACGATCAGGATGGCGACCCGCAGGGCCGGACGCCAGCGGGGCAGCTTGTCGGGCCGCTTGAGCGCACGGGCGGCCCGGTCGTCCCAGGCGCCGATGTAGCACAGCCAGCTGCACCACGCGGGGCCGACGATGAGCACCGAGGCCGAGAACAGGATGGCCATGAAGAATCCGCCGCCGCGAAACAGGGGCCCGGCGACGATGAGCGCGGGCACAGGCAGGTGCAGCTTGCCGGTCATCAGCATCCTGTCCATTCCTGAGAGTCCCAGGATCAGCTGGGTGAAGAAGATCAGGGAAAAGACCAGCCACACGCGGGGTCGCAGTTTCTTCACCTGCCGCTGGTCCCGGAGGCGGTCCGACAGCCAGCCGGCATAGAGGGCCAACAGGAAGCTCTCGGTCCAACCGGAATACGGCAGGAAACGTTCGGCCAGCAATCCGGCCGGATGTACGAAGAGCTGGACCGGAACCAGCAGCGACAACGTGACCAGAAAGGCGCCCAGTCCGCTGCCGACCGGATCGCCGGGCGGGAGCCTTCTTTTCCTGCCCGAACGGTTGAGCATCAGACCCGACAGGAAGGTCAACAAGGCCACGGCGCCGAGGATCATGATCAGGCGCACGTAGGGCTGCCCGGCAGCCTGCCGGAGGCCCACATACTTGAACGTCGCGGCAACCCAGATTCCGGCACCGGCGGCCATGACAAGCTGCAGGGCCAGGTCCGACCAGCGCCGTTTCAGGAACAACGCCAGAGGGGCCAGAAGCCAGAGCAGGATCAAACCCGGCTGGTCGGCCCGGCTGTGGTGGGCGGCCAGCAACAGGCAGGAAAAAATCAACGGCAGATAACGCATGATGACACCTCGGGGCAAAGGTAGATGCCGCCGGGTTGTGTGTCAATACTGTAAAGCGTTGATGGAATTTGATATACATGGCCACATGGTCTGATCGATCATGATTTATGAATAAAGACCAAAAATAACTGTTTTACAAGTTTTTGACGATGTGTTATAATACCAAAAGTCAAAGACTTCCGCGGTTGTGTCGGGTAGTCCTAATGTTGCATGTGTTTCAGTTGGAGGGAGAGGTCCTAATGAGCAGAATGAAACTCGGGTTCCTGATCTTCTGTGCGGCCATGGTCGCCTTGACGGTTATTGCCACGGCCAAAACGCAGTTGCCCGAACTTTCCGGGGATGTCGCGTTCGCGGATCCTTCAGGGAACATGATCACCGGTACCCGCTGCGGAACTTTTGACGATCCGGCCGTCCAGGCCGAACGCGCCCCCGCCGACCTGGATCGCTGGATCCAGGATCACTACGGCAAGGCCCTGAACATTACCGTCCCCGTGGCGATCCACTCCATCTACGAGAGCACGACAAACGGGTATGTCACCGACGAGATGGTCGCCGATCAGATCCAGGTGATGAACGATGCCTACGCCGGGTCCGGCGTCAGCTTCTACCTGTATCACTTCGCCCGTTACCAGTCGTCCAAGTACTTCAGCTGGGACATGCAGACGCGGCAGGAAAAGGCCGTGAAGCAGTACCTGAACATCGACCCGGCCCATGTGCTGAACATCTACCTGCAGAACCCCCCGGGCGGGATCCTGGGCTGGGCCTACTTCCCGTGGATGGCTCCCGAGGATCACTGGGGACACGGTCTCGTCATCATGTGGTCGACCCTGCCCGGCGGCCCGGCGGCCCCCTACAACGAGGGTGATACCATTACCCACGAGGCCGGCCACTACCTGGGCCTGTACCACACGTTCCAGAACGGTTGCTGGGGTGCCGGCGACGAGGTCGATGACACGCCCGCCGAACTGTGGCCCGCCTACGGTTGTCCCGAAGGCCGCGATACCTGCGGTTCCGCCGGGAAAGATCCCATCCACAACTACATGGATTACACGGACGACTCCTGCATGTACGAGTTCACGGCCGGTCAGGCCGCGCGCATGGACTGGGCCGTGACCACCTACCGTCCCAGCCTGGGCGGGACCCCGGTCAATACCATGACCGTGGCTTCCGACAAGGCCGCGGTCGATTTCGACCAGGCCATCGACGCGATCCTGGCCAGCGGCGACGCGGATCGCGGTGACCTGGTCGTCGGCGCCGTGGCGACGATGTCCGACGTCTTCCCCAACCCCTTCAACCCCATGACCACCGTGTCCTTCTACATGCCCAACGATGGCCATGTGCAGATCGGTGTGTACGACGTGGCGGGCCGCCTGGTGCGGACCCTGGTGAACGGCAACCTCGAAGCCGGACAGCACCAGGTCACCCTGGACGGCACCGGCCTGGCCAGCGGCATCTACATGGTGAACATGGTCAACGACGGCGTGAAGGTGACCAAGCGGATCACCCTGCTGAAGTAACCTCTTGCCGAGAGCGATGATGATGAGCCGCGCCTCCCGTGGGGGCGCGGCTCGTTTTCAGGCGGGAATCACCTGAACAGGGCCTTGACCTGGCCCCAGCTGCTGGATTCGTTGTCGACCTCGTCCTGACTGCAGATGGTGTCGATGACCACCTCGTCGAGCCAGGTGCCGGGCGGCAGCAGGATGTCGATGGCCTCGCAATCGGGGTTGGGCACCAGGACCCAGTATTCCACATGGTGGTTGGGATCCGGGTCGAAGCCCGTCATGAAGGTGGCCTGGGCAGGGTTGGTCCAGCTGCCGGTGCCGGGGTCGGGGGCGATGACCTGGGTCACAATGGGAGGGGCCTGCCCGCCCCAGGTGATCTGGATCCAGATGTGCTTGAACTCGTAGTCATCGACCCAGTTGGCCACCACGAAGTCGGCGATGTGGGGCATGTCGTCCAGGTTGATGACCCAGCCGTTGAGGGGGTCGTCAGGATCCACCTGCCAGGCGAGGGAGTCGAGGTGGGCGTGGGTGACGCAGTCTCCGAACTCGAACTGTCCGTTGCCGATGGTATTGAACACATCGGGAAGAACATTGTCCGGGTCTGCCGTGAAATCGGCGTCGAACTCCCACCCGGCCAAGACGGTCAGGATGTCCCCACGCCAATCCGGCGGGAAGAAGTCGTCGGCCAGGACGGTTGCGGCAAAAAGGGTGGACAGGGACAGGATCACAAGGCACGTGAGAAGTTTGTTCATGGTATGCTCCCTGGGTTTGGATAACCCGGGGCATCCTTGTCATCCGGATCATCCGGTACGGGCGAAGGACCATGGCTGCGGGCGCGAAGATGTCGAACTGGATCCGTAAGGGGGTGGCATCCCTTGCTGATTCATCCCCTGCTCAGCATACCATATGGATAGTGAAAGTCAATTACCAAATCACTAATCCGTCTCTGGGCCAGGCGGGCGACAACTGACAACTTGACGGGACCGCCGCGTTGCCTGAACCTGCTACGATATAGCCGTCCGACGACCACGAGACCGGCTTCGGGCGCCGGTCTGTGCGGGGATTCACCGTCGACATCGATCCTGTCTCCCGGTAGGAAGCAGTCCATATGCGTGTGGCCATCGTTCATTACTGGTTGATCGGTCATCGGGGAGGCGAGAAGGTCGTCGAGAACCTCCTGGAGCTCTACCCGGAAGCCGACTTGTTCACGCTGTTCTGGGAGCCGGACAGGCTGCCGGCCGTTTTTCGCCGGCGCAAGGTCACAACGTCGTTTCTGGACCGTTATGCCCTTCTCAAACGGCATCACCGCCTGGCCCTGCCCCTGATGCCCCTGGCTTTGGAGCAGCTCGATCTGCGGGGCTACGATCTGGTGATATCCAGCGAGAGCGGGCCGGCCAAGGGAGTTCTGACCGATCCCGAGGCCCTGCACATCTGTTACTGCCATTCTCCCATGCGGTACATCTGGGACATGTACCAGGATTATCGCGCCGGCATGGGCTGGTTGCCGCGGCTCCTGTTCGCGCCGCTGGCCCACTATCTGCGGCGCTGGGATCGCACGACGGCCATGGGTGTGGATCATTTCATCGCCAATTCCGGTTTCGTGGCCCAGCGCATCCAAAGGTGTTACCGAAGGGACTCGGCGGTGATAAACCCGCCGGTGGACCTGGACATGTTCGCCCCGGGTCCGGAAAAGGGGAACTACTTCTTCACCCTCGCCGAGCTGGTGCCCTACAAGCGGATCGACCTGGCCGTGCAGGCGTTCCGGGGGCTGGACGCGACCCTGAAGGTTGCGGGCCGGGGGCCGGAGCTGAAGAAGCTGAAGGCCATGGCCCCGGCCAACGTGGAATTCCTCGGGCGGGTGGACGACGAGCGGTTGCGCAGCCTGTACGCCCAGGCACGGGCCTTCATCTTCCCCGGCAAGGAGGATTTCGGCATCACCCCCCTGGAGGCCAACGCCAGCGGCACCCCGGTCATCGCCTACCGTGCCGGGGGCATCCTCGACACCCAGACCGACAAGACGGCGGTGTTCTTCGACGAGCAGACGCCCGCGGCCCTGGCCGCGGCGGTGGAGGCCTTCATGGAACGGGAGGGAACGTTCGCCGCCGGGGATCTGCGCCGGAACGCCGAGCGGTTCGGCCGGGACGTGTTCAAGCGGGATTTCCAGGCCTTCGTGGATCGTCTGCGGTGAATGTTGTGCCTGTGAAATTGTATCCGATCTCAATAC
>CAYPVD010000204.1:0-4460 GCA_964414055.1 uncultured Fibrobacteraceae bacterium
GTGACGGCCGACACCCTGCGCGCCCGCATCGAGGCCATCAACCTGGAGATCGAGGCCCTGCGCCTGGAGAGCCAGGTGGATCTGGCCAAGAAGAAGGGCGATATCCGCCAGGCCATCTCCGACCTGCAGATCAAGCTGGACCGCGACCTGCCCTACGAACGCTCCCAGAAGAAGGCCGACCTGCGCGGAGAGAAACTGCGTCTGGACCTGCTGACGCCCCTGGAGCGCATCGGCCGCATCACGGTGACGGACAAGCCCGTGCGGCCGCGCAAGCTGCGCGCCACCGCCATCCTCACCGGCCTGGGCCTGCTCAGCGGGATCTTCCTGGTGCTGGCCAGGGAATACTACCGCCGCAACCGCGACACCATCCTCGCGGTGCGGGACTGATGGACCGTGGCCGGCTGCTGCGCTTTATCCTGGTCACCCTGCCGCTGACCAATTCGGTCACCCTGCCGGTGGGGTTTCCCCTCAAGCTGTACGAGGTGGTCGGGGTGCTGGCCCTGGGCGGGTTGCTGCTGGGCGGTGTGGAAAACCTGGGCGGCAAGGGTCGGATCCCTGCCCTGTGGGGTCTCTTCCTGTTCATCAGCTTGTTCCCTGCCGGCTGGGGATTGAACGAGTTGCTGTCCGCGGACCTCACCATGCTCGAGTGGGTGCACGGCCGCTTCCTGCCCGTGGCCAACACGATCTTCAACTTCGCGTACCTGGCCTTCGACATCGGCATGATGGTGCTGGTCCTGCATGTGTTGACCGAGGGCATCCTGACGCTGAGGGAATTCTGCCGCTGGTGGCTGTACGGGACCGCCCTGGCGGTGGGCTATGCCGTGGCCCTGAACCTGGTGATGGCGGCGGGTCTGCCCGCCGGGTTGCTGCTGCGCTGGGACAGGGTGCAGTTCATTTCCGTCGCAGGTCTGTCCATGATCCGCACCGGTCCCTTCGAGGAGGGCAACTATTTCGGATGGTATCTGCTGGCCTCGGCGGTGCTGGCCTCCTGGGCGGTGTTGCGCTGGCGGGACAGGTTCTTCCGTCTGATGCTGCCGGTGATCCTGCTGGGCGTCGTCATCTCGGCCTCGCCGGTGGCCCTGCTGGGTGTCCTGGCGGTGTTCTTCACCGCGGCCATGGGCAGTCGGGTCTCGCACCGGGCCAAGGGGGCCGCTGTATGCGGCGCCCTGGCCGTCATGGTCTTCCTGCTGCAGACCGGGCTGTTTCGCACCCTGGTGATCGACAAGTTCAGCCTGCTGTTCTTCGGCGGGGTCACCGATGTGGGCAACGTCTCCCTGGTGCAGCGCCTGAACGAGACGTACCACGCCTGGCAGATGTTCCTGGATCATCCCTTCGGGGTGGGTATGGGCAATTTCGGCTATTTCTTCGGGGGTTACTCCGATCTCTACACCTGGCTGGTCACGGATTTCGCCGGACACAAGCGCATCGCCAACAACATCTACGTGGAGGTGCTCGCCGAGCACGGGATCGTGGCCGCGCTGCTGTTCTACTACCTGTTGCTGGAGCAGGGGCGACGCATCTGGGCGGCCCGCGAGAAACTGCTGGTTTTCGGCTATCTGTTGACCTGCGGCTATTTCGTGGCCTTTCCGACCTTTCGCCTGACGCTGGTGTGGGTATTCTGGGGGTTCGTGGTGCATCTGGGACGGGATCGCCGACGGCGGCAAAACCAAAAGGAAGTTGCGTATGGCCCGGATTTTCGGACGTGAAGACCTGCTCAAACACTACCGGGAACCCGAGGTGGCCAGGGACTACGTCGCCGAGCGTTTCCTGCTGCCCAAGAACCTGCATGTGCATCGGAAGCAGGTCGCCGTGACCAACGCCGTGCTGCGGCGGCAGGAGGCGGGCTCGGTGCTGGAACTCGCCTGCGGTCCCGCGCGGATCACCCGGGACATCGTCCCGCCCCCGCGCGCTTTGGCCGTCGACGGCAGCGAACAGATGCTGACCATCGCCGAGAAGGAGCTGACGGGCAGCTCCTGGCGCTTCCAGCAGGCGGACATCTTCGAACTGGACCTGCAGGAGAAATTCGATGCCGTCTTCACCTTCCGCTTCATCCGCCACTTCACCACGGAGCTGCGGCGGAATATCTACGAGGTCATCAGCCGACACCTGAATCCGGGCGGTGCCCTGGTCTTCGACGCCCCCAACGTGGTGGTGGAAGAGGGATTCCGCGCCAAGCATCCCGATCTCTACCCCGTGTACGACATGCTGTGGACCGAGCAGGAACTCGTCGAGGAACTCACGGCGGCCGGTTTCCGGGACATCAGCCTGCACCCGGTGCTCAAGCGGCACGGGCTGCAGCGGGTCGTTTCGTTCGCCACCAAGCGCGGTGCCGTCGGCCTCGGCGCCGGGATCATCGCCCTGCTGGACCGCCTGCCGGGGGGAGAGCCCCTGGAATGGGTCGTGGCATGCACGCGGTAGCGTATTGCGCCCCCCTGGCCTATCGGCCCGGTCACGAGGCTATTTCCAAGGAGATTTCCCTGCTTCTGGAGGAAGGCGGGGAGGGGTTCGTGGTGATGGTGCCGCCGTTCAAGAGTCCGCCTTGGCGGGCGCTCGGTCCTGAAGGACGAACGGTCCATCCGGCGCGCCTGCTCAGCGGGTTCACGGCCCGCCGGTCGGTTCGAGGGGCGGACCTGCTGCACGTGTTCACGCCCCTGCCCCTGCCCCGGCGCCTGGCTGTGTTGATCCGCAACGGAGGGTTGCCCGTGCTGGTGACGGTGATCTCCTGCGGTGAGGTTTCCAGCGCGGATGTCGCGGTCCTGAACCGCGCCCGGGGGGTGGTCGCCGAATGCCGTCGCGATCTGGAACGTCTGCTGTCGGCCGGAGTCGACGCGACGAAGGTCCATCTGATCCTGCCGGCTTCGGACCTGATCGCCGGGGATTTGCCGGTGCCGCCGGAGCCCTTCACCATCCTGTTCGGATCCTCGCCCCTGCAGCCGGACGAACTGGAACAGCGGGGGGTGGATCTGCTGGTGGAAGCCGCCCGTCGGCTGTCCGGGATCCGTTTCCACCTGCTGTGGCGACCGGGCGCCGAGCAGAGCCTGGCCCGGTTGCCGGCCCTGCCCAACCTGATCCTGGACCGCACCCTGTACGCGGACATCAGGGAAGTCCTGAGCGCGGTCCATGCGGTGGTGGTCCCCTTTCGTCCCGGAGGCAAGGCGAAGTCGGCGCCCCTGTCGGTCATCGAGGCCCTGCAGTGCGGACGGCCGGTGCTGGTCAGCTCGGCGGTGGGCATGGCGGACCTGATCGCGGAAAAGGCATGCGGGGTGGTCTTCGACCCTGAGGCGGATGCGCTGGTGGACGCCGTCGGGAAGCTGCGCCGGGATTACCATTCCTGCCGGGTGGCCGCTGTCGATTGCCGCGACCTGTTCGACGCGCAGTCGTTTCGCCGGTCCTATGCGGACCTGGTGGACAAGCTGTTCAACCAGCGCCGCGCGGGGTAGGCGGCCACCGCCAGGTAGGTGCTCCCTGCGACCAGGATGCGCGCGATCACATGCCAGGAATCCGTCAGGTGGATGATCCCGATCATGGCTAGGAGCGCGGGGGCGACGGCGCCGCCCAGCAGCCTCCACAGGCGGAGGCTCAGAAGCCCGCGGGTGCGCCAGAGCAACTGGACCAGCAGGATCGTGTGGGCCAGCAGCATGCTGTAGGCCGCCCCGATGCCGCCCGACCGGGGGATCATCACGATACATCCTGCAACGGCCACCACGGCGCTGATCAGCAACGGCGGGAAATAGTCCTGCTGCCGGTCGGCGGCGATCAGGGTATTGCCCAGGAACCAGCCGACGGCCAGGACGGCGTAGGATACCGACAGGATCTGGAAGACCCGTCCGGCATCGCCCAGCGGGGATTTGTAGAGGAAACCGATGATGTTCGGCCCCAGCAGGAAACCGCCGACAGCCACGGGGATCAACCCGGATAGGACGCTGCCCAGGTACTGGTTCGCACGTTGCCGAAACTCCCGGGGGGCATGGCTGGCCAGGCGCGACAACCGGGGCAGGAACGCCTTCCACAGCACCTCGATGGCCACGACCAGGAAGAAGATGATGCGCGAGGCGGCGGCGTAGGAACCGACGACCTCGGGCGTGGACAGGATGCCCAGGATGAGGATGTCGACGTTGAACAGGACCCGCAGGGTGATGATGCTGCCCCCGATGGGGGTGGTGTGGCGCCAGCGGGTACGCCACTGGCTGAAGGCGGCGAAGCGGGGCAGGACCATCCGGCCCAGCCAGCGGGCCACCGGCACGGCGGTGATGAGGTCGCTGATGGCGAACGACAGGAAGTAGAACACGGGCACCCAGCGGTGCGCGGCCAGGCCGCCGGCCCCGGCCAGGGGTTTCAACAGGAGCAGGACCAACAGGGCATAGATCAGGCTGCGGCTGGTCTTGGCCACGCCGACCCAGCGCATCCGCTCCAGCCCCAACAGGATCCAGTCCTGCATGAACACCTGGGGGATGACGATG
>CAYPVD010000205.1:0-4412 GCA_964414055.1 uncultured Fibrobacteraceae bacterium
GGCAGATTGTGAAATATCAGATGGGAATTTGGGAAGAATAATCTGAGGCGTTACACCCGGTTCCCACGCCACCCGGGGATACTTGGCTTCCAGAGCTCCCGGCACCCACACGCTGCCGTGGCCGGCGGCCAGATCCTCGGCATGCTGCTTCAGCACGAATCTGATCTGCTGCCTGATCGCCTCGGTCAGGATTTGCGGAAGCAACGTCATCCGATCCTTGCCCCCCTTGCCGTCGCGCACCTGCAGTTCGCATCGCTCCAGGTCCACATCCTTGATCCGTAGGCGTAGGGCCTCCAGTAACCGCAAACCGCAGCCGTAGAGCAGGCCTGCCACCAGGCTGCTCGTTCCCGACAGTTCATCCAGCACCCGCTGCACTTCGGCGCGGGTCAGCACCACCGGGATCTTCCGGTGCCGCTTGGCCCGCACCACATCGTCCAGCCACGGCAGATCGCACCCCAGCACCTCGCGGTACAGGAACAGCACGGCGCACAGGGCCTGGTTCTGGGTGGAGGCGCTGACCTTGTGCGCCACCGCCAGATGCGTCAGAAAGGCCGCCACCTCCTGCTGCCCCATATCCCGGGGATGACGCATATGGTGGAACTTCACGAATCGGCGAACCCAGCTCACGTAGGCGGTTTCGGTACGCCGACTGTAATGGCGCACCCGGATGGCATGGCGCAACTGGTCCAAGAGTCGGACGGGACGGGAATGACACACAGCAGGCTCCTTTCATCGGAACCCACATTGCAACAATCGTACACCATCCGGCCTCGCCCCAGGAATCCAGGCCGCATGAACCCGGGGACCGGGACCTGGCCGGCTGATGTAAAACATCCTGCCGGAACCCACCACACTACGATAACAATTTAACGAAACTGAATACTATTTTGACAGATATCCCCAGCAATGGTACAATTGAACAACAAATAGCAGAACGTAGAACTTTCGGCTGGAGGGGTAAGGCTTGAAGCTCACATCATTTTTCCGTTCAAATCCCACCTACTTGCTGGTGATCCTGGCTTTGCTGGCCCTCGGCAGCGGTTGCTCCGACACCGAGGATCCCCAGCCCTTCACCCCCCCGTCATCGCCCCCGCCCGGGTTCGATGCGGATGACGCAGGCACCTACAAGGACATGGACGGCGACGGTCTCTACCATCATGTCTCCGGTTGCGATACCTGCCACGACGTCTTCAACGCCCAGAACAACCTGATGTTCGTCAAGGATGTGGTGACCACGCCCCACTCCGGCGACCTGCCCGTCGTGTTCACGGCCACCACGGGGCTTCATTCCCTCGCCGACGGCAACGCCATCTACGACGGCATCTGCGAGGTCTGCCACACCACCACCGACCACCACCGCAACAGCAACGCCGGCGATCATACCCACTACGCCGGCAGCTCATGCGTGGATTGCCACACCCACCTGCAGGAATTCAAGCCCACCGGGGGCATCGGCCCCGGTCACGCCCGCCATGTCGACGCCGCCGACACCGGCGGGGTCTCCCTGGCCTGCGACGCCTGCCACACCGATGATCACACGGTGTTCCAGGACGGCCGGCCCTTCGCCACGACCACCGTATGCAACCCCTGTCACAGCCCGGACGGGATCATCGACGGTGTTGACGATCCCATCGTCGGCGCCCGCACCAACTGGAGCACGGGGATCTACAGCGGCGGTTCACTGCCGGCGGGCAAGGAACGCTGGTGCGGCGGTTGCCACGATACGGGCACGTCGGTGATCGACGGCGTTACCGCCCCTCCTGTGGCCGGCAACGGCACCTGGGGCTTCTTCGCCACCGGGCACGGTCGTGACGGCACCGTCACCTGCCTCGACTGTCACGATGCCTCCACCGTCCACATCGACGGCGTCCACCACAGCTACCTGGCCGCCCTGGACAACTACCAGGCCGCCTATCGGCTCTCGGACGTCGACGGCGGACCGCCGCTGGTCGTGCCCCGCATCGGCGGCGCCCTGGGCAACCCCTTCACGGATCCGCCCTACTACGACCTTTGCCTCAAGTGCCACGACAAGTACGCCCTGTTCGGCGGCCCGCTGGCCCCGGCCGGACCGTACTACTCGACCGAGTGGCGCACCAATTTCCGCAACGACGCGCCCATGATCATTCCCGATGGCCTGGACACCGACATCTCCGTGTACACCCTCACGGGGGTCTCGGCGGCCAACTCCCATGCGACCCACATGAGCGGCATCCCCTGGTCCTACGATTCGGACCATGACGGCGAGAGGGATTCGCGCAACACCTGCGTGTCCTGCCATAACGTCCACGGCAGTACCTACCCGTTGATGATTCGCGACGGCACCCTGGTGGACCATCCCACGGGTCTCAGGTTCGCCTATGTCCGCTACGACCGGCACGAGAACCGCATTCCCTGCGGGGACACCATCATCATGACCACCGACAACGTGGCGCGGGAAGACAGCCACGGCGGGATCATGCGCTCGACCACCGACGCCAACGGGGTCTGCTCCTTCTGCCACTGCAGCGGAGGCACCACGCCCGAACCGGAGTACATGATCAACTGCCAGGGCGTCTCCTGCGTGGACTACTACCGCACCTACGTGACGCCCCCGACACCGGGTTCGCCATGACAGATGGCCCATCCGGAATCCAGGTACGCGGAGCCGGCCATGTCGGCTCCGCTTGCCTGCCCTACGACCGGTTCGAGGAGTCCTCCGTCTGCACCGATTGTCATGTCGGGCTGACGAATCAATACGACCATTCCCTGATGGCCCAGTCCTTCACCCACGAATGGGACCAGAAGGAGTACTTCGAGCTGGCCGTGCCCCACGCGGAAAAATTCGCCAAGGTCGCCGGAATCAAGGCCGGCTGCAACGGCTGCCATGCGCCCCTGGCCTTCCTGGCCGGCGACATCCCCCCGGCGCACTCCGCCGAGGGCACCCGCGCCAACGAGGGCGTCAGCTGCGACATCTGCCACTCCATCACAGGCTTTACCGGCGACACACCCTTCAACTTCAACTACGTCATGGATCCCGGCGAGACCAAGCAGGGCACGCGCCCGGGACGCGAGAGCGATCATCACGGGATCGCCGTGAACGATTTCCTCAAGAGCGCCGAATTCTGCGGCATCTGCCACAACGAGCAGGATCCCTTCGGCATGTGGGTCAAGGCCACGCACCTGGAATGGAAGGACAGCCCTTACGGGCAGGGCGGCATAACCTGCCAGCAGTGCCACATGCCGGCTGCCGACGGGTCCCTGGTCGAGGACGGCGACGTCGTGCCCAGCGCCCGCCAGCACACGTTCGCCGGGGTCCACTCCCCCCAGATGGTAGCCGGCGCGGTCCAGGTCCTGCTGTACCCCCGCGAGAAATCGGCGGCCCCCGGTGAGACCATCACCATCGATGCGACCGTGATGAACACCAAGGCCGGCCACAAGATCCCCAGCGGATCTGCGGAGGAACGCGAGGTCTGGATGCATGTCGAGGCCGTCGACAGCGCCGGCAAGCACTGGAACCTGCCCGTGGATCCCAAGGGGTTCGAAGGCGAGGACTGGACCATCGCCGATCCCTCAGCCCTGGCCTACCAGGACATCGCCGAGATCCAGGACCTGAAGGGGTTCAAGGGTCTGTCCCGGGACGGGGACGTGCCGGCCGGAGACCGGATCTTCCGCATGCCCTACCTGGACCCCCAGGGACGCATGACCGTCGCCCAGTGGAACACCGCCTCCTTCGGACCCGATTACCGGCTGTCCCCCCTGAGCGGCGTCAACGAGAGTTACACCTGGCAGCTGCCGGCGGACGTGGCCCCTGGTCGGGTGGACGTCACGGCCACGGTCTACATGACCATGGTGGTCTCGTCGGTGGCCGATTTCATGGAATTGCCCGCGGCGGAGAAGGAACCCATGCCCATGGGCACGGCGCACGTGTCGTTCATTGTGAACTGAATGGATGGCCCCGATGCGTGCGCACGCCAGCATGGTGTAGGCCAGCTCGGGGATCATGGGCATGTAGATGGCCACCCGGTCGACCTTGTCGTCCAGGTGCCGGTCCACGCAGTTGTAGCAGGCGTTCAGGCGCCCGCCCAGAAACCCGCCGAAGTCCACGTTGCCGTAGTCGTTGTTGAACACCTGCCGGAAGGGGTGGAACCAGCTAGATCCTCGGCCTGCCTGCTCCAGAAGATCCGGGTCATCCAACGACAGCCGGTACAGGCGCCGGTACTCCTACAGGGAACCGATATGGCTGGTGGCGGCGACCTCGGGATTGGGCTCGTAGGTCCCGGGTAATGGCTGATGACCAGGCATATCGCGCTCCTTTGGCTGGCTGGCGGGTGCTTCCCTTTAATGTTGTGCCTGTGAAATTGTGTCCGCCCTCAAATCCTCACGGTCGTATTCCGGTTTCCGCAGGCATAACCTGCTGTCAAATGGCGTCCTGG
>CAYPVD010000206.1:0-4379 GCA_964414055.1 uncultured Fibrobacteraceae bacterium
CCGCCGACAACGTGGACAGGCCCGCCATCAGGAGAGCCATGAGCAGGGGAGATCTACAGAAGCGCTTCACTGGTTACCCTCCCGGGACTGTGGGCCATTGGGTTTCCTCCGGGTTTGTACCCCGTTGCCGACCGTACGTTCCTGGACCGCGGCCGCCGACAGGACATCCGCCAGGGCCGCCGTCACCTCGTCTGGCCTGACCGCAGGCAGGCAACTGAACGCCCGGCAGACATGCAGGTGGCAGGGATGACAGGGAGGGCTGTGGGCCAGGACCCGGAACCGCGGATCGTGGCCGTAGGGAAACCATATTTCCGGTTCGGTGGGCCCGAACAGGGCCACTGTCGGCGTTCCCAATGCTACTGCCGTGTGCATGATGCCCCCGTCCATGCCGACCACTCCCTTGGCCCCGTCCAGGAGCCCCATGACCCGGGCCAAGGCCAGGGGCGGCAACACGCCGCCACGACCGGCCGGAATATGGTCCCCGAGCTCCTTCCAGGCGGCACCGCCCCCCAGAGGGGTCAGCACGGCGATCTTTTCCGGACGCTCCCGATGCAGACGTTGCAACAGTTCCAACCATCTTCCCAGCGGCCACTCCTTGGCGGGCCACGTGGCCCCGGGTACGAGGACAAGGTACTCATCACCCGGTTCGATGCCCGCCGCCGCCAAGGCCGGGAGCTCCAGCCCGGCGGCCGATCCAACGGCCAGCTCAGGCAACAGGGGACCCGAAGCCCCCATCTCGACCAGCCGGTCCAGGAACATACGACCGCTCTCGCGGTGCACAAGGGGAGCCAGCCGGCAAAGGTGGTCCCCCAGTCCGCCCGGTGCGACGTCCCGCCAACCGTCCGGTGCCCCCGGCAAATTTTCCGGCACGACGGTGTGCGTGTAAAGCCGTCTGCGCCAGCTGCGCGCACCGCCGATCCGCGCGGGTATGCCCGCAGCCCGCAACAGCACCGCGCTGCGGGGATTGAAGAACAGATCGACGGCCAGATCGTAGCGGGCCGAACTCAGCCGGGAAACCATGGCCGAAAAGCTGTCCCCGCCGCCGCCCCCTGCCCCTCGGGCCGCGGCGTCCGGACCCCGGCGCCGACTTCCCAGGCGATGCAGGCGATGGAGGTCGGGATGCCCTTCCAGCACCGGAGCATAGGCGTCTTCACAGAGATACCCCAGCTTCAGGTCCGGATCCCCGTCCCGCAGGGCGCGCAGCACGACCGTGGACATGACCACATCACCCAGGTAACGCAGGCGGGTAACCAGGACCGACTGCAGGGGCTTGTCGTCCAGCAACCAGGTCACGTTCCGCTCCCCGGATCGGCCAGCACGATGTCGATGGCTGCGGGCAGGTCGTCCGCCACTGCCACGGGGCCCTCCCGGCCCCAGCGGTCCAAGGCTTCCTGCTCGACCTGCGCTCCGTAACCGGTGCGTACGAGGATGGCGCGCGTGCCCAGGCCCAGACCGAGTTCCAGGTCGCTGATCTTGTCGCCTATGACCCATGACCTGCCATCCAGGCCGTCTGCCAGACCGGCTTCCTCCACCAGACCCGGAGCGGGCTTCCGGCACGCGCAACCTTGGCCCGGCGCGTGGGGACAGTAATAGAAGGCATCGAAGGAGGCGTCCTCGGCGGCCAAGCGACGGTCCATCCTGTGCATGACCTTTTCCAGTTCGGCAGGGGAGATCAACCCGCGTCCCAGACCGGACTGGTTGGAAACCCCCACCAGGAACCACCCGGCGGCCTTGGCCCTGGCCATGGCTCCGGCGGCTCCCGGAACCAGTTCCACGCCCTCGGGGTCGGCCAGGTAGCCCCGGTCCCTTATCACCACCCCATCCCGATCCAGCAGCAGGACCTTCCACGCCGGATACGGCCTCCTGTCGCCGGGGTCCTTCCATACGGTCATGCCTTTCCCTCCACGGGCGAGTCGCCGGCAGCAGCCATCACATCGCATGCTGCGGACAGAACACGGTCGGCTGTCAGGGCGTCCAGACAGAACCTGGGCTGGTTGCAGGTCGGTCGGAAACAAGGGCTGCAGGGGAATCCCTCAGGGGCGACGACCTGGGTCCATGGCCCCAGAGGAGCCGTCCAGTGCGGATCCGAGGAACCGAAGATGCCCACCGTGGGCGTCCCCAGCGCGGCGGCAAGATGCATCAGACCGCTGTCGTTGCCGACAAAAACCCGAGCCCCGCCCAGGATGCCCGCGACCTGGGGCAGGGTCGTACGACCGATCATGTCGACGATTCCCGGCCCCCCGGCCAGGTCCCCGCGCACCGGTGGCAAGGGGACGCCGGCAGCCTCGCCTGGCCGCCGCCCGAAACTCCTGCCGTCACCGAGCAGGACGATTCTCACATGGAACCGATCCACTGCGGCCGTCAGGAATTCCTCGGTCCTGGATCGTGGCCACATCTTGGCGTTGCCGTACGTCGTACCCACGCCCATCACCCAGACCGGAGGCCCCTCCTTCAGACCGGGCGGATCCTCGGGAACGAGGCCCGGCAACATGGGTGCAGCCAGCGCCTCCTCCTGCGAACCGGGCCGACCGCCCAGGCGCCTGACGAGTTCCTCCCCCAGCGCCAGCAGCTGGCGGCTGAAATGCCCCCGCCCGCGGCCGGGGAAATCGAGGCCCGCGTTCAGGAACATCCCCCGGGCATCGGTGCGGTACCCGACCCTTTGGGGAATCCGGGCCAGCCATGCCGCTGCCCCGGCGCGCCAGGAAGGCGGTCCCAGGACGATGCCCCCGGCATTCATGCCGTGCAGATCCGAGGCCAGCCTCACAAGTCCACGGACTCCGGAGTGTCGACCGGTGCGTTCCACCATCAGCAGTTCGTCAAGGCGCGGATCCCGGGAGAAGAGGGGGGACCATCGCCGCCTGACCGCAAGCGCCAGCCTGGCACGTCCTGCCCGGGCCCCGAACACGGACGACCGCAGGAGGTTCAGCATGGGGGTGGCCATCACAACGTCACCCAGCCAGTTGGGGGCCAGGACAAGGATCCGGGGGCCCGGATCGTGTTCACCGCCGGGACTCATGGATCGCGGGTGTGGGGACCGGTGGTATCGGCCTGCCGGACGGAAGCGGTCCGGCCGATGGGGTTCGAAGGCGTGCTGGCCCGCCCCCTGGTCACGCTTTCCACGGCCTCCATCAGGGTGGCGATATCGACCTTCTCCCCTTTGGCCATGGTCAGGACGACGGCGTTGGGCCGCTTCTCCGGCCTCCATGCCGGACCATCCTTGGGGCTGAACAGCCCGACCGAAGGGATGCCCAGCGCCACGGCCATGTGGAAGAAGTCGGTGTTTCCGGCCAGGAACAGGTCGCACTGGGACAGAAGCAGGACCATGTCCAGCAGATTCTCGCGCGGCAACCCGACCGGAGCCTGGCCCAGGCGGGCCGTGAATTCCTTCAGCCGCGCGCTGTCCGCGGGCATCCCCAGGGGCAGGATCTTGCACACGAGTTGGGAGCCCAACTGTCTGGCCAGGAATTCCAGATTGTCCAGCGCGAAGGCGAAGCCTGATTTTCCCGGCCCGGGATCGATGCCGATCAGCATCTGGTCGGGGTTGGGCTTGTGGAAATGAATCTGTTGGGCGATGTGACGCACCTTATCCACCGGCAAAGGCCAGCGGACATCAAGGGCATGCGGCTCCAGGTTCAGGAAAGGAGCCATGCGCAGGGCGCGGTCACCGAGGTAGGTCCCGTCCTCCTGCGCGCTACGCAACTCGCAGTTGACCGCCGGATAGGAATCGGGATGCGAGGGCCCCAGGCGCAGCGACGCCCCAGAAGCCAGGGCGGCCAGTTCCAGACGGGGCCGGGCCACGAAGGAGGTCACCACCGTCATGTCGTAATTCCCGGCCCCGACCTTTTTCAACAGGGAGGCGAACGCAGGACGCCACGGACTCAGCTGGCTCTCCTTGTACAGGGTGCACTGCCGGGCCAGCCCGCTGGGGATCACCAGGGGAGCGTGTTCCTCCGGTACCAGGAAATCCATCTGCACGTCCGGGTACCTGCGGCGCAGGGAATTCAGCAGCGGTGCATGGAAAAGGAGTTCGCTCAGGTCGCCCGCATCGATACACAGGATCCTGGCGCGCTGTCCCAGGGCGTCCGGCAGGCTGAACACGGCCGAGCGCCCCTTGCGGTAGAAGGGGCGCATCAGGGAAGTGAGAAGACGGTGTTCACCCACTGCGGGTACCATTCCCCTTCATCGATCCAGGACACCCGGGAATATGGTCTCCCAGACCTGGGTGACATGCGAAACGGGCACGAATTCGATGGCCTCGCGGACTTCCTCGGGGATATCTTCCAGGTCGACGGTATTCGTCTCCGGAATGATGATGCGCCTGATCCCCGCACGGTGGGCGGCCAGGACCTTTTCCAGCAGCCCCCCGATGGGCAACACCG
>CAYPVD010000207.1:0-4357 GCA_964414055.1 uncultured Fibrobacteraceae bacterium
ATACCCTGGGGTTCCTGGTCGCCCCCAGCACCGAGTTCACCGTCAGCATGCAGGCCATCGACGAACACGGTCGTCGTGACGGTTCTCCGGCCTCCCTCAGCTTCGACGTGGGCTACCCGCCCTGCATCCAGTGTATCGAGACCTTGCCCAAGTCGTATTCGACTTCCCAGTACGGTGCCGGCGTGGAGTGTTACGACGGACATTCCAGCCACGAATGTTTTGACGGCGAGGATGTCTACCGGATATCCAAGACGGGTTCCGGCCCCAACGACCTGGAGTACATCGGGGCCGCGGCCATCCTGGTGGACAAGGCCACCGGGTTTACCCAGACCGTCACCGACACCAGCGGCATGAGCACGACCAATTACGTCATCGACGCGCGTCTTTATCGCATGGATGTCCTCCTGCACGGGAAGGATGATCCCCGCGAAGCCTGGGCCAAGCCGTTGTACCGGGAGATGGCGTGGAAGTACGAGATCGACTACGACTGCGACCCCTACAACCAGATCAAGGACGGGGGGGGCAATGACGGGCTGAAGGATCCCACCTGGGGCAGCACGGGCCTGGGGAGCGGCCTGGAGATCGACACCGCTACGGGCGTATGGAGGATCTCCGTGGATGTCGCCGTTCCTTCCCAGCTGCTTGACCGGGGGCAGACCTATTACCGGGATACCTACCTGTTCTACATCATCGCCGGAGGAGACGCGGATTTGGCGGCGGATCTCTTCGACAAGACCACACGCCAGAGCGGGCACGGCCTGATCCAGGCCGTGGCCCTGGATCAGACCGAGTGCAACCCCCGCTACACGCCGTACAGACCGGCCAAGTATAACCTGTTCGAGGCGGTCAGGCCGTATGCCGCGGCGCCGCCCCCGGGATTGACCTGGCGTGACTGCAATCTGGATACTCGTATGCAGGGCATTCAGACGGGCCTGACGCTTTCGCAGGGCGCCATGGCCAGTCTGGACGGCACCCCTGCCGTCAAGAATTTCCGGCTCATCATCGAGACCCCCGAAGGGGATTTCGAATGTTCCGGACCGGTTGATTTCTAAGGCGACCAGAGGACCGAGGAGATTCTCTCATGACCAGGCGTTTTGTACTGATGACTCTTGCGGCGGGGATGATGGCTGTACTTGCCGGCTGCTCCGTCGATACCAATCTCGGTGGAGTGAAGATTCCCAACGCGAGACCCGATACGCGCGTTGCCGGCCAGCCGCCTACGCTGCTGGAGGCAGGCTATGCGGTCGAGTTCCACTGGACGGGAGCGGATCCGGACGGGAAGATCGCCGGATACGAATGGAAGATCAGCGACAACGGTTTCGACGGCATCAGCCCGCGGGATACCTTGACCGAGGACCCTTTGACCGGCGCCATCCTGCACCCCTGGCGTTTCACGTCGGCCACCGATACCATCTTCTTCGTGCTGGCGGACCAGCCCGGCTTCCCCGGTGATCCGGCGGGGGACCCCCGCAGTTTCCGGTCCCACTCCCTGTTCATCAGGGCCGTTGATGACAAGGGGGCCAAGGATCCTACCCCGGCGTACATCTCCTTCACTTCCACGACACTGGTGCCCACCTGCAGGACCGTGTTCGGGGCCGGACTCGGTGAGCGATACGCCAAGCCCGTGCCGCCCACGGTCAACATCGGCTGGGAGGGGAACGACCCGGATTTCGACCAGAAGATGCCGACCAGGGTACGCTTTCTCTGGAAGAAGGCCCTGACCCTCGATGGCGATCCCATCGACGGCAGGTACTCCTACGAGCAGAACTACCAGGATGTCATCAGCTTCGAGGATCCGGAATGGTCGGCCTGGATCCCCTACAAGCCCCTGGCGGAGGATCGTAAGGTCTCGTTCCCCATGGACCCCGTGCACGACAACGGCCAGTACTATTTCTTCGCCGTGCAGGTGCAGGATACCGCAGGTGCGGTCAGCGTGGACCTGGGCTACCAGCTGCAGGTGGCCAATGTCCAGATCAATTCCCATAGCTTCCGTCCGGCCGTGTATCTCGATGAACCGTTCCTCGGCCCCGGCAACCAGACCGAAGAGGTCGCTGCCGGCCAGCCCATCAACTTCAGCTGGACGGCCGATGCCAGCGCCTACGGCGGACGTATCGTATCCTTCCGTCACGGATGGGACCTGACCAGTCCCGACGATCCCGCCGACCCGGGTTGGGCGGTTCCGCCGGGGCTTTCGGAACAGAACATGTTCGACCGGGAAAGGGCCTTCCAGGAGGGTGTGCATACCTTCTATCTGCGGGTGGAGGACGATTCCCATCAGGTGACGGTTTTCACGCGGGTCATCAAGGTCGTGCCCTACGTGGATCCGACTTTCCAGCGCCCCCTGCTGATCCTGGACCAGGTGGTGGATCATCTCGTCCAGAACTGGCCGGACCGGGAAGGAAACCCCCGCAACAGCGAGGATTATCGGAATGCCTACTGGCGCTTCCTGGACGACATCCGGGGTGGCGTGGCGGGCATCGAATGGTCCAAGGACTGGAAGGACCACACCCAGATGGTCGAGTATTCGGATGTGGTCCAGTACCGGGCGGTGCTGTGTTACGCCCAGTACAACGATTCCCAGCTGATGTTCCAGGATTTCCGTCCGGATCGTTTCGGCAACGACAAGTTCGTCTGGATGACCCCCTACCAGCGGCGCGGCGGCAACTTCTTCCTGGTCGGCGGCGCCAGCATGGAGTCTTTCCTGCCCAACCTGGGCAACTATGCCCTGCCCATCGTCTTCAACTCGCGCGAAGTCTCCCTTTTCGTGGGCAGCTTCGAGCTCACCGTGGGCTTCGGAACGCGTGAATTGCCTGACGGAACCGTTGTTTATCGCGGTCCTCTGATGTATCCCTATGCCGCGGCCGGGATTTCCGCCCTGGACTGGACGTCCCCGTCCTCCAAGTACATCTACGGCCGACAGGTCTCCGTCCCGCGGGACAGGAACGTCGCCTGTGTGGGGCTCAAGGGTGTAACGCTGGATCCGGAATTCAAGGCCCACCAGGGCATCGGCCCCGGGGTCGTTCCCGATACCCTGTGGACCAACGAGGAAATCGACTGGTACGACGCCCTGGCGGCCGCTGCCGACACCGTACGTCTGCCCAGCCTGCATTTCCCCTTCAGCAAGGACGAATTCGTCAATGCGAACATCAGTCCCCGGACGACCCCGATCACGGAGCAGGAATGCGACTGGCCCGATGCTCCCGGCGGTCTCTGCGTCGAACCCATGTTCCGGGGTATCGCACGCATGGACTGGCTGCGCGAGCTCAAGTGGCGGCGGGGGGATGTTGATTGGCCCCACAGTGAATTCGAGGACAAGGATCTCATCGATATCTGCGGGCCCATGGCCTTGAACGAGTACGAGGGGCAACCTCTTTCCAGCGCGAAGACCAATGGCCAGACCTTCGGGTATTTCTCCTACAAACTCGTCGCGGACAAACCGGGGAACAAGGCCGACGTCTTCTGGGGCTTCGACCCCTACCGGTTCGATCCGGAAGGATCCAGGAAGGCCATCCGGTGGGTATTGAGCTACTTCGGCATATCGATCAACCAGTGAGCGCCTTCGGTGGCGGCTCGAAGTGCGGCGGCCCTGCCCGGTCGCCGCAACGGACCCTGAAAGGCAGGAGTGCATGAAGACAGGTAGCGCCTATGTGATGAGGTTGTGGTCGCTGGGGGTCGTGGTCGTGACTCTTCTGGCGCTGGCGGGTATGGCATCCGCCCAAACCCCGGATGATGCCTGCGCCGCTGATTCCCTGTACCTGATTTCCCCGCCGGCACTTCACCTGGAATTGCAGACTTCCGAGCCCCGGGGAATGGTTGTCAGTTGGCCCAACCTGGAGTTGACCCAGGCTACCTGCTACACCCTGACCGATACCGCGGGCCTGGGTTTTCAGGTCGATGTTTCCGGCGGGTTCGGTGACAAGGTGGACCGGGTCTTCAAGTTCAGGACGGACAATTCGGGAGTCATCGGAGCTGCCCAGGCCTCCCCCCTGCTCATCAAGTGGCAGCACGAGGGGTCTTCCCGCAACGGCTCTTTCGAGGGACTGTTGAACCTGGCGAACAACGGGGGCGTTTGGCGTTACCATGCCTCATCCTCCACGTGGGACCAGGTGAATGACGGCCTGCCCATGACCTGGAAGCAGGTCAATATCGTGGCCCTGGCCGAAGCATCCGATGGCACCCTGGTTGCGGGCATGACCAGGGGACAATCCCTGGAATCGGATCCTGCCGGACTTTATCTCAACCATGGCGCAGGCTGGACCAGGGTGGCGCCGGAGATCTTCGACAGTCTGAACCTCATCACGCAGATAGCCGTCTCGCCAGAGGACAGCGGCCATTTCCTGGTGGGTACCGCCGGCGC
>CAYPVD010000208.1:0-4246 GCA_964414055.1 uncultured Fibrobacteraceae bacterium
CAGGTTCTGGACCATCTTCTCGGCCACGATTTTCCTTTGTAAACCCTCTTCCGCCGTGTGGAGACATTTTTCCAAACCGATCAGGGATCGGTCGGCATGGTCCGTCTCGCCGGCGTCCAGCCCCGCCAATCGGGCCAGTTCCACGGCGGCCTCCAGCTTGGGCAACTGGTTGGCCCTGATATCCGCCAACAGCTCCCGCATGACCTGCCTGCGTTCCTCACCGAGGGCGAAGCCCTGCACCAGGGCATTGAGGTTCCAAACCAGGCGTCTGACCGCCGACAGCCCGCCGATGGCGCCGTGGCCCGAGAGCTTGAGTCGGTCCAGCAGCTGCAACTGCAGTTCCCGGCGTGTGGCCGCGGAGGGGTGGGATTTCCTGTGCAGCCTTCGCGCCACAGGCAAGGCCACTCCGCCGACCACGACCAGACCCAGCCAGCCCCACGGCACCCGGCGGGGGTTCCTTTCCACGGAAAATGCCCAGGGATCCACTATGACGGAAGAATTCTTCCAGCCCCTGACGAAGGTGATGGCCGTATCGGGCCCCGTGTGGAAAAACCCCAACACCGAGGGGCCTACGGGCATCCGGCCTGCAGGCAGGTAGGCCAGAGGCTTCAGGTCGGCGGAATAAATCCAGGTGGGCCAGGTCTTTCCTCCACTGAGGAGAATCTCCGGGCCCGGTTCCGGGGTCAGGTCGGCGATCCCACCCAGCGCCATGGATACGTCCAGCTTAACCCGGGCTTTTATCGCCAGTTTCGGCACGGTTCCAATCTTCATCAGGGTGAATTCGCCGGTTTGAATAAGGACGGATCGGGAACTTCCCTCGCCGGGAAAAACAGCCATCCTTCTGACTCCTGCCGGCATCATGAGGCTGTCCAGCAGGTTTCCCTCGCCATCCAGGAGGAACAGGCCGTTTCCCGCCCAATCGGTGGATCTGGTTCCCACAAGGATCTCGGGCAGGGAATCCCCCCGCAGATCTGCGACCTTGATGAAAATGATGGCCGGATAGGGGCTGAAGGCCCGCGACCAGCGCAGTTGGCCGGCGGTATCCAATACGAAGACGCGGCTCGTGTCGTCCCTGGTGCCGTGGAAATATCCTTTGTGGATATTGTCCACGGCCGCACCTCCGAAGATGATCTCGGGACTCCCATCTCTGTCAAGGTCCGCCAGATGAGAGTTTCGTGGCTTTGGTTTGGGTCCGACGAAGTAGGTCCACAGGGTATCCCCCGTCTCCACATCCAGCGCCCGTATCCCCCGGGGACCCAGGTCGTAACCCGCCCTCGACAGCAGCACCAGGGCCTGGCGCGACCCCTGGTCCCCCGGTACCCGGATGACCCCCATGATCCTTATGTTACCGTCCCACACCCCGTTTCCGTCGTGGTCGGGCCCCCCGGCGATCTCGAAGCCGGACCGCAAGGTCCCGTCGCTCACGCGGCGGCACTCAAAGAGAAACCGCTTGCGATCGGGGGTGGAGCAATGGAACACCGCCACCGGTTCCCGGGGATCGTCGAACATCCAGACCCCATCGACGGTCGGGAAGTTATCCTTGTTATTGAACTGGGTCGGGAAAGGTTCCATCCAGCGTTCCTGCCATGCCCCGTGAATCCAATCCAGCCGGCGGGCACCAGTGGACAGGCAGCGGAGCACCACATCGGAATCGGAGTCCTCCGGGTGGAAGACAACGCTCGACCTCCGCCAGCCTTCGTCAAATATGCGCCCCACCCCGGGAAAAGTCGTTCTGGGCACGATGCGGTAGGGATAGTCCCGCGGATCCTCCCCGGCGATGGAGGCCGGGGGAATCCGGAGCACGCCCAGCAGCACCAGCACGATGATCAAGTATTTGTGTCGTATGGAGTTCATGATGGGCGGATCATAGCCCCGCGTGTCCATCTCCGTCAACCGGGGTGGATCGCAAAACCCGTGATATCCCCTTGGGTCAAGGGTATGATGACACGACTCCGACCGTAGGGAGAACCCTGTTGCCTGCCATCACACGAATCACCAACTGTCCCGGACCCATGCCGGAGGGACCACCCGCGGAACCCGGTTTCCTGCTGGAAAGCGCGGCGGTGCCCGAACTGCCCGGCAGCCCGCCCCTGCGCGGCCGCTGGAACTTCCAGGGCGGTCGCCCGGCCACCTTGCTGACCGGCAAGCATCGCGGCGGCACCTTCGCCCTGACCCTGACCACCTGGCGCGAACCCGACGGAACGATCTGCGACCCGCCCCGGAGACGCACCTGGAACGCCGATCCCTTCATCGCCTTGCACGAACTGCAACAGGCCTACACCGCCCCGCCGCCTGACGGCGACGGCCTACCGCCCTTCTGCGGCGGCCTGGTAGGGTACTTCGGCTATGAAGTCGCTCACGCCGTGGAAGACCTCCCCGGCCACGTGCACGACCAACTCGGAGTGCCCGACCTGGCCTTCATGGTGATCGACGACCTGGTCGCCCACGACCGGGAAACCGGGCGGACCTGGCTGATCGCCACCGGCCGCGGGGCCACAGCCGAGGTCGCCCGCAGAGACGCCCAACAGCGTCTGGACGCCCTGGAGGGAGAGTTACTGTCCGTCTCGGGGCGTCTGGAGGGCTCCGGAGCCAGGAGGGCGGAGAAGCCCGGAAGCCGAGCCGGCCGAAGCCATGGAGGGCGCAGGTCGGCGTCCCCGGGAGGACAGGAACTCTCCCTCCAGGGCGTCCAGACGCAGTTCAACCGTGATCAGTACTGCGCGACGGTGGAACGATGCCGCCAAGCCATCCTGGCCGGCCGGGTGTTCGAGATCTGCCTGACCCAGCAGATGACCCTCGCGTTCGACGACGACCCATGGGACCTGTACCGCGTCCTGCGCGACATCAACCCCGCCCCCTTCGCGGCCTTCCTGGCGCTGCCGGATTTCACCGTGGTGAGCGCCTCGCCCGAGCGCTTCCTGAGCCTAGGGTCTGACCGGACCGCCGAGTCACGCCCCATCAAGGGCACCGCTCCCCGCGGCAAGACTCAGGAACAGGACCGGGAACTGCGCGACCGCCTAGTCGCCAGCGCCAAGGACCGCGCCGAGAACGTCATGATCGTGGATCTGGTGCGCAACGACCTGGGCCGAGTCTGCGAGACCGGCAGCGTGGAGGTTCCCGAGCTGTGCGTGGTGGAATCCTACCCCACCGTTCACCAGCTGGTCTCGACAATCAGGGGCCGGCTGACCCCGCCACACGACGCCCTGGACCTGGTACGGGCCTGCTTCCCCGGCGGCTCCATGACCGGAGCGCCCAAGGTCGAGGCCATGAAACTGATCGGTGAGATGGAGCGCTCGACGCGCGGCGTCTATTCCGGAGCCCTCGGCTACCTCGACCGGCGCGGCGGAATGGACCTGTCCATCGTCATCCGCACCATCATCTGCCGGGAAGGTCGGGCTTGGCTGGGCACAGGAGGCGCCGTGACGGCCGATTCGGACCCCCGGGAGGAATACGCCGAAACCCTCGCCAAGGCGAGGGCTCTGCTGGAAGCGATTCGTTCCCTATCACATCACTGAATGGAACCGTGCGGGACGACCGGTTACCCGGTCGCCCCGCCTGTTCGCGACTTGACCCTCTACGAATCCGTTGTCCGGTCCGTGTTGGCGGTCAAAATGTCAGTGGATCGTCCTGACGATCCGGAAACCGTACAGATCGTGCTCCAGCGTAGGCACGGTGTAGCTGCGGGCGGCAGCCCGGCAGAAGTGCGTGTAGCTGGAGTAGCTGCCTCCACGCACGATGTGCTTGTCGCCGGCAACGCCGTTGAAGACCGGATCGTTCTGACCCAGATCCTGATAGTCGGTGGTGTAGGCGTCCCAGCACCATTCCCAGAGGTTGCCCTGCATGTCGTACAGGCCCCAGGCGTTGGCATCCTTCAGGCCGGCTTCGTGCACGACCGAATCGCTGTTCTCGCAGTACCAGCCCACCGCATCCAGGTCCGCATCGTACTCGCAGAACAGGACATCTATGTCGCCGCCGGGATAGGCGGTGCTGCTGCCGGCGCGGCAGGCGTATTCCCACTCCGCTTCGGTGGGCAGCCGGTAGCCGTCGGCGTCCTGGTTCCACGTCACGTCGCCGTCGGCGCCGTTGATGGTATACACCGGGGTGTAGCCGTCACGCACGGACATGGCGTTGCAGAAGGCCACGGCCTCGTCCCAACTGACACCGCTCTTGGGCATCATGGAGGTCGAGCTGCCGCCGGTGACGCTGTCCCACATCATCTCGGTGACCTCGGTCGTGGACACGAAGAAAT
>CAYPVD010000209.1:0-4190 GCA_964414055.1 uncultured Fibrobacteraceae bacterium
CCGAGGAATACATCGACGAACTGATTGCCGGCAGCATCGGGACGCGGGGCTCCAAGCTCCCCGGCAGCGCCCTTACCATGGGCAGCTTCGACGGGTTGCACCGGGGGCATCAGGCCCTGATCCACGGCGTGCGGGCCGCCCGGGCCCGGTTGGGCCTGGAGGCGGCCGCCGTCTGGACCTTCAAGCAGCACCCGCGGCTGGTGCTCGACAAGGATCCCCGGCCCTTCCTGTTGACCACCTGGCGCGAGAAGCTGGCCGTGCTGGCCGAGATGGGTTGCGAGACGGTGGTGGCCGCGGATTTCTGCCCACAGCTGGCCCGGCTGGACTACCGGACCTTCGTCGAGCGCTTCCTCCAGGGGTACCTGGGTCTGAAGCACCTGGTGGCCGGGTACGACATGCACCTGGGCCATGATCGGCAGGGTACCGCCGAAACCCTGGAGAAGCTGGGGCGGACCCTGGGCTACACCATGGAAGTGGTGGAACCGGTGCGCGAGGACGACGTGATCATCAGCAGCTCGGTCATCCGCGAGGCCCTGGACCGGGGCGATTCCCGCGGCGCGGCCAGGATGCTGGGCCGACCGTACGCGCTGTGGGGACAGGTCGTTCCCGGAGACGGGCGCGGTCGCACCATCGGGTATCCCACCGCCAACATCGAAGCCCTCGATGCCATGAAACTGCTGCCGGCGGTGGGGGTCTATGCCGTGCGGGTCAGCGTGCCCGCCGATGCGGCGGGACCGGGCAGCTCCGGCATCCTGGACCAGGTCACCGGGCCCCTGCCCGAGATCGACCGCGACGGCCAGCTGCTGAGCGTCACGGCCCAGAGCTGGACGGTGTTCGGCGGCATGCTCAACTTCGGGAGCGTGCCCACGTTCAACCCCGACGGGTTGCCCGTGCCGCGGCTGGAGGCCAACCTGTTCGGCTTCCGGGGCGACCTGCGCGGCCGCATCGTCAAGGTGGAGTGGCTGGACCGTCTCCGGCCGGAACGGAAGTTTTCCACGGCGGAGGAACTCATCGCCCAGCTGGCCAGGGACGAGACGGCGGCACGGGGAATTCTCCATGCCTGAAAACCCTCAATGATTCTCCCGGACGGCCGAAATTTGCATGGTGTGAGGTCACGTGTTAGCTTACCCGGCCGCAAGCCGCATCCGGCGGCTTTTGTCTTTGGTCCGGGGAGCGGAGCCAGGCATTTTCATTCAACAGGCCGCTTGTCGGCCCCGCAGGGAGAAGGGTTTCGTCATGAGTCGTGAAATCAAGAGCCAGAACATCACCTACACAGAGGGCGAGATCACGCACGAGCATCGCGTCCAGCAGAACGGCCACGAGGCCGCCATCCTGTGGTTCACCGGCCTTTCCGGCGCCGGCAAGTCGACCCTGGCCCAGGCTGTGGAGCAGGCCCTGTTCAAGCAGGGTTGCCATACCTACGTCCTGGACGGCGACAACATCCGCTTCGGTCTGAACAGGGACCTGGGTTTCAGCCCCGAGGACCGCACCGAGAACATCCGCCGCATCGGCGAGGTGGCCAAGCTGATGATGGATGCCGGCACGATCTGCCTGACGGCCTTCATCTCCCCCTACATCGTCGACCGCCAGGGAGCCCGGGAGATCACTCCCGAGGGCAAGTTCATCGAGGTGTACACCAAGTGCTCCCTGGAGGAGTGCGAGCGCCGGGATCCCAAGGGGTTGTACAAGAAGGCCCGTGCGGGCGAGATTCCCCAGTTCACCGGGATCAGCGCCCCCTACGAGGCTCCCGAGAACGCCGAACTGGTGGTCGAGACCGACAAGAACGACCTGGACACCTGCGTGCAGCAGGTGCTGGACTACCTGCGCCAGCGGGGCGTCCTCCAGAACGGGTGAAGATCGCCTGAGAAAACCGGGTCTGGAATGGTGAAGGCCGCCGTGGGGCGGCCTTCACCTTGGTGGTCGATAATCCCTTGCCCAAGGGGCTCCGATGCCGCTTAATGCATCAGGCTGCCGCTGAAAGTCCGAATCATTCAGGAAGGATTCGGGAGAAACACCTGATCCGGGAGATTTCCTTGACCGCCCTCTGGTTCATCGTACCCCTTTACGTTTTCGCCCTGGGAGCCCCCCTGTCGGTGGCCGCCGGCAACATCGCCACCGCGTTGATGGTGGCCGCGGCGCTGGCCGCGCTGGTGGTTTCACCCTCGGCCCGACGGGCCTTGCCCTCGAGGGTCGCCCTGGCCCTGGCCGTGGTCCTGCTGTGGAACACGGTCAGCACCGTGGCCGCCCCGGCCGGCACGCGGCAGTGGTACAAGCTCGGCGAGGAGTGGTGGATGAAACTGCTGGTGCTGGCGGTGCCCGTGCACGTGGTCTCGGGGCGGAAGCATCTGCGGCGCAGCGTGGCCGTGTTGCTGGGCTCGGCCGCCCTGGCGGCGGTCTATGGTGTCTATCAGCATTTCACCGGACAGGACCTCGTGCGCCACCACCGGTTGCTGACCAACGGGGGCGAATACCTGGTGGTGGGGTTCACCGGGCATCACCTGAGCTACGGGGGACAGCTCATGTACGAGGTGGCCGTGGCCTCGGCCCTGGTCCTGGCCGGAACGGGCACACGGATATGGCCCAGGATCTCCTTGCTGGCTGCGGTCCTGTTGCTGACCCTGGTTCTCGTGTGGACCTACGCCCGCAGCAGCCTGCTGGCCGTAGCAGGTGTCTTCGCCTTCCTGGTGTTCGTGCAGAAGGGACGCCGGCGGGCCGTGGGCCTGGTTTTGTTGGCCCTGGCCGTGCTCGGGGCGGCGGCCACCCCCTCGTTGCGCGCCCGCATGCTCGAGACCTTCAACGATCCCAAGGAAGTCACCCGGCTGAACCTGTGGCGCAGCTCAGCGGCGGGCATCGAGGCCAAACCCGTGACGGGCTGGGGGCCGGGCAACTTCGACAAGATGCTGCTCGAGCACGAGTATCCCGGCTACTACGAGGCGCGCGGGCACGCCCACAACGATTTCCTGATGCAGGCCGTGAACGCCGGGGTGCCGGGGTTGCTGGCCTTTCTCTGGCTGTACTGGGAGATCTTCCACCTGCTGTGGCGGGGGTTGAGGGTGCCCGGGGCCGACCGCGGTCTGATCATCGGCGCCTTGGCCTGCCAGGTGGCGGCCCTCATCGGGGGCATGTTCCAGGTCTTCCAGACCGATGACGAGCCGGAGATGCTGCTTTATTTTCTGCTGGGCTGCGGCGTGGCTGCGGCCGTGCAGGTCCTGGCCGATGCCGGCGGGAAGGGGCGAATTACCGGTCAATCCTGACCCCGCCGTGCCGAATTACCTTGCAGATGGAAAATGTTTTCTCTATATTCGGCCTTGCTCCTACCGAGCAGGACGCATGGGTGTGTCCGTACGGCAGGGAGTTTTCACAGCGGGTCGACGGTTTCAGGCGGGTAGATGCCCGCCGGGAAACGATCCCGTGGCGCATCCGGAGAACCAACGGCAACCGGAACAGCCATGGTCGGCCTGCGGCCATCGTGACGCAAGCGCGTGACGTTTCGAGGAGGTTCTGGACGATGGCACTGACCAAGGATCAAAAGGAACACGTGATCGCGAAGTTCAGGAAGCACGAGGGGGACTCCGGTTCGCCCGAGGTGCAGATCGCGCTGTTGACCGAACGCATCAACACCCTGAGTTCACACTTCAAGCTGCACGGCAAGGATCATCATTCCCGCCGCGGCCTGTTGAAGATGGTGGGCCAGAGGAAACGGCTGCTTTCCTACCTCAAGAAGAAGGACCTGGAAAGCTACCGTGCCCTGATCAAGGAACTGGGAATCCGCGGTTGATCTGCCCATTTCATGACGGTGTCTGGATTTCGGATCGGTCGTGACCTGTCGTCGCGGCCGGTCCGTGTTTGTGCAGGTTGGTAAAGAAAGAAACTGTTTCACGGGCGGCATGGTGCCGCCCACGATGGCGCAGCCGGAATAGGCCGACGGCGCCGATGCTGCAAGCGGCATGAGAGGAAAGAAAGAAAATGGAAAAGCAAGTCGTAAGTATGGAAATGAACGGGACCACCTTCTCCCTGGAGACCGGACGCATGGCCAGGCAGGCCAACGGGTCGGTGATCGTGCGCATGGGCGACACCATGAGCCTGATGACCGTCACCGCCGACAAGCGTCCCAGCGACCGGGACTTCCTGCCCCTGTTCGTGGAGTACCGCAACAAGACCTACGCCGCCGGCAAGATTCCCGGCGGATT
>CAYPVD010000210.1:0-4172 GCA_964414055.1 uncultured Fibrobacteraceae bacterium
CTTCAGCTCCTTCAGGTACAGCGTGATCAGGGTGGACAGGTGGGACCGTTCCCCCGTGGAGACCACCACCGCATCCAGCTCGTCGACGCCCTGGTTCTCCAGGAACTCCTTGTGGGCCGCATCGCCCAGCACGGCGTAGGTGCAGTGGTCGCGGATGGCCTGAACCTTCTCCTTGTCCAGGTCCATGGCCACCACCTCGTGCCCCTCGGCGTAGAGCGTGCGGGCGACGTGGTGCCCGAAGTTTCCCAGTCCGATCACACCGAAGCGTTTATTCATACCGAACCTGCTCCTTTGATTCAGCCGATCATGATGTTCTCCTCGGCGTACCGGGTGGGGTAATTGCGCGTGCGGCCGGCGATGGCGAACGCCACGGTCAACAGGCCCACCCTGCCGATGAACATCAGCACGATGATGATCCATTTGCCGGCCACGGTCAACGCGCCGGTTACGCCCAGGGACAGGCCCACCGTACCGAAGGCCGAAACCGTCTCGAAGACGTGGTCCAGCAGCACGCGCGGCCCCTCCGCAGACAGGGCCGGCACCTGGGCCAGCAGCAGGCCGAACAGCGCCAGGCCGATCAGCAGCACCGCCAGCATCACCAGGGCCAGGGCCTTGGTCACTGTCTCGTCGGGCAGGGTGCGGTGGAACAGGTTCGTATGCAGGTTGCCCCGCAGGCGGCTGACCAGGATCCCGTAGAACAGGGCCAGGCTGGTGGTCTTGATCCCGCCGCCGGTCGATCCGGGCGAGGCGCCGATGAACATCAGGAAGATCATGACGAACATCGTCGGGGTACGCAAGGCGGTCAGATCCATGGTGTTGAAGCCGGCCGTCCGCGTGGTCACCGACTGGAACAGGGCCACCAGCAGGGCCCTGCCCGTGGGCATGGAGGCCAGGGCGCCGTGCCATTCCATCAGCGCCACCGCCGCGGTGCCGAACACCAGCAGGATGGCAGTGGTGACCAGCACCAGGCGGGAATGCAGCGACAGGTGCCGGCGACGGTCGTCCCCGGCGGTGCGAACGCGGCTGGCGACCTCCATCACCACCAGGAATCCGATGCCGCCGACGATGATCAGGGCCATGACCGTCAGGTTGACCAGCACATCCCCCTGGAAGGAGACCAGGCTGTCGGGAAAGAGTGCGAAACCCGCGTTGCAGAAGGCGGAGATGCTGTGGAACAGGGCGAAGTAGAGCCCCTTCCCCCAGCCCAGGCGGGGCACGAAGGCGACCGCCAGCAGCACGGCGCCGAGGATCTCGACCCCGGCCGTCAACAGGAAGATGCGCCGGATCAGATCGGGCAGGGATTTGACGGGCGTGTGCGAGAGGGTCTCGTTGATGATCCAGCGTCCCTTGGCCCCCACCCCCATGCCCAGGTAGAAGAACAGGTACACCGAGAAGGTCATGATCCCCAGGCCGCCGATCTGGATCAGCACGAGCACCACCAGCTGGCCGAACACCGTCAGGCGGGTGCCCACATCGCAGACCACCAGGCCGGTGACGCACTGGGCACTGGTGGCGGTGAACAGGGCGTCAAGGGGGGGCAGTCCGCCTCCGTGACCGGCCACCGGCAGGCTCAGCAGCACCGCGCCCAGGGCGATGGCCAGGCCGTAGTAGAACACCAGGGCCTGGGCGGGTGAGAGACGCTGGAGCTGGCGCATCAAGGGCATGGACGGTCATCTCCCCGGACCTGACAGGGGGCAGGCCGCCGCCCCGGTGAACGTCGGCCCCGGTAACCTATGAATGAGGGTGTTACCTGAATACTCGTCTGCGATGGCTCCGTCAAGGTTCGAATGGGTGCGGGTTCGATTCCCGATGCCGTATCAAACGCGGCAATGGCTGAACCCGAGTCTGAAAACCCTTATCCGGATTCTTCATCCTTCTGTTTCAGCTGCTTGATCACCCGATCAAAGTCACTCTCGAACAGCCGGTCCTGCACGATGCGGTATTTTTCGAACTCGCTCTCGGCATGAGCCTTGGCGAAGAAGGCCTTGGTGGTGGGAGCATCCTTGTTGTAATCGACACTGGTGGCATAGATGTCGGTGATCTTCTGGTAAAAACGGCGCTCGCTGAGACGGATCTCGCGGATCTCTTCCAGCAGGCGTTCAAAATAATCTTCACCAAGAAAGGCACCGTTTTCCATGCGCTTTCTGTCCAGCACATAGCCCTTGATGGCGAACTCCCGCAACACCCTTGTGGCCCACTGGCGGAACTGGGTGGCACGTACGGAGTTGACCCGGTAGCCCACGGAGATGATTGCGTCGAGATTGTAATGTTTGGCTGTGTAGGTCTTACCATCCGAGGCAGTTATTCGGAATTTCCTAACAACTGAATCCAGGACCAATTCTCCGCTGGCGAAGATATGCTTCAGGTGCTCGTTAATGGTTGGAATGCTTACACCGAAAAGTTCCGCCATCAGCTTTTGCGACAGCCAGATGGTCTCATCCTCATAGCGGGCTTCAATGCTTTGTTCTCCCGCTTGGCCGGTAAAGATCAAAAATTCTGCAGTCGAATTCCTGATCAATTGGTTTTTCTTGTCGCCCATTGGTTATTCTCCTGCAAAAAATCAATACAGCGGGAACCTAGCAAAATGAGCCGACGACTTCCAGTAAAGCCGTCACTCACCATCGCAAAAAGGAAAACGAACCATCCAACATGCCGCTTACAGCACCCGGACGGTTCGTCCAAAATTCAATGGTGGAGGCGGCGGGAATCGAACCCGCGTCCGTAACCGGTACCCCGTCGGCGTCTACATGCTTAGCGGCCTGTTATTTCACCGGAGAGGAGGCCAGGCCGCGCGCCACCTGTTCCGGCCAGTCCCACTTTTGTTTCGCCCGCACACCAGGGACCTGAGTGCGAACTATTCACCGAAAACGGCGCCCCTTGACGGCGGTTCGGTGACCCCCCGCCGCCGGGACGGGCTACCTGTTGTTAGGCAGCCAGTGCGAAATTAGCTTCGTCACTTGTTGGTTTTCCACCGTTTTACGAGATGGGTGGAATCTCGGCATGCAGCCAGCGGTCCCCCGACCACGTCGAAACCAGGTCGCCCCCACATAATGGGTATCCCGGGACCGGGATGGCATGCACAGTATAGCACCAGTTCCCGGAAAGATCCACACGGTCGGATCCGGATCTTTCCGGATCTAGCGGCTACGAGCAGGTCATCCCGGTCTTGGGAAAAAGCTGGTTCAGCTCACGGGATCGCCGATGGAGAAGAAACCGATGCGGAGGGTGTTGGGCGGGGCCGTGTGGATAATCCGCAGGGGCGCAGCCCCGAGGACATTCCACACGGCCCCGCCCAACACCCTCCGCATCGGTTTCTAGCTCTCGGCGATCACCCGGCACACGGCGCTGAAGTCGAGATCGGCCAGACCTGCATCACGGGCGCGGATGAATTCGGCGTTGGCGGCCGCGGCCGTGGGCAACGGTTGGACCAGCTCGTCCCCCAGCTGCAACGCCAGGCGCAGATCCTTCTGCATGTGCTTGAGGGGAAAGGCTGGCGGGAACTGGCCGCTCGCCACCACCGGTCCCTTGATGCGGAACATGGGGTTGGCCAGGGCGCCGGCATCCAGCACCTCCAGCAGGACCGCCGGATCCAGCCCCCCGCGACCGGCCAGGGCCAGGCCCTCGCCGAAGGCGGTCATCATGCCGCCCATGATCATGTTCACCACCAGCTTCATGCGGGCGCCCTGGCCCACGTCGCCCAGAAAGACCCGCTTCTTGCCCATGGCCTCCAGGGCGGCGGCAGCGTCCGCATACAGGGTCTCGTCCCCGGCAGCCAGGATCACCAGGGTCCCTTCCTCGGCCGGCTTCTTCGAGCCGCTGACCGGAGCCTCCAGGAAACGGGCGCCGGCCCGGACGGCCGCGGCGGCCAGCTCGCAGCTGGTGGCCGCATCCACCGTGGACAAGTCCACGTAATCGTGGCCGGGGCCCAGGCCCGCCAGGGCGCCGTCGGGACCGAGGAACACGTCGCGGGCCGCGGCCGGATCGGCCAGCATGGCGAAGGTGATGTCCGCGCCCGCACAGACCTCGGCCGCCGAATTGCACACCACCGCCCCCGCCTTCTCCAGCTCCCGGCACTTGTCCCGGGTCCTGTTCCACACGCGCAGCTCCACACCCGTCCGCAGCAGGTTCAGGGCCATGGGTCCGCCCATGATCCCCAACCCCAGAAATCCGTA
>CAYPVD010000211.1:0-4105 GCA_964414055.1 uncultured Fibrobacteraceae bacterium
CATTGTTCTGCCGGTTCTCGGCCAGGATGGCCTGTGGCCAACGGACTTCGAAAAACGCCAACCGCCACTCATTTTCATATAAATCAAACACAAGATTTTTAGTTGCGAAATTCCTTGACGGTTTTCGGATATTGGTTAGTATTTCCCCATCCGAGCGGGGCTGCATTTCGTGGAGCCCCGACATGGAGGTACTACCCCTGGAGGTGTTGACATGATGCGCAAAGTAATCGTGATCCTGGCGCTGGTGTCCCTGCTGGTTGCGACCGCGGCACTGGCCTCCGAGTACACCGCACGCAAGGGCGATTTCGCCATGGGCTACAACAATACCGATGCTCCTTTGGGCATCCGGTACTTCATGAGCGACAAGGTGGCCATCGACTTCGGGGCCGGCCTGCAGGGCACGGACTTGGGCGACGAGACGGCTACCAGTTTCTGGTTCGACCTGGGCATGCCGTACATTCTGAACGATTTCGGCAACGCCTTCTTCTTCGTGCGTCCGGCCTTGACCCTGGGCATCCTGGACAACCGGGATAGCGGCTTGATCGCCGATCCGGTTCTCGATGCCGATCTCAACGCCGTGGACGACACCTGGACCGAGTTCGACGCGGCTCTGTATCTGGGGGGCGAGGTGGAGATCAATGATCACCTGGGCGTGACCTTCCAGCAGGGCTTCGGCCTGACCAGCATGTCCCCTCCGGGTGACGGCGACAGCACCACCAACTTCGGTACTGTGGGCCAGAACGTCACCGAGGCGGGTGTCTGGTTCACCTTCTAGGCCGCGACAACCACAAGACGAAACCGGCGCCGCAAAGGCGCCGGTTTCGTTATTGGCCTGTTTCTCCTGCTCACTCCGCCTGGTAATCCGTGTAGGATTTCTCCTCCACCAGCCGGCTGCCGGCCAGACGGTTGATCTCGCGCTTGAGGGCGGCGCGCTCGTCGTTGCGATGGTACACCGCACGCGCCAGCTCGATGAACTCGTCCCCGAACGACTGCGCGGCCTCCAGGGCGCGGATGCCATCCTCGATATCCCACAGGGCCTCGTTGACGGCCTTGAGCCGAAAGGACAGGTCGCCTAGGTCCAGCTCGGCCAGGGGCGAGGCCTCCCAGGTCCGGCGCAGGGTTTCCAGCTCGGTTGTGATGTTGGCGAGCTTGGCCTGGTCGGTGATCCGCTCGGACTTGATCTCCAGGATGGTGATCTTGTCCAGCAGTTCGCCCACGGAGATTTCCACCTTCAATTCCATGCTGATCCTTCGGAAAGGCTTGCGCCGCCTGACGGGTTTGCGGATGATGGTATGGCATAAATATGCACATGGCCGGGCCGAGTCCAGCGCGGAAGGAAAAGACGTGATGAGGGGCAAGAGGAAAATCCTGGTGGTGCGCGTGGGGCGGGCGGGCGATCTGGTCATGATCACCCCGGCGCTCAACGCCCTGCTGGCGGCTCTGCCCGCGGCCGAGATCCATCTCCTGACCAGCGCCGAGGGCGCGCGCGTCATGCGCGATTATCATCCCCGCCTGACCCGGATGTGGATCTACTCGCGGCGCTTCCCGCGCTCCCTGCTCATGAAATCGGCCCTGACCCGGGCGTTTGTCCGGGAAGGCTACGAGCGTATCTACGTGCTGGAGACCAAGGCCGCCTACGGCAAATGGCTGCGGCAGGTCCCCGGGAAGATCTTCGCCCTGCCGCCGGACGAGCCCCAGGGACATTACTGCGACCGTTGCCTGGACGTGGTGCAGGGTTCCCTGGCCGATCCCTGTCCCAGGGGGTGGGTGCACCTGCCGGTGACGGCGGCGGGTCGGAAAAAGGCGCGGGAGCTTCTGGAGGAAAACGGCGTGGATCCCGCAGCCGTCCTGGTGGGTCTGCACCCCACGTTCAGCGGCAGCCGCCTGCCCCTGTTTCGCAAGCGCCGCGACCTGGGCCACCGCAACTGGCCCCCCGGCCATTTTGCCCGGCTGGGCGACTTGCTGCGCCAACAGGCCCGGGCCCGTGGCCGTGAAGTGGCGGTGGTCATCGACGCCCTGCCCGAGGAGAAACCCTTGGTGGAACCGATCATCGAGGCCGCCGGCGGGGCCGTCACCCTGCTCAGCGGCCCGCCGGATTTCCAGCGCTTCAAGGGTCTGCTGGAGGCCATGGACGTGCTGGTGACGCCCAACACCGGTCCCATGCACATCGC
The DNA here is from genome assembly GCA_964414055.1 of uncultured Fibrobacteraceae bacterium. Taxonomy (GTDB): domain Bacteria; phylum Krumholzibacteriota; class Krumholzibacteriia; order LZORAL124-64-63; family LZORAL124-64-63; genus JAHJTW01. The sequence goes on from CAYPVD010000211.1 coordinate 2,172, forward strand.
CGCGGCGGTGGGTACGCCCGTGGTCGCCCTGTTCTCGCGTTGGGCCGCCGAGGACTGCGGTCCTTACACGGACCCGGACCGTCGCGTGATCCTCAGGGCCGAGGATACGCCGGACCCAGGAGCGGGTCTGGCGGCCATCACCCCCGAGCAGGCCGCCGCTGCCGTGTGGGATTTGCTTGACCGCCGGGCGAATCCTCAGTAACCCGCCGCGCGCGTGGCCAATCCCGGATCGATGATATCGGAGACCATTTGAGTTCTGATTCTCGTTGCAGACATGATGATCTTTGTGATATGATTTACTTTGGAATGGATTTGTCAGATATTTCTAGAAACCCGCAGCTTCCCACCGGGGATAGGGCGGGTGTGTGTGCCTTGAATTGGGGAGTTATGATGTTGCGCCAGCCTGTTCGCCCACTTGTCCTGGTCGTCACGATGCTCTTGATTTCGTTTCTCGTCTCCATCTCCCAGGCCGCGGATCTTGCCGACCCGGTCGTCCTGAAGGTCGACGAGGTGGGGGTGGTGCCTGGTCTTTCGCCGGCTGCCGATCTGCTGTCGGTGACCTTGAGCAACGACCCTGATAGCGGCCGGGATGTTCTGCGCCTGGGCTTTCTCAGTCTGGGGCAAGCCGCGCCGGCCGACCTGCGGCGGCGTCTCGAAGCAGGCGGTCCCGTCTCCCTGATAGTGGCGGACGTCTCGGATCCCGCCGTGCCGGTGAACCTGGCCGCAGGATCGCTCCAGCGTGAGGGAACCGTCTACCGGCTGCCGACCGGGGGCGACAAGACGGTTGCCGGCGGTTTCTGGACCCTCGCCGATGATCCCGACGCGGTGTACCTGACCCTGCCCCGCGGCCTGTTGGCGGGACGAACCGCGGACGCCCCCCTGCGACTGGTCGTCAACACACGTACCGGGACCGGAACGCCCGCCGAGACGCTATCGGCCTCCTACCCGCCCGACAAGACCTACGAGGCCAACTGCGCCTTCGTTCTGCACGGCAACCAGGGCCTCGGCTACACCGATGTCTTCCACGGTCGCCCCGATGATCTCGACGGCAGCGGATTCGACGAGGCCCTGCAGGCCCACGAGGCCAACGGAGTCCCGGGCAATTTCCATGTCAGCGGCACGTTGCAGACCTCCGCCGAGTGGGCCGCCCGCAACGGTGATCCCACCGATTTCAACGCCTGGCTCGCCGCCGGTGTCACCGCCGGTTGGGCGGGCATGGTCACCTCGGCTTACGGCCAGCACATCATGCCCTTCGTCCAGAACGCCATGAACGACTGGGCGGTGGCGATCCAGGCCCAGATGACCCAGACCCGTTACGGCTACACGCCCACCGTCGGCTGGGTGCCCGAGCGGGTGTGGTTGAACACCACGGGTTACCCCAGCAGCGGCGTGAGCGACTGGATCGGCGACAACTGGACGAACCACGGCGTGGGTGCGGTGATCCTCGACGACGACGTACACCTGTCGGGGTACGACAACCACCAGATCCATACCCTGTCGGGCAGTACCCTGCGCCTCGTACCCCGGGACCGCGATTTCACCGGCAACATCGTCGGCGGCAACGGCCAGGCGTCCCTGGACATCCTGACCAGCCTGGCCGGCAGCGGCGTGGGCACCTACCGCATCGCCGTGTTCGCCGAGGACTGGGAGGCCGTGGCCGAGATGGGCAGTTGGGCAAGCACCACGCCCAACGCCAAGGAGACCTACGACTGGTTCATCGGCAAGTGCAACACCGAGAGTTCGTGGCTGCACACCTGGAAGCTGGCCGACGCGGTGGCCAACACGAACTTCAACGGCAGTACCATCACCGTGACCCCCGGGACCTACAACGAGATCGGCGGCACCGACGGCTACGGGGGCGGGGACAACGGCTGGTACACCCACTGGGCCGGCTGGGTGCCCTACGCCAACGGCGGCGACGGCAACGGCAACTG
>CAYPVD010000212.1:0-3940 GCA_964414055.1 uncultured Fibrobacteraceae bacterium
GAACGACCGCTTCGAAGTCCTCTACGTAGCGACGAACTCGCGCATCGGGATGCCGCTTATCTACAAGGTCTCCGCGTTGTGGGGCGGCATGGCGGGCTCGTTGTTGCTGTGGGCCGTGATCCTGGTCCTGTTCTTCAAGTACCCCTTCTTCCAGTTCGCACACCGCTACACTGTCGCGGCCCAGGAAAGCATGCTCCACGGATACCGGCGCATCGGTCGCTGGGCGCTGGTCCTTTTCATGGTCATCGTCCTGGTCAGCGCCTTCATCACCACCGCCGCGGTGACCATCGTGACGGCGGGCCTGGCGGGCGCCCTGCTGGGCCTGGATGTCTCGTTGACGTGGCTGAGCCTGGGCCTGCTGGGGTTGATCACGGTCATTCTGCTGGGGGGACGCTACGGCCTGCTGGACATGGGCATGAAGATCATGGTGCTGGTGCTGGGTGTCCTGACCCTGGTGGCTGTGGCCGTGGCCTTCAGACACGGGCCGGTGGGCGATCCAGCCTGGCGGGATCCCTCCCTCTGGTCGGTAGCCGGCATGACCTTCCTGCTGGCCCTCATGGGCTGGATGCCCGCGCCCCTGGACATCAGCGTGTGGTCGTCCCTGTGGATCCTGGAAAAGCGCCGGCAGGATCCGACGGTGCCGGCGCGGGCGGGGGCCCTGCTGGATTTCAACCTGGGCTACGGGGCGACCGTCGTGCTGGCCATCGCCTTCGTGAGTTTCGGGGCCCTGGTGATGCACGGAACGGGGGTGGAATTTTCCGCTTCTGGCCTGGAGTTCAGCAAGCAGCTGATCAGCATGTACACCGACACCCTCGGCGCCTGGACGCGTCCCGTCATCGCCCTGGTGGCCTTCATCACCATGTTCTCGACGACCTTGACGGTCATGGACGGTTATGCACGCACCCTGGGCAGCGGCTTCATCCTCCTGGCCGGCGCCCGGGATGAGCTGCGCAGGAAGCTCTATCCGCTGTTCCTGGTCGCCCAGATCATCCTGGCGGTGCTGATCATCAGCCGGTTCCTGGGCGCCATGAAATCCCTGGTGGATATCGTGACGGTGACGGCGTTCCTGGCGGCGCCCGTGGTGGCGGGCCTGAACTTCAGGGTGATGTTCCTGCCTACGGTCCCGCAGGGTCGGCGCCTGGGCCGGGCCATGATCGCCTACTGCAGCGCCGGTCTGGTCTTCCTGGTCGGCTTCAGCGTGGTCTGGGTGAAGATCCGCTGGTTCTGACGGATCGCCGACCGTGTCGAACGGACAGGGCCGGACCCTGGACCATGTCGTGGAGCCGCATCACCCCGCCGCTTCTCAATCGTCGCGGTTGACCAGTGGATCGAACGCCTCCTTGAGGCCGGCCCGCAGGGCGGCGACGTCCTCGGGCGACCACTTGGCGGGGTCTTCCCGTACGAAGGTCGTTCGGTCCACCCGGTTGTCGAAACGGCCCACCGGCAGGTAGTACACCCGCCCCTCCTTCTCGATCTTCACGGTATCGGGCCTGTCGGAGCGGTCCAGCAGCCATTGCATGTCGTCGCAACCGTAATCCCCGTACATGACGGCCAGGGGCACGCCGTGGTGCAGGATGCTGCCCGGATCGTCGGGGTCGGTGCGCGCCTCGTTCTTGCGTCGTGATTCCTCGGGGGTGACCCAGATGTAGAGGATGCTGGCCTTGGCCAGGATCTCGGGGCTCAGCTGCGCCAGGCTGTGGCGGTAGCCGAAAGGACGGGGCAGGGGCATGGGCGAGCCGTCGGCCCCGCCGCGGGCGAACTCGATGACCACGGTCTTGCCCTCGAGGGAGTCCGGCACCTCGGCCACCTTGGCGGCCAGCAGCTCGGCCGCATCGGTTTCCACGGCGGCCGCGATCTCCTCGTGCAGGTCCGCGGGCAGGGAGGACAGCACCGCAGAACCGCCGGCGCGGGTACGGGCGGCGTCGATGCGTTCGAACAGCCAGGGCGCGGCGGCCTCGGGCGCCGGTTTCCTGCCCGCCGCAAGGTCCTGGTAGTCCTCGTTCATCAGCTCGATGAGGGTCAGCCAGTCGATGGGGTCGCGGAAGGGCAGGGCGGGGGAGAGGAAAAACAGGCCGTCGCGTCCGCGGGCGGTCAGCTCGTCGGTGACCCGGCGCATGAAGTGGACGTAGGGGAAATCGTCGAGCTGCACGGTATGGCCGATCCCGAACTGATCGTGGCATTCCTGGGGGGAAAGGGAGGCCAGGTACCGGCGAACCTCGGATTTGCCGCTGGCGGGCAGGGCCAGCAACAGCAGAACATCTATGTGCTTGGGCATTTTCTGGGTCCTTTCTCGTCACGCCTGAGCGCGGGTCCGGGGATTCTCCATCCGCCAATATTCCGCTCCCGGGCTCCTGCGTCAAGAACAGCTCCCGTTCCGCTCGAACAGCCGCATTTGCGGTTCAGAAAATTTTCCTGCGGCCGATGAAAAGAAAAAGTGGATCCATCAGACGCGATCAAACCCCAAGGTTCCATGGAGGACAGCCATGACCAAGTGGCATAAGACAGCAGTTTCGAGACGGATGATTCCGGCCGTCCTGGCCATTTCGGTTCTGATCATGGGGACTGCGACGGTCTGCCGGGCCGGGGATCGGACCGAACCCGGAGTTCCCCATCTGGACCGTTCGGCCATGCCGGCGGCAGGAAAGGTCATGGAGAATCCGACCGGTGGATTCATCGCCCCCCGGTTCCAGACCGCCCACTACGCCGCCGCCGTGGCGGCGAACCTGCGCCACGAGAAAACCCTGCCGTCGCGCTACGACGCCCGCGCCCTGGGCATGGTGACTCCCGTCAAGAACCAGGGCGACTGCGGTGCCTGCTACGCGTTCAGCTCGGCGGCCGACCTGGAGTCCAAGGTGATGCGGGACGGGCAGGGCATCGAGGATCTTTCCGAGGAATCCATGAAGGACTGCAACTCCCAGGGAACCGGCTGCGGAGGAGGGAACCAGTTCCTCATCATGAACTACCTGGCCACCCACGGCGCGGATCTCGAGACCTGTGCGCCCTACGTTCCGGCGGATGCCGGTTGTCCCCTCGGATGCCAGGCCAAGTACACGGTGCTGGACTTCTCGGTGATCTCGAGTTCGACCGTCGCCCCCACCGAGGTCATCAAGCAGTACCTCATGGATTACGGTCCCATTCACACCACGATATTCGCCGGCGACGACACCCAGCCCGGCTGGCGCGACCAGGTCGTCGGCTACGACGGCACCGGCGCGCTCTTCTACGAGGGCACGGAGCTGCCCAACCACTCGGTCCTGATCGTGGGCTGGGACGACATGGTCGCCCATGCGGGGGGTACGGGAGCCTGGATCGTCAAGAACAGCTGGGGGACGTCCTGGGGGGGGACCTGCGACTACGGGACCGAACGCGGCTATTTCTACATCGCCTACGGCAGCGCGAACGTGGGGATGTACTCGTCCTTCGTGAAGGAGTTCATGCACAACTATTCCCCCTCGGAAGTCCTCTACCACGACGAGGGCGGATACACCAGCGCCTTCGGCGGCCTGGGAACCGTCCTGTGGGGCATGTCGGCGTTCACAGCCACCGAGGACACCAGGCTGCACCGGGTTGAATTCTGGACCAGCGACGCCACGGTGGATGTGGATGTCTACGTCTACGCGAACTTCTCCGGTGGTGCGCTCAGTACGCTCAGGATGTCCAGCCTCGACAACTCCTTCGCCGAGCCAGGTTACCACTACGTGCAGTTCATCGAACCCCTGGCCCTGACGGCGGGCGAGGACTTCTACGTGGCCGTCCGGTTCGAGAACGAGTCCTACGTCTATCCCCTGACCGCGGACAACGCCGGGCCGGCCGCCTCGGGCAAGAGCTGGTACAGCTTCAACGGGGCGACCTGGAGCTCCCTGGAACCCCACGCCGTCGACACGACCATCAGGGCCCGCACGAGCACCAACACCGTTCTCTCGGTGGAGGATCATGACGG
>CAYPVD010000213.1:0-3800 GCA_964414055.1 uncultured Fibrobacteraceae bacterium
CCCAGTCGGGGTGCTCCTCCTTCAGCTCCCACCACTCCTCGTCGCTGATCACGTCGCCGACCTGCAACTCGGTGTTGCCCGGCTCCAGCACGACGCTGGACTCGTAGTAGAGGATCCTCTCGAGGTCCTTGACCTTCATGGCCAGCAACTGGCCCATGCGGCTGGGCAGGCCCTTGAAGAACCAGATGTGCACGATGGGCACGGCCAGCTCGATGTGGCCCAGGCGCTCGCGCCGCACCTTGCTCTGGGTGACCTCCACGCCGCACTTGTCGCAGACCATGCCGCGGAAACGGATGCGCTTGTACTTGCCGCAGTTGCACTCCCAGTCCTTCACGGGACCGAAGATGCGCTCGCAGAACAGGCCGTCCTTTTCCGGCTTGAAGGTCCGGTAGTTGATGGTCTCGGGCTTGGTAACCTCGCCAAAGCTCCACTCCCGGATCTTGTCCGGGGATGCGAGCTGGATCATGATGGCGTTGCAGTCCGAGGACTTCCTGGCTTCATCACGAATAGTGTGGCCGAGCATGTATTCTCCATTCTCGCGCGCGCCCGCCGAGCGGGCGCCCCTGATCGAAACGATGCGATCTAATCGGCGTTTTCCAGGGTCACGTCCAGGCACAGGCTCTGGAGCTCCCTCATCAGCACGTTGAAGGACTCGGGAATGCCGGGTTCCGGCGGGTTCTCGCCCTTGACGATGGCCTCGTAGATGCGGGAGCGTCCCGTCACGTCGTCCGACTTGACCGTCAGCATCTCCTGCAGGCAGTTGGCGGCCCCGTAGGCCTCCAGGGCCCAGACCTCCATCTCGCCGAAGCGCTGGCCGCCGAACTGGGCCTTGCCGCCCAGCGGCTGCTGGGTGACCAGGCTGTAGGGCCCGATGGAACGGGCGTGGATCTTCTCCTCCACGAGGTGGTGCAGCTTCAGCACGTAGATCACCCCGACGGTGACCTCCTTGTCGAAGCGCGAACCCGTGCGGCCGTCGTACAGGACGCTCTTGCCGCTGGGATCGATGCCCTGCTCCGTGAGGGCCTCCTTGATCTCGGTGATGGCCGCGCCGTCGAACACCGGGGTCATGGTCTTGACCCCCGCCTTGGCCGCGGCATAACCCAGGTGGGTCTCCAGGATCTGGCCCAGGTTCATACGGCTGGGCACGCCCAGGGGGTTCAGGACGATGTCCACCGGAGTGCCGTCCTCCAGGTAGGGCATGTCCTCCTCGGCCATGATCTTCGAGACCACGCCCTTGTTGCCGTGGCGGCCGGCCATCTTGTCTCCCACGCTCAGCTTGCGGCGCCGGGCGATGTAGACCTTGACCAGCTTGACGACGCCCGGCGGCAGCTCGTCGCCGCGCAGGGCCCGTTCGCAGTTCTTCTCGTAGACGACCTCGATGCGCTCCCTTTCACGGGCCGCGGCCTCGAACACCGAGCGGATCCTGGCGTCCTGCTTCTCGTCCTTGACCAGGGGCAGACCCCAGTGGATGGCGTTGAAGTCCAGGTTCTCCAGGACGGACTTGGTGAACTTGCGTCCCGACTTGAGCAGCACCTCGCCCGTGTTGGCGTCGATGACGTGATGGGCGAGCTGGTCGGCGAAAAGCTCGGCCAGCCGCTCGGCGGCCAGGGCGCCGACCTTGTTGAGGTCCCGGTCGCGGCGACGGCGCAGGGCGTCCAGCTGCCGCTTCTCCTCCTTGCGGGAACGCGTGGTGCGATCCTGGCGGGAGAAGACCTTCACGTCCACCACGATGCCGTCCATGCCCGGAGGCGCCTTCAGGGAGGCGTCCTTCACGTCGCCGGCCTTCTCGCCGAAGATCGCCCGCAGGAGCTTCTCCTCGGGGCTCAGCTCGGTCTCGCCCTTGGGCGTGACCTTGCCGACCATGATGTCGCCGGCCTTGACGTGGGCGCCGATGTAGATGACCCCGTCCTCGTCCAGGTTCTTGAGGGCCTCCTCGCCCACGTTGGGGATCTCGCGGGTGATCTCCTCCACCCCGCGCTTGGTGTCGCGGACCTGCAGCTCGAATTCCTCGATGTGCAGGGAGGTGAAGGTATCCTCCTTGACGGCCTTCTCGCTGATGAGGATGGCATCCTCGTAGTTGTAGCCGCCCCAGGGCATGAAGGCCACCAGCAGGTTGCGGCCCAGGGCCAGCTCCCCGTTCTCGGTGCAGGGTCCGTCGGCGATGGGCATGCCGGACTTGACCCGGTCGCCGGGCATCACCAGGGGCCGCTGGTTGTAGCAGGTGTCCTGGTTGGAGCGCTTGAACTTGCGCAGGTTGTACTCCACCAGGCCGCCCTGGTCGAAGAAGCTGTTCTGGACGACCTTGTCGGGATCGTCGTAGCGGATGACGATGGAGTCGGCGGTGGCCGACTCGACCACCCCGTTGCCCTCGGCCACGATCACCGCGCCCGAGTCGATGGCGACCTTCTTCTCCATCCCCGTCCCGACCACGGGCGACTGGTTGCGCAGCAGGGGCACCGCCTGGCGCTGCATGTTGCAGCCCATGAGCGCCCGGTTGGCGTCGTCGTGCTCGAGGAAGGGGATCAGGGACGCCGCCGCCGAGACGATCTGTTTGGGCGAGACGTCCATGTAGTCGATTTCCTCGGGCTTGGCCATGGGATACTCGCCGCGATACCGCGTCAGCACCCGCTTCTCCTTGAACTTGCCCGCGTCGTTCAGCGGTGCGTTGGCCTGGGCGATGGTCACCAAGTCTTCCTGGTCGGCGGTCAGGTAGTCGGTGCGGTTGCTGACCACGCCCTTGACCACCCGCCGGTACGGGGACTCGATGAACCCGAAGTTGTTGATCCGGGCATGGGTGGCCAGACTGGCGATCAGCCCGATGTTGGGGCCTTCAGGGGTCTCGATGGGACACATGCGCCCGTAGTGGGTGTAGTGGACGTCCCGGACCTCGAACCCCGCCCGATCACGGTGCAGACCGCCCGGACCCAGGGCGCTCAGGCGCCTCTTGTGCGTCAGCTCGCTCAGGGGGTTGGTCTGGTCCATGAACTGGCTGAGCTGGCTGCTGCCGAAGAAGGACTGGATCACCGCCGAGACCGTACGCGCGTTGACCAGGTCCGCGGGGCTCAGGGGCTTCTCCTTGTCCGCCAGGTTCATGCGTTCCTTGATGATCCGCGCCATGCGGCTCAGCCCCACGGAGAACTGGTTGGCCAGCAGCTCGCCGACCGACCGGATGCGGCGGTTGCCGAAGTGGTCGATGTCGTCGATCTCGCTGTGGCCCAGGAACAGGCTGATCATCTCGTGGATGATGGCCAGGAAGTCCGCCGGGGTCAGGGTCGTGGTCTTGGGGTTGACGTCCAGGCCCAGGCGCCGATTCATCTTGTAGCGACCCACCTCGGCCAGGTCGTAGCGCTTGTCGTTGAAGAACAGACGCTCGAACAGGGCGCGGGCGACCTCCTCGTTGGGGGGATCGCCGGGGCGCAGCAGGCTGTACAGCCGGCGCAGGCCCTCGTCCTGGTTGGTCGTGGGGTCCTTGCGCAAGGTGTTGAGGATGAGGCTGGGCTCGTTGAGGGAGACCTCGCCCTCGGCCACCAGCTTCAGCTCCTTGATGCCGCTGCCCAGGATGCTCTCGCGCAACAGGGCGTCGATGATGGCCCCGGCCCGGGCCAGGGGCTCCTCCTCGTCCGGCCGGTAGACGTCGGCGGCGAGGATCCGACACTCGAGGTTCTCCTCCAGGGCGGCGAACTTCTTCGTGCCCGGCTTGGGGATCTTGACGGCATCGACCTTGTGGAAGAGCTCGATGATCTCCTCGTTGGTCTGGAAACCCAGGGCGCGCAACAACATGGTGGCCGGCTGCTTGCGCT
>CAYPVD010000214.1:0-3794 GCA_964414055.1 uncultured Fibrobacteraceae bacterium
TTGGGTTCGAAATCAAGCTCAATTTGCATCGAAAACCAGAAGGGGGAGATTATTGGGTATTCCGGCCCAATCCGGACAGTGATTCCGATTCATTCCGGACAACCATTCCGATCCATTCCGGACAGCGATTCCGGTCCATTCCGGACAACCGGAAGCAGTCTTTGAGAGGTTGCCTCGCGGGATAACCAAAGGTCAACTTTCGTTCTTTCACGGCACTCGACCGAAGGAGCGAACGTTGGCCAGAAGAAGGTTGTCCATGCGAAAGATCCGCGAAGTTTTGCGACTGCGATATTCCCACCACCAGACCACCCGGGCCATCGGGGTCAGTTGTTCCATTGGCCGCAGCACGGTGTCCGAGTACTTGCAGCGGGCTCAGGATGCCGGTCTGTCCTGGCCGTTACCGCCGGATCTGGATGATCAGGCCCTGGAGTCCCTCTTGTACCCGCCGCCCCCTCCTGCACCGGAAGGAGGCCGACCCCAGCCCGACTGGGATTACATCCACAAGGAGTTGCGCCGCAAGGGAGTGACTCGGTTCCTGTTGTGGCAGGAGTACCGGGCGTCCACCTCCGGCGGTCTTCAGTACAGCCGGTTCTGCGAGCGTTATCAGCAGTGGCGCGGCCGCCAGGACCCGGTGATGCGTCAGATCCACAAGGCCGGCGAGAAGCTTTTCATCGATTACGCCGGTCAGAAGGTTCCTGTGACCGACCGCACCACGGGTGAGGTTCGCTTCGCCGAGGTCTTTGTCGCTGTTCTGGGGGCCAGCAACTACCTGTACTGCGAGGCGACCTGGAGCCAAGGGTTGCCCGACTGGATCGCGTCCCATATCCGCGCGTTCGAGTTCTTCGGCGGCGTGCCTCAGGTGCTGGTGCCGGATAACCTGAAGGCCGGTGTGACCAGTCCCCACCTTTATGAGCCTGACCTCAACCCCACCTACCAGGACATGGCCGTCCATTACGGTGTCGCCGTGGTGCCGGCCCGCGTCCGACGCCCCCAGGACAAGGCCAAGGCGGAGTCGGGTGTTCAGGTTGCCGAGCGCTGGATCCTGGCCCGACTGCGCAACCGGATGTTCTTCAGCCTGGCGCAGTTGAACCAAGCCATCAGTGAGCTTCTGGCCGAACTGAACGGCAAGCCGTTCCAGAAGCTGGCCGGCTGCCGCCGCAGCATGTTCGAGGACGTGGATCAGGCCGCCCTGCAGCCCCTTCCTACCGGCCGGTACCAGTATGCCGAGTGGAAGAAGGTCAGGGTGCACATCGACTACCATGTCCAGGTGGCGGGGCATTACTACTCGGTGCCGTACCAGCTGGTCAAAGAGGAACTGGACGCGCGGATGACCGCCACCACGGTGGAGTTGTTCCGCAAGGGGCGTAGGGTAGCCAGCCACGTCAAAGGTCGCCGGAAGGGCGGTTTTACGACCCTTGATGAGCACATGCCGGCCGGCCATCGCCATTACGCGAAGTGGACTCCCGAGCGGCTTGTCCGGTGGGCCGAGGAGACAGGCGGGCAGACCGCGGCGGTGATCACAGCCATCCTCGAGAGCCGGCCCCATCCTCAACAGGGGTTCCGTTCCTGCCTGGGGATCATGGGCTTGGGCAAGTCCTACGGCCCCGATCGCCTGGAAGCGGCCTGCCGGCGTGCTTTGGCCCTGGGCACAACCAGTTACAAGAGCATCCAGTCGATCCTCAAGACCGGCCTGGACAGCCGGCCACTGCCTGACCGCAAGGACAAGCAACTGGAACTGTCCATCGATCACGACAACATCCGTGGTCCCGGCTACTACCATGAAAACGGCGAAGGGAGTCTGCCATGCTGAACAATCAAACTGTGGAAAAGCTCAAACAGATGCGCCTGCAGGGCATGGCCGCCGCTCTGGAAGACCAGTTGCGCACGGCAGAGGTCGCCAGTCTCAGCTTCGATGAACGTCTGGGCCTGATGGTCGACCGGGAGCAGACCGAGCGCGACAACCGGCGCCTGAAAACCCGACTGACCAAGGCCAAGCTCCGACAACAGGCCAGCATGGAAGATATCGACTACAGTGGCGCCAGGGGGCTGGACAAGGCCCAACTGCTGGACCTGGGCTCCTGCCGGTGGATCACCGAGCACAACAACCTGCTGCTGACGGGGCCGACCGGAGCCGGCAAAACGTACATTGCCTGTGCCTTGGCCCAGAAAGCCTGCAGGCAGGGCCTGACGGCCCTGTACCTGAGGCTGCCTCGCCTGTTCAGCGACCTGGCCATCGCCAAGGGTGATGGTCGCTACGGCAAACTGCTGGTCAAGTACAGTCGCGTGGATGTCATGGTGCTCGATGACTGGGGTGTGGCCCCGATGACGTCCGAGAACCGCCGGGATCTGCTGGAGATCCTGGATGACCGGTACGAAAAGAAATCGACGTTGATCACCAGCCAGTTGCCGGTAGAAAAATGGCACCGGTACCTGGAAGACCCGACCCTGGCTGATGCCATCCTGGACCGGGTCGTTCACAATGCCTACAAGCTGGAACTGAAAGGAGAATCCATGAGGAAACGTAAGGGAAAGGCTTGACCAGAACGATCACAAGAAGTTAGAAATAGTCACCCCGCGAGGGCCTCGGGAATCTGTCCGGAATGAACCGGAACAAGTGTCCGGAATCCGCCGGAATGAGTGTCCGGAATCGCCGGAATACCCACTTCTCGATGAAGGCACGGATGACACGCTTGCACTGAAGGGTCTCAGTCTAACGAAACCCCATGATTGCAAAAATCTCGGGATTTGGGTCATGCTAAAACGTTGAAAGACGGCTCCAGACATGGGATTATGGGCTTGCAACAACACCAAAATCTCCGTCAGAGGAAGCCGTCTTTCATGAGATCCAGTAAAACACAGATCCTGAGCCGCGTCCACACCGTTCCTGCCCTCCGTTTCACCGACCAAACCTTGACCTCGGCCAGCGGCCTGGTGCTTTTCCAGGTCCTGTTCGACCGTCTCGATCTTCGCAGCAAAGTTCGACGGGCCTGTCGCCATATGCGGGGCGTCGGCGACTTCAAGCTGCCCGAATTGTTCCTGACCCTGGTCATCCACATCATCCTCGGCTACCGCGAACTGGACGACGTGAAGTTCTACAACGACGATCCTTTGGTTTTGCGCTGTTTGGGTCTGCGCCGCCTGCCTTCGACCGCGACGCTCAGCCGCCGTCTACGGTCGGTTGACACGGCAACGATCGGCAACCTGCAGGAGATGAACCGCAGCCTGATCCTAGACCGCCTGTCTGACGAGAAGCTTCGTCGGGTGACCCTGGACTTCGATGGCAGCGTGATCTCGACACGTCGTCGGGCCGAGGGCACGGCCGTCGGGTTCAACCGCAAGCGGAAGGGTGATCGGAGCTATTATCCACTGCTGTGCACGGTGGCGCAGCTGAGCCAGGTGTTCGGCGCGTTGCTTCGTTCGGGCAATGTTCACGACAGCAACGGGTCGCTCGACTTCATCACCGATTGCGTGCAGGCTGTGGACGAGAAGCTTCCCGGCCTGGTGATCGAGAGTCGCTTCGATAGCGCGTTCTTCAGCGAGGATACGGCCCTTTTGATGGAGGAACTGGAGATCGAGTACACGATCAGCGTCCCGTTCGAACGGTTGCCCCAGTTGAAGGGGATGATCGAGCAACGCAAACACTGGTGTCGGATCGACGAAACTTGGTCGTGCTTTGAGGCACAGTGGAAACCGAAAAAGTGGCTGCACCCGGTGCGGTTCGTGTTCGTCCGGCAGCGGGCGGCGAAGCGCCGGTCGGGGCCCCTACAGTTGGACCTGTTCGAGCCCCGGAGCGT
>CAYPVD010000215.1:0-3717 GCA_964414055.1 uncultured Fibrobacteraceae bacterium
GGTTCCTTCTGGGCCGCCACGCACAGGAACTTGTCCCGTTCCATGGCCGCCTCGACCGCCGCGACGGAACGCTCGCGCCCCACGAGCAGGGGCGTGACCATGTAAGGGAACACGACCACGTCCCGCAGCGGAAGCAGCGGCAGGTTGCGGGGCAGGGCGATCTCCTCGCCGTCACGAAATACCACGAAAGTGCTGGCGCTCATCTTTCTCCTTCATCCGGGCGGGCGACCGCTCCGCACGGCCGCGCAGGCGGCCCCATGGGACGGCAATGGCACTATCGGAACTGGAAGTGGTGTAGTGGTCAGGCTTCCTTGATGTCGGCCGGGGGATCACCCAGCACGAGCTTGGGATCGGAACCGTCCGCCACCACGTCCCGACTGATGATAACCTTTCGGATGTCGTCTTGGGAAGGGGTGTCGAACATGGTTTTCCGCATGACGCCCTCGAGGATGGAGCGCAGACCGCGGGCGCCGGTCTTGCGTTCGATGGCCAGATCGGCGATGGCCTCGATGGCGCCCGGTTCGAAGACCAGCTCCACGTTCTCCATCTCCAGCAGTTTCTGGTACTGCTTGGTCAGGGCATTGCGCGGTTCGGTCAGGATGCGCACCATATGGCCGCGGTCCAGTTCGTGCATGTAGGTGACCACGGGCAGGCGGCCGATGAGCTCGGGGATCAGGCCGAACTTCATCAGGTCCTGGGGCTCGACGAGGCTGAGGAATTCCTCCCTCTCCTCGCTGATGGAGAACTCCTCCTCCCGGGCGAAGCCCAGCACGTTCTTGCCGATGCGGCGCTCGACGATCTTTTCCAGCCCCTGGAAGGCCCCCCCGCAGATGAACAGGATGTTCTTGGTGTTGACCTCGAGGTACTTCTGCTGCGGGTGCTTGCGTCCGCCCTGGGGCGGCACGTTGGCCACGGTGCCCTCGAGGATCTTCAGCAGGGCCTGCTGCACGCCTTCGCCGGACACGTCGCGCGTGATGGACGGGTTGCCGCTCTTGCGCCCGATCTTGTCGATCTCGTCCACGTAGACGATGCCCTTCTCGGCGGCCTGGATGTTGTAGTCCGCGGCCTGGAGCAGGCGCACCAGGATGTTCTCCACGTCCTCGCCCACGTAGCCGGCCTCGGTCAGGGCGGTGGCGTCGGCGATGGCGAAGGGCACGTTCAGGTAACGCGCCAGGGTCTGGGCCAGCAGGGTCTTGCCCGTGCCGGTGTTGCCCAGCAGCAGGATGTTGCTCTTGTCGATCTCCACCCCGTCGCTGGTCTTCTTCTGGTGGATCCGCTTGTAGTGGTTGTAGACCGCGACCGAAAGGCTGACCTTGGCCTCTTCCTGGCCGATGACGTACTGGTCGAGGTAGTCCAGGATCTCCTGGGGCTTGGGGAACTTGGGCGCCGCCAGGGAGGCCTCTTCCAGCAGTTCGCCTTCCAGGATATCGTTGCAGAGCTTGATGCACTCGCTGCAGATGTACACGCTGGAGGGACCGGCCACGAGCTTGGCCACCTCGTCCTGGCCGCGGGCGCAGAACGAACACTTGATCATCTGGGGGCTGCCGTTCTGGCGTCGTTTCATGGCTCCTCCACCGTCCCCGGGGCCGGCGCTGCTGTTACTTCTTCTTGTCCTTGCCGGTCTCGACTTCGCTCCGGCTCTCGATCACCTTGTCCACCAGGCCGTAGGCCAGGGCCTCCTCGGCGGACATGAAGAAATCCCGGTCGCTGTCCTCGGCGATCTTCTTCCGGGTCTGGCCCGTATGCTTGGCCAGGATGCCGTACAGCTTGTCCCTGATGTTGAGGATCTCCTTGGTGTAGATCTCCAACATGCTGGCCTGGCCCTGGCTGCCGCCCAGGGGCTGATGGATCATCACCCGTGCGTTCATCAGAGCCGAGCGCTTGCCTGCGGCACCGGCGGCCAGCAGGACCGCTCCCATGCTGGCGGCCTGGCCCATGCAGATGGTGACCACGTCATTGGTAATGTACTGAATCGTGTCGTAGATGGCCAATCCCGCGGTCACGCTCCCGCCCGGGCTGTTGATGTACAGGTAGATATCCCGCTCGGGATCCTCCGCCTGCAGGAACAGCATCTGGGCGATGACCAGGTTGGCGACGTTGTCGTCCACCGGCGAACCGAGAAAGACGATGCGGTCCTTCAACAGGCGGGAATAGATGTCGTAGGCGCGTTCGCCCTGACTCGTCTGATCGACTACCATCGGTACCAGCATGCGCTCTCCTTAAGGAATGGCTATGTCCGCGTCCGCGGCCACTTCGGTGATCTCGGCCCTCGAGAGCAGGAAATCGTAGGTCCTGCGCTCGGCCAGATCGTACCTGATCCGATCCTTCTCGTCGCCACTGTTGACGAATTCCCGGTAACGGTCAACATCGAACCCGTTCTCGGCGGCGATCTCCTGGATCCTTTCATCGACATCCTCGTCGGTGACCTTGATTTCTTCCTGCTTGCGGACCGCTTCGAGCAGGAGCATGCCCTTGAGGGCCTGTTCGGCCGCGGGACGGGACGCCTCCATGTACTCCTGGTCGTCCTTCTCCGTGACGGGCCTCCCCAGGCGCTCGTTGTGGGCGTGGAAGTCATCCAGCCCGACCTCCAGGTAACGCTTGACCATGGACGGTGGCAGGGAAACATCATGGCGCGCGATGAGTTCCCCGCGGATCTGCAGGTCCAGCTCCTGCTGGATGCGCCGTTCGGCCTCCTTGAGCAGGTCGGCGCGGATCTCCTCCCGCAGCTCGGCCATGGTCGTCCCCTCGTGGATGGAGGCGGCGAACTCGTCATCGGCCCCGGGCACCACCTTGGCCGCCACCTCCTTGATCCGGCACTGGAAGCGCACGGTGCGGCCCTTGAGCTTCTCGTTGGGGAAATCGTCGGGGTAATCCACCTTCACTTCCTGCTCCTGCCCCGCCTCGCAGCCCACCAGCTGCTCGTTGAAGGCCGGCAGGTTGTGCTCGGCACCCAGGACGAACTCCTGATCCGGGATCACCGGCGCCTCACCCTCCGGGGCGTCATCCAGCGGGGTGAGGTCCAGCAGGATCCGGTCGCCCTCGGCGGCGGGGCGATCGACCTTCTCGAACGCTGCGCGGCTCTCTCGCAGACGCTCGATCACCTGGTCCACTTCAGCGGCAGTGACTGCGGCTTCCCGCTTCTGCACCGGCAAGCCCTCGTAATCCTTGACCGTGACCTCCGGCCTCACCTCGACCTTCAGGTCGAAGGTCAGGGGCTGTTCGGCCTCGAACTGGAGGTTCTCCAGCTGGGGATCGGTGATCGCCGCCAGCTTGTGCTCCAGCAGGGCCGTCATCCAGGCCTTGGGCACCAGATCCTCGATGGTCTCGACCCGCAGCGCGTCGCCGAGTTCCTTCTCCACCACGGCCCGGGGGATCTTGCCCTTGCGGAAGCCCGGCTTCTGATGGGACTTGACGGCCTTCCTGAGCCGTCCGGCGTAGGCCTCGTCGAACAGCGAACGCTCGATCTCCACCTTCACCACCTTCTGCCAGGGCGCGGGGGATTCGACGGTGGTCTTGATCCCCGTGTGGGGACGAGGGGTCTTGGCGGTCATGATGAACCTGGCTCCTGGTGATCTGCGCGGTCCGACGCCGTAGGCGCCGCCGCATGGTAACTGGAATGCCCGAAAAACAATGGTGCGAGAGGGGGGACTCGAACCCCCACGGGTTTCCCCACAGGAACCTAAATCCTGCGCGTCTGCCAGTTCCGCCACTCTCGCG
>CAYPVD010000216.1:0-3687 GCA_964414055.1 uncultured Fibrobacteraceae bacterium
CAATGCCGGCGGCAAGTCGGTGGCCCTCAAGACCGTAGGGGTGTTCTGCGCCCTGGCCTGGTGCGGGTGGGATGTGCCTGCCGCGGACGATACGATCCTGCCGGCGGTGACCCGGGTGCTGGCCGACCTGGGGGACGACCAGTCCATCAGCGAGGCCCTGAGCAGCTTCTCGGCCCACCTCGGTCATCTGAGTCGTTTCCTGGAGTTGGCCGACGAGAAGACCCTTGTCCTGTGCGACGAGATCGGCAGCGGGACCGATCCCCAGGAAGGGACGGCCCTGGCTTTTGCCGTGCTGGAACAGCTGGTCGCCGGAGGGGCGCGGGTCCTGGCCTCGACCCACTACGGTCTGCTCAAGGCCGCGGTGCACGACCATCCCCGCATGCTGAACGCCGCCATGGATTACGACGAGCAGGACCTGCGGCCCCTGTTCACCCTGCGGGTGGGGGATCCCGGTACGAGCCACGCCTTCGATATCGCCGCCCGCATGGGCCTTCCCGGAGACCTGCTGGACCGGGCTCGCGCCATGGCCGGCACCGAACGGGTCCAGGTGGAGAAGCTGCTGGCGGATCTGGACCGCAGGGCCCGCCAGCTGGGCGCGACCAGCGAAGAGCTGGAACATGAGCGGGCGCGGCTGGCCGTCCTGAACAGCGAGTTGGAGAAGCGTCTGGCGGGAATCAAGCAGGAGAGGCGGGAAATCCTGGCGGCCGCCCGTGCCGAAAGCGAAGAGCAGGCCCGTGAGGGCCGCCGG
Source organism: uncultured Fibrobacteraceae bacterium (assembly GCA_964414055.1). Taxonomy (GTDB): domain Bacteria; phylum Krumholzibacteriota; class Krumholzibacteriia; order LZORAL124-64-63; family LZORAL124-64-63; genus JAHJTW01. The sequence goes on from CAYPVD010000216.1 coordinate 749, forward strand.
GCCATCGAAAACGCGGTCAGGGCCATCAAGTCCTCGGGAGCCGACAAGGCCGTGGTCCGATCCGCCCGGGATCGCATCGCCGCCCTGGAGCGCACCGGCCCGGAGGGTTCGGGGGGAACGACCGGGGAAGGACCGGCACTCGTGGTGGGACAACGCGTGCGCATTTCCCATCTGAATCTCATCGGTCAGGTGGTGGAGATCCGAGGCCGGAAGATTACGGCCATCGCCGACAGCCTGCGCCTTACCCTGGGTGTGGATGCGGTGACGCCCCTGGAAGGGGAAGCGGAAGTCAAGGAATCGCCGCCGGATTCCCGCGGCGGCTGGTCCTGGCAAGGGGAGGCACCCGCGGTGCCGCCGGAAATCGACCTGCGGGGACAGCAGGGGGCCGAGGCCTGGGAACTTTTGGACCGTCTCATCGATCGGGCCATCCCGGCCGGTCTGGAGGTCCTGAACGTGATCCACGGCTTCGGCACGGGCCGGTTACGGGATTATCTGTACGAAAAACTCCAACAGGATCCCCGGGTGGCCTCCCTGGCCGAAGCGGGCCCGGGGCGCGGTGGCGGAGGTGCGACGCTGGTATATCTCGCTGAATCCTGAGCAGTGGCAATATCTTAGAGAAATCCCGGTTGTATCTTGATGGATTCCAACCTGGATTGTGTTATAATTATATAGTGGTCATGGGTCGGACTGGGGCCCATGGGAATTCCCTTTTCAACCTAACAGGTGAATCATGAAGAAATCCTCCCGTGTTCTTCAGGTTGCGGCCCTGGTGCTTGCGTTGTGCTGGACCGTGGTCGCCTTGGCCGATGCTCCGGCCGGTTACTATGATTCCGTCGATTTGAGCAGCAAGACCGCCTGCCGGACCACCTTGCACGCCCTCATCGACCATCATACGGTTTATCCTTACACATCCTCGTCCACCGACACCTGGGACATCCTGGAGAGCGCCGACGAGGATCCCCTGAACAGCGCCAACATCCTGGATGTCTACAAGAACACCTCCTACGTGAAGTTCGGGGGCGGCGTGGGACCCTACAACCGGGAACATACCTGGCCCAAGAGCTATGGCTTTCCTGATGATGGCTGGGTGCCCTACACGGATTGCCACCAGTTGTTCCTGTGCGACGCCTCGTACAACTCGTCGCGCGGCAACAAGCCCTACGACGATTGCTTGGCAGGATGCACGAGCAAGCCCGCCGCCACGTACAACGGCGAGAGCGGCACCAACCTGTATGATACCGACAGCTGGGAAACCTGGCAGGGGCGCAAGGGCGACGTGGCCCGGGCCCAGTTCTATGCCGACATCCGGTACGAGGGCGATGCAGCCAATGAACCGGACCTGGTGCTGACGGACAACCAGTCGCTGATCGTGACCACCGAAGGCGGGGTGGCATACATGGGCCTGGTCTCCACGTTGCTGCAGTGGAGCCAGGATGATCCCGTGGATGCCAAGGAAATGCGCCGCAACGACATCGTCTATTCATACCAAGGGAATAGGAACCCCTTCATCGATCACCCCGAGTGGGCGGAGTTCCTCTTCGGCAACGGTGTGATCTCGGGCGTCGAGGATCAGGCTCCGCAGATCGCCGCTGTGACCATCGACCGCATCGCGCCCAATCCCTTCAACCCCACCACCACTGTCGAGTACACCGTGGGCGAACCGGGTACGGTGTACGTCAGGATCTATGACGTGACCGGCCGGGTGGTCCGGACCTTGGTCGACGGCGACCGGGCCGCCGCCAGGGACTACAGCGTCAGGTGGAACGGCCGCGATGATGGGGGACGTGCGGTGCCCAGCTCCATTTATTTCTGCCGCATCGAGACGGCGGCGGGGGCCGCCACCGAAAAGTTGACCTTGTTGAAGTAGGTGTCGTTGAATAACTTGTGATGATGTGCAGCCGCTGTGGAGACATGGCGGCTGTTTTCTGGTCTGCGAAGAGGGGCCTATCCGGCACGGCCACTGAAAATATATTTTCACAAATTGAATATTTTTGTTTACAAGCCGCGAACCTAACCCCACCCTTAGGTCCAATTCGACCACCGGAGGATTTTAATCGGAGTTCCGGTCGGTCCCCTGCCTAGACGAAAAGGAGATCGTTTTGAAGTGGTTCAAGTGCATGCTCTTGGTGGTCGTGATGCTTACGGCCTTTGCCTCCTACGCCGCCGACATGGGTTCCGTGGACGTGACCGTCAGCGGCCAGGCCCGCTACAGGATGGAAATCGACGGGCGAAGCTTCAATGCCGACGTCAACAACGACTGGATGCAGTACATGCGCACGCGCATCGGGTTCGACGCCAAGGCCGGCGAGAACTCGGGCGCCTTCGTGCAGTTCCAGGACTCCCGGATCCTGGGTCTGAATTCCGGTACCCAGGCCTTCAACAACAACACCGGCAACTACGAGACGGGCATCCACCAGGCCTACCTGTGGTACAAGCCCTGCGACAAGAGCTGGGTCAAGGCCGGTCGCATGTCCGTGGGGTTGCACAACGAGCGTCTGATCGGCAAGGTCGGCTGGAGCAACGTCGGGCGGACCGAGGAAGGCCTGCTGTTCGGCGGCGAGCTGAGTGACGCCGTGGACTTCACGGGCGCTGTCTGGCAGTTGCAGGAGTTGAACCAGGATGATGAGGAGACGGGCGACCGTTTCATCGATCCCATGTTCTACCTCATGAACTTCCACTTCGCCGATCAGGGCTTCGATCTGTTCGGGTATTTCATGAAGAACGAAGCCATGAACAACTACAAGCTGTTTACCTTTGGCGCCTACAGCCACCGCACGTTCGCCGACAGCTGGTTCTACGACTCCATGTTCGCCTACCAGACCGGCAGCGACGACGACATCGACTACAGCGGCATGCTCATCAACGCCGAGATCGGCAACAAGTTCGACAACGGTCTGGCCCTCAGCGGACTGTTCGACTACACGACCGGCGATGACGTC
>CAYPVD010000217.1:0-3681 GCA_964414055.1 uncultured Fibrobacteraceae bacterium
CAGCGGGGTCGCTCGTATCAGCGCCGACCGGGTCGGCAAGTGGTTCGGCGAAGTCATCGCCGTCAACAACTGTACCATCAGCGTGGGGACCGGCGTGGTGGGATTGCTGGGCGCCAACGGTGCCGGCAAGTCCACCCTGTTCAAGATGCTCGCCGGCCTGATCGAGCCCAGCCAGGGCGAGGTGAGGGTGTTCGGGGACAGGTTGCGGGACCGGGTGGGCTGGTACCGACAGGTGGGATTCTGCCCCGAGAGCGACGCCCTGCCCGAGTGGATGACCGGCTCCGAATACCTGTCGCTGATGCTGCGGCTCATGGGATTCAAGGGCCCGGAGACGGCCCGCCGGGTGGCCTTGTGGCTGGAGCGTTTCGACCTGGCCGATGCGGCCGGCCGCCGGTTGGGAGGCTATTCCAAGGGCATGAGGCAGAAGCTCAAGCTGGCCCAGGCCATGGCCCACGATCCGGAGGTCGTCTTCCTGGACGAGCCGCTCAACGGCATGGATCCGGTGTCCCGTCGCGGCGCCATCGACCTGATCCGGAAGTTGGGCGCCGCCGGGGCGACGGTGCTGGTGTCCAGCCATATCCTGCCCGAGATCGAGGCCATGACCGACCAGATCATCCTCATGGATCGGGGGCGCGTGCTGGCCGAGGGGGCCGTGGCCGAGATCCGCGACAAGATCCCCGAGCATCCCACCACCGTGGCGCTTGTCTCCCCGGAGGTGCGCAAGCTGGCGGCCTTCCTCATCGGTCGGGAGCATGTGGCCGGGGTGCAGATCGACGAGCGGGAGCGGGTGGTCGTGCGCACGGACCGCGCCGTGGCCTTCTACCGGGCCTTGCCTGGCTGGATCCTGGAGAACGACCTGGAAGTGACGGAGATCCTGACCCTCGACGACAACCTGGAAGCGGTCTTCCAGTACCTGACCGAACGGTGAACACCATGCAGGAGAACGGCAGCCATTCCACCGCCAGTCCCGATCCCGGCCGGGCGCCCGAACCCTTGCCCAGCCACGGGGCCGTGGCCTGGATCGCCCTGTATTCCCTGCGGGAAATGGCGCGCCGCAAGCGCCTCGTTTCCCTGGGGCTGATCAACCTGCTGCCGGTGCTGGTGGTCCTGGCCGTGCGCCTCTGGTTCTCCGACCGTGGCATCACCGCCCATCTGCAGCTGTCCGGCCTGAGCCATGACACGTTCATTCCCTTCCTGATCCCCATCGTGGCCATGGCGGTGGGCATCTCGGCCATCGGGGAACAGGTGGAAGAGGGCACCATCGTCTACACCTGGACGCGGCCCATACGGCGCTGGAACATCTACCTGGGGCGGCTGCTGGCCGCCCAGGGTGTCGCCGGCGGCCTGCTGACCCTGTCCTTGGTGATGTGTTTCCTGGTCATGGTCGTGGGGAATCCGGGGGTGATTTCCTGGGAGTTCCTCAAGCTCTACCTGCAGACCTTCCTGATCGTCATCCTGGGAACCTGGACCTACACCGCCCTGTTCGCCGCCATGGGGACGTTTTTCAAGAAGCCCGTGTTGCCTGCCCTGCTGTTCGCCTTCGGCTGGGAGAAGCTGGTGGCGGGCATCCCCGCGCGGGTGCAGGAATTGAGCCTGCAGTTCCACCTGCAGAACCTCGTTTCGCGGCCGCAGAACGTGCCGGAGGATCTGCCCGGCATGCTGGCGGCCATCCTGAATTCGGTGGTTCACCGCGAGCCGGTGCCGGCCTGGCAGTCGGTGGTCGTGCTCGTCCTGGTGGCCGCGGCGGCCACGGTGCTGGGCGTATGGCTGCTGCAGAACAAGGAGCTCGAGAAGTAGGTGTCGGAACAGGTGCTGGCAGGGGATTTCTTCGCCCGGGATACCCGTACCGTGGCTCCCGAGCTGCTGGGCTGCGTGATCGAGGTGGACGGGCCGGAGGGAGTCGTTGCCGGCAGGATCGTGGAGACCGAGGCGTACCTGGGCCGGGAGGATCCCGCGTCCCATGCGGGCCGGGGGAAGACGCCGCGCAGCGGCATCATGTTCGGTCCGCCGGGAATGGTGTACGTCTACCTGGTCTACGGCATGCACCACTGCCTGAACTTCGTGACCGAACCCGACGGCGTACCGGGTGCGGTCCTGATCAGGGCGCTGGAACCGGTGAGAGGCCGCGGGATCATGGCCTTGCGCCGGGGTCTGGATCCGGCCCGTTGCCGCGACCGGGATCTGACGGCCGGGCCGGGGCGGTTGTGCCGCGCCCTGGGGATCGACCGGACATGGAACGGCCGCTCCCTGGCCGATCCCGACAGCGGCATCCGCGTGCTGGCGGCGCAGGCCGCACCGACGGGGATCCTGATAGGACCCCGTGTGGGGATCAGAAGGGCCGTTGAACTGCCTTATCGCTTCCGGGTGACAGGCAGTGATTGCCTGACCGATTGACAGAAAATGGGGATTTCGTTAGGTTGCAGTCCGATCCCCCGCTTGAAAACGAGCCTGCCCCACCGGGCCCTGTGAGTTGAAGTACCCGGTCTGTGACCAGACCGGGAGTGTTCGTGTCGCTTCCTGAGGGAAGCAAAGACATCGGAGGCGTACATGCCGTTGAGAAACCGCTTGCTTGCCGTGCTGACCGTCCTGGCCGTGGTGCTGGGCGCGGGCAGCGTTCTGGGTCAGACCTACCTCGACCTGGAGAACCAGGTCCACGAATTCACCCTGGACAACGGGGTCAGATTCCTGGTCCTGGAAAAGCACGATGTACCCGTATTCTCCTTCCGCACCTTCATCAACGTCGGCAGTGCCAACGAGGTGCGCGGCATCACGGGTCTGTCCCACATTCTCGAGCACATGGCCTTCAAGGGCACCGCCGAGGTCGGCACCAAGGACTACCGGGCCGAGCAGAAGGCCATGGCCAAGGAGGACGCGGCCTTCAACGCCTTCAAGCAGGTGCGCCTGGCCATCCGTCCGGTGCGTGCCAAGTACGAAAGCATGACCGCGCGGATCCCTGCCGACGAGCGGGACGCCTACGACGAGCTCGTTGCCACCGCCGAGGTCATGCCTGCGGATTTCTCCCTGGGCCAGGAAGCCCATGACGCCCTTGTCTTCTACCTGGGCGACGTCAAGGCCATGGAGGCCGACTATGCGGCCAAGCAGCAGGCCTTCGAGGATGCCAAGAAAGCCGCGCGCGAGTTCGTGGTCACCAACGAGTACGGCCAGATCGTCGAGAACAACGGCGGCAACGGCCTGAACGCCTACACCACCAACGACGTGACGGTCTACCACTACAACATGCCCAGCAACCGCCTGGAACTGTGGGCCTACCTCGAAGGCACCCGCATGGCGCGCCCGGTGTTCCGCGAGTTCTACACGGAAAAGGACGGTCCGGTCACCGAGGAACGGCGCATGCGCACCGACAACAACCCCATCGGGCGCATACTCGAGCAGTTCGAGAACCTGATGTTCATGGCCAATGGTTATCATCATTCCACCATCGGTTACATGTCCGACATCCAGAACGTGAGCCGCGCCGACTGCCAGGCCTACTTCGACCGCAACTACGTGGGTTCGAACATCGTGGTCTCGGTCGTCGGCGACGTGGATTACAAGGATGTCCGGAAGTACGCCCGGAAGTACTTCTCCAAGATTCCCGCCGGCCACCCCGAACCCGTGGAAACCTTCGAGCCCGAGCAACTGGGCGAGAAGCGCGTCACCATGGAGGATCCCAGCCAGCCG
>CAYPVD010000218.1:0-3678 GCA_964414055.1 uncultured Fibrobacteraceae bacterium
CGGCTGTCGCAACATGAGCTGCAAGAAACCCTGGCCCGCCGGGGGATCCTCGACGAGCGGCCCGGTGGCGAGGGTTACAAGACGCCTCGCGGCCTGTGGGAGACGATCCGGGGGGAGAAGGATCATCCGGTGACGGGCAGGGCGGCGACGCTGCTGGGTCGTTGGCGACGGCGGTCGGGGTACGAGTCCTGCCACGACCTGATCCGGCGGATCTTCCGCGAGGGAGAGATGCCGGCGCGTTACCGGGCCGCCCTGGGGGAACAGGCCGTTTACAACCTGGAGCGGATCCACGACCTGACCCTGGGCAGGGACCTGGCGTCGATGCCCACGGTGCGCCGACTGGTCAGGTTGCTGGAGCGGGCCGAACGCCGTGGAGGCCAGGAAGAGGGCATCGTGCCGGAGACCGCCGAGGGCGGGCGGGTGCGCTTCATGACCATCCACGGGGCCAAGGGGCTGGAGGCCCCGGTGGTGCTGCTGGTGGACGCGGACGCCGCCTCGAACAAGGAGGACGCCCAGGTCATCCTGGACCCGGACGATTCCTGCTCCGCCCTCCTTTACGTTGCCCGCAAGCAGGAACGGCAGGGACCGGCGGTGGCGACGGGAACGGCGGATCCGGTGAGCATAGGGGCGCAGGCGGCGCGCGGGCGCGAGCGCCGCGAGGAGGCCAACCTGCAGTACGTGGCCATGACCCGGGCCCGCGACAGGCTGTACATCCTGGGCGGCGACAAGGGCAACGACAAGTCCGAGCACGACAGTCCTCTGCGGCGTATACTGGCCAGCGCGGCCGACGCGGACAGTCGGTGGATCGAGGTGGGCCTGCCCGCGGAAGTGGAAGGCACATCCGCAAACGAATCCGCCGGTCTTCAGGGGGACGAATCCTCATCCGGGCAGGATGCGGGTTCGTTGCCGGGCCTGATGACCTGGCAGCCGCCTGTGATGAGGGAGCGGATCCGGATCCTGACCCCGTCCGCCGCGGAAGGTCCGGAAGAAGTGCCGACGGCCAAGCCGCCGGTGAGGGGCGGCCATGGCGACGGGTCCGCGGGTCTGGAGCGGGGGCTCCAGGTCCATTCCCTGCTGGAAGCCGCCGCCCGGGGTGGGCGGATGCCCCCGGGCGAGGGTCCTTCGTGGCAGGAAGCCCGGACGGTGTTCGAGGAGCCCTCGCTGGCCTGGATCTTCCGGCCCGAACAGGAGGGGGGGCGGGGCCTGAGCGAGGTCCCGGTGATCGCCGAACGCGCGGCGGTCGCGGAAGATGGCATCCGCGAGCGCATCACCGGGGTGGTCGATCGCCTGGTGCTCAGGCCCGGCAGGGTGGACATCATCGATTACAAGACCAACCGCGGGGCGCAGGATATGGCCCTGCAACAGGCGCTGGTGGAGCACTACCGGCCCCAGCTCGTCCGGTACCGTGAGGTCCTGGAGATGATCTACCCGGCCAGGGAGATCCGGACCTGGCTGCTGTTCACCGACCCGGACCTGGCGGCAGGTCGTCGGCTGGTGGAAGTGGAGTGAGCGCCCCAAACAAACCCGGGCCGCCTTAGGTGGCAGCCCGGGTCCGTGCGGCCCACAGCCTCCTTGCGTGGAAGCCGCGCTCTCCGTGTTCTACTGCAGCTTCTCGACTTCCTGCCGGAGCTTGTCGAGCTCCGAGCGCAGCTTGTCCAGCTCCTGGTGCAGCTCGTCCAGCTCATGATCGTCGAATTCCTCGCGCAGCATCCGGATCCGGGGCGAGCCCTTGAGGTGGCGGCGGATGAGGATGTCCTGGTCGTCCCCCTCGGGCAACCGATGGCGGGGTACGAAAAGCATGTCGTCGTCGCGGAGCAAGGCGCCGGGGAAACGATTCCGGGCGTCCTCGGGCATTTCCGCCAGGGTGAGCTTGAAGGTCTTGCGCTTGCCCTTGCGCACCACGGTCAGGGAGACCTCGTCACCGGGATCGGTCTTGCGCAGGGCCCGCAGCAGGGCGGCGGAGGAATCGATGTCCCGGTCGTCCAACTTGACGATCACGTCGCCGGCCTTCAGGCCCGCCTCGGCGGCGGGGCTGTCCTCGTGCACCTCGGTGACCAGGACGCCTTCGCCGTCCTCGACGCCGAAGTACCCGCCGAGCTGGTCGGTCAGGTCGCCCAGACCGATGCCGACATACCCCCGGTCCGTCACGGCCAGATCCATGAACTCATCCAGGTCCAGATCCGGGAAATCGCGATCGTGCCATCTGTAGAGCCTGGGGTGCCTGAATCCCGGCCCGAGGTTTTCCTCGGCCTCCTTCTCACCGATCTCGACCTTGATCTTCTCCTGCTCGCCGTCGCGCAGCACCAGGACCTTGACCTTGTCGCCCGGTTCGGCGGCGCGGACGGCCGCGGTCAGATCACCTGATCCGTCGATGGTCTTGCCGTCGAATTCGAGGATGACGTCCCCGTCCTGCAGCCCCGCCTCGTCGGCCGGGCTGCCTTCGACGACCTCGGTCACGAGCACTCCGGTATGGTCGTCCAGCTGCAGGGCCTTGGCCATGCTCGGGCTGATGTCCTGGAGCATGACCCCCAGATAGCCGGATGAGGCTTCCGCCTGGGCGGCGACGGCCCCCGTGGTCAGCAGAGCCAGGACCGCCGCGACTGCCGGCAGGCATCGGCCGGAGGTAGACGCATTCATTGTTCATCCTTTCATATGAATCCCGGCGGCAGCCGGAATAACCGTTCAGGGGGATACGGTTGCAGGTGATCCAACAGTTGCGGCGGCGACAGGTTCCCTTTTCGGTAAAAAAATGTCCCTGGATGCCGATGTTTATCCTTGGTGACTTCACACGGAAAGGAGATCGTTGCTCATGGCGCAGATAGAGTGGTCCAAGGAATACGAAACAGGTATCGAAGAGGTCGATTCCCAGCACAAACACCTGGTGGAGATCGTCAACAAGTTCGAAAGCGCCCTGCAGAAGGGAAAGGGCCGGCGGGTCATGGGTGAGATCCTGCGCGACCTGGTGGGCTACACCCAGGAGCATTTCACCTACGAGGAAGAGGTCATGGCGGCGGCGGATTACGAGGGGTTGAAGCTGCACAAGAGCCAGCACCGTCAGCTCTTGCAGAAGGTGGAACGCTACCAATTCGACTTCATCCAGGGCAAGCGCATATCCCGGGATATGCATGATTTCCTTCACTACTGGCTGATGAACCACATCAAGATCGATGATCTGGCCTTCGCGGCCTCCGTGGCTTCCTCTACGGACGAACCCGAGACAGCCGCCGTCGGGACGGAAGTTCCTGTCGGTTGAGTCTCTCCAGTTGCGCAATCCAGTGATTTGATGGGAGTTCCGGGTCCTGCCGGTGCCGGTGCCGGGTTGCCCGCCGGGCCGCCTTGGGTTAGTTTGAAAGCCTGGTTGCCGAATTTTCCGGTCGCTCCGGGCGGCGTATCCCTTGCAGGAAAGTGATCCATGTCCCTGCCCGTCCTGCCTGCCTTTTGCGGTTTGATCCTTTGCCCGGGATACATCGGCCCCGGGGCCGGCTTCGCCCTGGGAGGGTCGTTCCTGTTCGCCCTGGCGGGTCTGGCCCTGGCCTTCGTCGCCCTGCTGGCCTGGCCGGTGCGGGTGACGGTGCGTCTGGTCCGGTCGCGGCGCAGGCAGGGCAGGGCCAAGGCCGGGCGGGTGGTGGCCCTGGGGCTGGACGGCCTGGACCCGGTCCTGGTGCGCAAGTGGATGGA
>CAYPVD010000219.1:0-3670 GCA_964414055.1 uncultured Fibrobacteraceae bacterium
GATCTTGCGCGAGACCCCGATGTGGCGGCCCTTGGGCATCATCACCAGGTAGCGCCCGGGCAGGCTGATGTCGGCGGTCAGCCGAGGTCCCTTGGTGCTGATGGGTTCCTTGGTGACCTGCACCAGCAGCGGATCGCCCACCTTCAGGACATCCTGGATGTTGGGCACGAAGCGGTTGCGGCGGCCGCGGCCGCCTCCTCCCTCGCCGGTCTCGGTGTCGTCGTGGTCCAGGTCCGAGGCGTGCAGGAAACCCGCCCGCTCCATGCCGATATCCACGAACGCGGCCTGCAGGCCGGGCTTCACCGAACTGACCTTGCCGAGGTAGACGTTGCCCACGATGCGCTTGGAGTCCGCGTTCTCGATGAGCATCTCCACGAGTTCGCCGTCCTCGAGCATGGCGATGCGGACCTCGTGGGGAGACGAATTTATGATGATTTCTTTTTTCATGAATGGGGCCGTCCCGTCGCTCCAGGCCCGTCATTTCCGGATCCGATCCTATCCGTGGAAATGACGACCCAACCAGTAACGGAGGTTGGATTCACCTACTTCCTCAAGGGGCGACAACCATCGCCCGTCGTTGTGTCGGCCGCAATAACCCGTCCGGGTGATCCTGCACAGCCGGGGTTCCGGCAGCAGCTCACCCAACAGAGCGGCCAGGAATTCATGGGCCGGCAACACCGCGCCGGTTTCGCCCCGCAACAGGGAAAAGCGTAAACGAACGCCACCCCCGGGTGCGGGCTCATCTTCCAGAACCAGTGCGCCTTCGGGAACCAGCGCACGGATATCGAACGTCACGTTGCCCTTGGGCCGCTGCCGCACGTAGGGCCAGGCGGAAGCCGCCAGGAAAGAAGCGACCTTCTCAGCGACACGGCCCCGGGCCCCGTCCCCCATATCGGGGGGCAACTCGACCCGGTAGTCGAACCTGGTCACACCCTGGTCGATGGAGCCGGGCGTCTGGCTGCCGACCATCACCTGCCGTCGGATGGCCAGCCCCCTGGGCAAACATCGGCCCAGGACCTCGTGCCAGCCCGGGCAGGCATGGGTGAAGGCCACGTCCATGCACTCGCGTAACCCCTGCTGGCCCACCGGCAAGGGGGGCCCGAACTTGAGCAGGGGATGTGGATGATAGCCCTTGCTGTAGGCAACAGGCAAGCCGGAACGTCTGAGAGCCAGCTGCATCTGTCGCTGGAAATCCAGGTGGCCGAGGAAGGCCATGTCGCCGGTCTTGGCGAATTCCAGCCGGTACCAGCACTTGGCGGCGGCTTGCTGCCGCCAGATCCTCCACTTTTTCAGCTCGATGGTCGGGTCGCGGGGATCCAGATTCCGGGCGTCGCACGCCGACTCCGGCGCCGTCTCCTCCTCCCGCACCGACCTGTCGTCGACGGCTTCGGTTCCCTTCCCGGAGGGTTGCGAGAAAAGATGCACCAGCGTCTGGTCGCAGGGGCCGCAATCGTAGCACCCGGCCTCCAGCCGGCAATCGGGCAGGGTCCGCGCGCGTTGTGCCCGCTCCCAGTCCCGTTGCAGGAAGGATTTCTTCAGGCCCACGTCGATGCCGTCCCAGGGCAGGGGAGCTACGGGATCCCGTGACAAGAGGTAGTCCTCGGCGGCGATGCCGCAGACCGACAGGGCCGCCTCCCAGCGCTCGAAGTCGAACCACTCGTCCCAGCCGTCGAAGCGCGCGCCGCGGCGCCAGGCCTCGGCCACGACCTCCGCCAGGGCTTCGTCTCCCAGGCCCAGCAGGGCCTCCAGAAACGAGACCTCGGGCTCGCGCAGGCTGACCTTGACCTTCATGCGGCGCAGGGGGCGTGCCAGGTAGTTGTTGCGCCGCCGGATCTCCTGGCGGGTGATCTGCCCCGCCCACTGGAACGGCGTATGGGCCTTGGGGGCGAACGGGGAGATGGAAACGTGCACCTGTCCGCCGCCCCTCGGCGCCAGCCCCACCACCTGTCCCACCAGCGAGACGAGGGCGTCCAGGTCCTCGTTGGTCTCGGTCGGCAGGCCGATCATGAAGTAGAGCTTGATGCTCTTGACGCCCGCAGCGAAGGCCTCCCTTGCCGTATCGAGGATCTGCCGCTCGGTGATGTTCTTGTTGACGACATCCCGCAGGCGCTGGCTGCCCGCCTCGGGGGCGAAGGTGAAGCTCTTGGGCCGCTCGCGGCTGATGCGTCCGTACAGATCCTCATCCACCGCGTCGATCCGCAAACTGGGCAGCACCAGGTTGGTATGCGTGCCCTGCAGGGCATCCTGGATGCCCGCCACGGCCCGGTCCAGGCCCGAGTAGTCCGCGGTCGAGAGGCTCAGCAGGGAGACCTCCCCGTAGCCCGCGGCTGCCACGCCCTCACGGGCCGCCGTCACCAGGGTGTCGGCGTCGCGCTCGCGCACGGGCCGGGTGATCATGCCCGCCTGGCAGAACCTGCACCCGCGCACGCACCCGCGCATGACCTCCAGGGCCAGGCGGTCGTGCACGGGCTCGATCACCGGCACCAGCTCCCGGGGCGGCGGGTAGGCGTTCATGTCGACGATGGTCCTGGCCCTCACTGACCCCGAGGCGCCCGGATGCCAGGCTCCGGGCAGGGAGCGCAACCCGGCCAGGATTTCCTCCCGGCCCTGTCCTGCCTTCTTCGCTTCCCTGACCAGCACTGCCGCCTCGCACAGGATCTCCTCCCCGTCTCCGACGAACACGACGTCCAGGAAAGGCCCGACCACCGTGGGGTTCAGGGTGCAGGATCCCCCGGCGAGGAAGATGGGGTCCCCTTCCCCCCTGTCCGCCGCAGTCAACGGCGCGCCGGCCAGGTCGATCATGGTCAGCATGTTGGTGTAGGCCAGTTCGTAGCCCAGGGAGAATCCGATCAGATCGAAAGCCCGTGCCGCCCGCCGCGATTCCAGGCCGAACAGGGGCAAACCCTCGGTGCGCATGAGTTCTTCCATGTCCGGCCAGGGGGCGAAGGCCAGGTCGCAGAACACGCCTTCGGTCTGCTGCAGCCGGGTGTAGAGGATACGCAGACCCTGGTGGGACATGCCCACCTCGTAGGCGTCCGGGAACGTGAGCAGGATGTTGGTCCCGGTCGGGTCGAAACCCTCGCGGTCGGCGCCCAGTTCGCCGCCGACATACCGCCCCGGCGCACCGACCAGCGGCAGGATCCGGCCGGTCAGGGCCCCGGACAGGACCTCGGGGTCGTCGAAACAAGGATGCGGCCGCCAGGGAGTGGCGGCCTCCAGATCGTGTACCAAGAAAATACCTCGCGTGGATACCGGTCATCCACTTCCTAATTGTTGTCCGGCGTCAGGGGTCGAACCTTGATCTCCGCACCGTCGGCATGAGCGTCGAATACCAGCTTGTCCTGCATCTCGGCGAACGATACCGGATAGTCGCCGGTGAAACAGGCGTCGCAATACAGATGCCCCTCGCCGGTGGCCTCCAGCAGTCCCGGCAGGGACAGGTAGGCCAGGGAATCCACCCGCAGGTACGTGGCGATCTCCTCCACCTCGTGGCTGGCCGCGATCAGTTCGTTGCGCACCGGGGTATCGATGCCGTAGAAACACGGATGGGTCACCGGCGGCGACGCGATGCGCAGGTGCACTTCCCGGGCGCCTGCGGCCCGGATCAGCTTGACCAGCTTGCGCATGGTCGTCCCACGCACTATGGAATCGTCGACGACCACCACGCGCC
>CAYPVD010000220.1:0-3608 GCA_964414055.1 uncultured Fibrobacteraceae bacterium
TGGACGTGGCCCAGGACATCGTCGTGTCCGAGCATGACTGCGGTACCCTGCGCGGCGTCGAGGTCTTCGCCCTCAAGGAGGGCGAGAAGACCATCGAGGGCCTGGCCGAGCGCATCGTGGGCCGGACCACGGCCGAGGACGTCATCGACGGCAAGGGCGAAGTGATCCTCGAGGTGGGCAAGCTCATCGACAAGAAGCAGGCCGCCCTCATCGAGGAGGCCGGGATCCAGTCGGTCATGGTGCGTTCGGTGCTGACCTGCGAGTGCAAGCGCGGCGTCTGCGCCCTGTGCTACGGCTACAACCTGGCCGAGCAGAAGCTCGTGGACATCGGCGAGCCCGTCGGCGTCATGGCAGCCCAGTCCATCGGCGAGCCCGGCACCCAGCTGACCCTGCGGACCTTCCACATCGGCGGTACGGCCAGCCGCATCGTCGAGCAGACCACCAAGAAGGCCGCCGCCAACGGCACCATCGTCTTCAACGACGAGGTCAAGCTGGTCAAGAACCAGGACAAGCAGATGGTCTCCATCGGCCGCAAGGGCGAGATGAACCTGGTCACCGAGGCGGGCATCGTCCGCAGCCGGATGACCGTGCCCTACGGCGCCGTGGTGCTGGTCAAGAACAACCAGAAGGTCAAGGCGGGGGACCCCATCTTCGAGTGGGATCCGTTCGCGGACTTCCTGCTCAGCGAGGGCCCGGGCGTGGTCGCCTTCAGCGGCATCATCAAGGGTCTGACCCTGAGCGAGAACCTCGACGAGAAGACGCGCAAGAAGCAGCCGGTCATCGTCGAGTCGGCGGACAAGTCCATTCATCCGACGATCCAGATCGTCAACCCCAAGACCGGGCGCAAGCTCGCCGAGCACATCCTGGCCACGGGTGCCTTCCTGCTGGTCGAGGACGGGCAGAAGGTCTCCGCGGGCACCCAGCTGGTGAAGATCCCGCGCGAACTCTCGCAGTCCGGCGACATCACCGGCGGTCTGCCCCGGGTGGCGGAGCTGTTCGAGGCCCGCAAGCCGCGCGAGTCGGCGACGGTCACCGAGATCGACGGCGTGGTGTCGTTCCGCGGGACGACCCGCGGCCAGCGCAAGGTTGCGGTGGTCGGCGAGGGCGGCGTGGAGAAGGAGTACACCATTCCCCACGGCAAGCACGTGCGGACATATGACGGCGAGCACGTCATGGCCGGCGACCGGCTGACCGAGGGGCCCATCAACCCCATGGACATCCTGGCCATCAAGGGTGTGGCCGAGGTGCAGAAGTACCTGGTCAACGCCGTGCAGGAGGTCTACCGCCTGCAGGGTGTGAAGATCAACGACAAGCACATCGAGATCATCGTCTCACGGATGCTGCGCAAGGTCATGATCATCAACCCCGGCGACACGCCCTTCCTGGAGGAAGAGCAGATCAACAAGCAGGACGTGGAGGCGGCCAACCGCGAGATCATGCAGAAGAACATGGAATTGCGGGCCAAGGGCGAGCCCGAGCTGCAGCCGGCGACCTTCGAGCCCCTGTTGCTGGGCATTACCAAGGCCAGCCTGACCACCGACAGCTTCATCAGTGCGGCCAGTTTCCAGGAGACCACGCGCGTGCTGACCGATGCCGCCACCAAGGGCAAGCGGGACGAGCTGCGCAGTCTCAAGGAGAACGTGATCATGGGTCATCTGATCTCCGCGGGCACGGGCATGGGGCTGTTCAAGCACCTGGCCGTGGAGGAACCCACGGACGAGGAGGACTTCATCCTCGACGGCATCAAGGAGCACGAGCTGGCCCAGGCGGCAGCCGAGGCGGCCTTGGCCGAGGAGGAGGCCCAGGCGGAGGAGCAGGAGGCGTCGGCCGGGGAATAGCCCGGTTTTTGCCCAGCTGCGGTCATCGGTCGCGTTTTGAGCATGATTCATGCATGAGAGGGGCGGAGTCCTGGGGGGCTCCGCCCTGGTTTTTGCATCCGGATGCGGGGGAGATGATAGGTGCGCAGATTCATGGAACAGGTCGGCCTGCCCCTGGGGGTGATCCTGGCGGGGTACGGTGCCCTGGCCCTGGGCCCGGGGAGCGGTGATCCCTGGGGTCCTTTGCGCCTGGTCCTGCACCTGGTGGCGGTGCTGCTCATCGGTCGCGTGGGGCGCATCCTGGGTCTCAACCGCACCGCGGCCCTGCTGGCGGGCCTGTTCTACGCGGCCAGCCCCCTGGCCGCCTACTCCCTGGTGCCCGGCTCGCCCCTGGCGGCTCAGATCTGGGTCTGCCTGCTGCTGGGGGCGGTGTTCTGGGGGCTGAATTTTCGCCGGCCCGGTCCGGTGGGGTTGCTGGTCATGGCCGTGATGCTGCCGGCCGGTGCGGTAGGGGCCATGGTGCTGGGGGGGCAGGGATGGCCGCAGGGATTCGCCTGGGGGCATGTTCCGGGCGATCTGCTGTTCAGCGGGGCCCGGTTGGTGCTGCCTGCACCCCTGGCCGCCGATCCTGTGTCGTCACCTGTTCCGTCGATGCTGCTGGGGGCGGTGGTCTGGGGTTTCTGGATCCTCATGGCCGTCCATCGCGCCCTTCTGGATAACCCGTTGCCGCGCAATCTGTTGTTGCTGACGGGGGCTGCGGTCCTACCGCTGCTGGGCCATGCGGCGGAGCCCGCCTCTTTCCTGCCGGCCCTGGCCATGTTCTCGTTGTTCATCATGGGTTTCCTGCGTCCGTCCAAGCTGGTCGACTCGCCGCGTATCCTCATGCTGGCGGCGTTCTTCCTTGTGCTGTTGGCGCGGACGACGGCCTTCTGCCTGTAATTGTCAGAATAATCCTGATATTTTATGATAATGATATTGCAAACATACTTCCGGGGTGGTAAAGTGCCTCCCGGAAAAGTCATGGGCATCCGAGGCTAGCATTAGCCTTCATTAACCAGTACCAAGCAGTTGAGACCGTAAACATGGGGGGCGGTTTCCTTGTCATCTTGTTGGTCGAGGTTTTCTGGGTTCAAGGGTCGAACGTCCCATTCTATTGCCCTGTTTGATCATCCTGCATCACATTCTGCCCACTTTTCGAGCAGAACCACCAAGACCCCAACAAACAACATCAGTTTCATTTTCAACCATGGGGGAGAGCCATGAAGTGCTTCCGTTTCATCATGTTGGCCGCAACCGTCGGGCTTCTTCTGGGGTATGGTCCCAACGCTTGGGCGGTGCCGGCCAATTCCGAGGTGACATTTCAACTGATGCAATCAGATGGTTCATATTTTGATGCCCGTCTGATCGGTGATGAAACAGTGCATTGGTACGAGACCCGGGATGGTTACACCATTCTGAAAACCAAGGATGGGACGTGGGTCTATGCTGCACTTGGTGCCGAAGGAGATTTGATCCCATCGGCTTTCCTCGTGGGAAGGGACGATCCTCCGGCGGGGAAACACCTGAGACAGGATAAGGTACTATTGGAAGCCCAGGTGGCCAAGGCTACAGCCAGGCGCAGCCAGTTGCCCCAGGCGACCCAGACCACAATCACCGGCACCCAGGATGTGGTGATCATCCTGGCGTCCAACCGGCCGGACCTGATCGACCCTGCGGTCCTGCGGCCGGGCCGGATCGACCGGAAGATCAAGGTCAAACGCCCGGACCGGGAGGGGGCGGCCGAGATATTGA
>CAYPVD010000221.1:0-3608 GCA_964414055.1 uncultured Fibrobacteraceae bacterium
AAGGCCTTGATGTCCTTGGGATAGTTCATGACCACCACCGGCCGCTTGCACAGATCCTCGCACAGGTAGCGCTCGTGCTCGGACTGCAGGTCCATGCCCCAGGAAACGGGGAACTCGAACTTCACCTTGGCCTTGGCCAGCTGCGCGACGGCCTCGCCGTAGTCCATGCGCTCGAAGCTGCTGTCCACGAAAGCTTCCAGCCGGCTGACGGCGGTCTTTTCGATGTGCTTGGCGAAGAAGGCCATGTCGTCGGCCCGTTCGTCGAGAACGGCCTGGAAGATGTACTTGAGATAGCTTTCGGCCAGGTCCGCGTCGTCGTTCAGGTCGGCGAACGCGATCTCCGGCTCGATCATCCAGAACTCCGACAGGTGGCGGCTGGTGTTGGAATTTTCGGCCCGGAACGTCGGGCCGAAGGTGTAGACGCGGCTGAGGGCGCAGCAGTAGGTCTCCACGTTGAGCTGCCCCGAGACGGTCAGGAAGGTCTCGCGGCCGAAGAAATCCTCGCCGTAGTCGATGCCCCCCTCGGCGTTGCGCGGCGGGTTGGCCAGATCCAGGGTCGAGATGCGGAAGGCCTCGCCCGCGCCCTCGGCGTCGCTGGTGGTAATGATGGGCGTGTGGATCCAGAAGAAATCGTTCTCGTGGAAGAAGCGGTGTGTGGCCTGGGCCAGGCAGTTGCGCACGCGCGCGACGGCGCCGAAGGTGTTGGTGCGGGGCCGCAGATGGGCCACCTCGCGCAGGAACTCCATGGTGTGGCGCTTGGGCTGCACGGGGTAGGTCTCCGGGTCCTCGACCCACCCGACCACCTCGATGGCGCGGGCCTGGATCTCCAGGTTCTGCCCCTTGCCCTGGGACTCGACCAGCTCGCCGGTGCAGATGACGGAGCAGCCGGCGGTCAGCTTCTGCACCTCGTCCGCATAGTTGGGCAGGTCGGCCGGAGCCACCACCTGGATGGCGTCGAAAGCCGTGCCGTCATGGACGTTGATGAAGCTCAGGCCGGCCTTGGAGTCGCGGCGGGTGCGCACCCAGCCCTTGACGGTGACTTCGGAACCCACGGGCACCTGTCCCGCAAGCAGCGTGGAGATTTTCTGGTCGGACATGGTGTTTCCTCGGGATAGGACTGAGGGGGCCGTACGATCGGAAGAAGATAGCACCACCGGGGGTGCAGGACAACCGAATGCGCCGGACCACCCGTAAAGGCGATCCGGCGCGGTAAGGCTTCCCCGGTAGCAGGCCGGCGTCTCAGACCTCGACGGTCTCCTCCATCTGCTCCAGGTTCCAGCGGGCGTCCTCGTTGCGGGGATCCCGAGCCAGGACTTCGGCCAGGATGTCGGCGGCCCGGTCGCGTCCCTCGCCCTCGGGGTCCTGCCGCCAGAGGATGACCGCCAGGTCGTTGGCGGCGCGGTCGTGGTCCGGTACCCCGGCCAGCACGGCCTCCAGCATCCGCTCGGCCTTGTCCAGCTTGCCGACGGCGTAGAACTTCTCGGCCCGGTCCACCCACCGGTCGGCCTCCCAGCGCTGCAGGGGCAGCACGGCCACCTGCGGCGAGGGCGGCAGGGGATGGAAGTGCAGGGCGGGCAGGAACCCGTCGTCGATGAGCTGCTGCAGGTTCAGGTTGCCCGTCTGCCGTGCGGTGGGCTCGAGGTCCCACTTGCGGCGGAAGATCTGGAACTTCTCGTCCAGTTCCCGGTCGTAGTCCACACCGCCGGCCACGAAACTGCGGCTGCCGAAGTGATGGACGAAGCTGTCCTTGGCCACCACCGACGTGTAGCCGGCCAGGAAGGCCCGCAGGCAGTAATCGGTATCCTCGTAGTTGCCCCGGCCGAAGCCCTCGTCCAGCCCGCCGATCCTCTCGATCACCTCGCGCTTGATCAGCACGCAGAACCCCACCACCCACAGGGCCGACTCGCTCTGGCCCTCATGGGCCTTGGCGTATTCGGCGGCGAAATCGCCCAGGCCGGCCAGGGTTTCCTGATCGTAGCTCACGGCCTCGAGCTTCTGCCCGCCGGTGATGGAATTGGTCACCGGGCCGACCAGCCCCACACCGGGCTTGGCTTCGGACACGGCGATCAGACGCTCCAGCCACCCCTCGGTGACCACCACGTCGCTGTTAAGCAGACAGATGTACCGCCCCTGGGCCGCGGCCATGCCGACATTGTTCCCGGCGGCGAAACCCAGGTTCTCGCCGTTGTAGATGGTCCTGACGCGGTCGCTGCGGCCATCCAGCTCCGCCAGGTACTCCCGGGTATCCTGCTCCGAACCATTGTCCACGAAGATCAGCTCGCAGTCGTCGCCGGTGTGCTCCAGGAGGGAATCCGCACACTTGCGGACGTACTCCAGGGCGTTCCAGACCAGCACCACAACGCTCGTCCGGTAGGGGGAAGCGGTGGGCTCACCGTCGGGGCCGACACCCAGGTGCAGGCGCGGCGGCGTGTACGGAGCGATGCGGTTGTCCGGGGTGGCGTTGAAGTTCCCCTCCTCGTCGCGGATGAAGTCGGGCTTGGCGACGCCGTGCCACTTCTTCATGAACACCTGCAGGTTGTGCTCCACCTTGGCCCAGCGCTGGGCCCCGCTCTGGGACTCGTAGTGGATGATCTCGCACTCGGGACGGTACACCACCTTCCAGCCGTCATGCACCGCCTTGAGGCACAGATCCACGTCCTCGTTCCCGTTCCAGTACTCGGCGTCGAAGCCGCCTGCTGTCTGGAAGATCTCCGGCCTGATCAACAGGCAGGCGCCGGTGACCACCTGCATCTGCTGGGCCCTGTTGGCCGAGGGATAATCGCCCCTGCTCTGGTAGCAGAGATGGATGCCGCCGAAGGTCAGGCGCTCGGCGTGGACCTCCATCAGGGCCACGCCCCCGTGCTGGATGGTGCCGTCGGGGAACAGGAGCTTGGCCCCCACGATCCCCACCTGGGGATCGTGATCGAGGGTCGTCACCAGGGGATCCAGCCAGTAGGGGGTCACTTCCATGTCGTTGTTCAGGAACAGCAGGTACTTGCCGCCGGCCACGGCCGCCCCCGCGTTGCAGCCCTGGGCGAAGCCGAGGTTCTCCCCGCTGATCACCGCCTTGAGCCGCTTGGCCTCCTGCTGCTCTCTCAGCCACTCCGTGGATCCGTCGGTGGAGCCGTTGTCCACCACGATGATCTCGAAACTCGCCTCCACCGGCTGGGCATGAAGGGACTCGATGCAGGTCCGCGTCAGATCCAGCTTGTTGAATACCGGTATGATCACCGATACCACAGGCCGCGGGTGATCGTGGGTATAAGCCATGAAATCAACCCCTCCTGGCCGAAAACCGGCCAATCATCCCCCCGAAGAGGGCCATATTCGCTCTGGGGAGTGATCATGCAAATAGCGCGCCCCGGCTTGACAGCCGCCCGGAGACCGGCTATGGTCCGGCCGTCCTTTAACCGTGGCCAGTGAGCCCGAAAGGAGATCCTCATGACTGCGTCCTGCTGTGCCCTGAATCCCCCCCTTGACCCCGTCCCCGTCAGATCGACCGTTTTCCTGCCCCCCGGCCGCCCGCGTTCGGTGGCCCGCCGCCTGGCCATCCACAACCGTGTGCTGGGTAGGATCCGTCATTTCCTGACCGAACGCGGCTTCCAGGA
>CAYPVD010000222.1:0-3587 GCA_964414055.1 uncultured Fibrobacteraceae bacterium
GCCGGAGAGGTCTCGCCTCCCGGGTTCATTCCGTAAGAGGGTATAATTAATACCCCGGGACCTGATCGTCAAGTATATTGATGCCCAATGTATATGGATGACCAGGAGTCCACAGGCCCCATATTGACATCCGCGGGAATCCTCTTAAGTATGGCGGGAAGATAAAGTCCCGTTCACCGTGAACCAGGAGTCTGCCACCATGACCCAGAGCAAAGAGCCCAAGGCCATCATCATCGGTTCCGGCCCCGCCGGCTACACCGCGGCCATCTACCTGAGCCGCGCCAACATCCCCAACCTCATGTTCGAAGGCATGCAGCCGGGCGGGCAGCTGACCATCACCTCGGAGGTCGAGAACTACCCCGGCTTTCCCGAGGGCATCGACGGCCCCGAGTTGATGATGAAGTTCCGCGCCCAGTGCGAACGCTTCGGCACCGTGATCAAGGCCGAGACCGTCACCAAGGCGGATCTGCAGCAGCGTCCCTTCAGGATCACCACGGACAAGGGCGAGTACACCGCGCCCGTGGTCATCATCGCCACCGGCAGCACCGCCCGCTGGCTGGGCCTGCCCCACGAGCAGGACTTCAACGGCAAGGGTCTGAGTGCGTGCGCCACCTGCGACGGGTTCTTCTTCCGCGGGCAGGAGATCGCCGTGGTCGGCGGCGGCGACACCGCCCTGGAAGAGGCGCTGTACCTGACCAACTTCGCCAGCAAGGTCACCCTGATCCATCGGCGCGATGAGTTGCGCGGCTCGAAGATCATGCAGCAGCGCGTGTTCGACAACCCCAAGATCGAGATCGCCTGGAACAGCGTGATCGACGCCTACATCAGCGACGAGAACGGCAATCTCAAGGCCCTGCGGCTCAAGGACACCCAGGACGGCTCGCTGCGCGAGTTGGCGGTCACCGGCTGCTTCATCGCCATCGGCCACGTGCCCAACACCGGGTTCCTGGACGGGCAGTTGCCCACCGACGACAACGGCTACCTGATCACCAAACCCGGCAGCGCGGCCACCGAGATCGCCGGGGTGTTCGCCGCCGGGGATGTGCAGGATCACGTCTACCGCCAGGCCATCACCTCCGCAGGTACCGGCTGCATGGCCGCCATCGAGGCCGAGCGCTGGCTCGGAGAGCAGGGACTGTAGCGGCCGCGCAACTCCTCCTCCGCCCGACCTGCCAAAAACCCCGCCCCTGGGCGGGGTTTTGCGTGCCTATACCCACCCGCCCCGGATCGCAGCTTTACCAATAAATGGATTTTTTACCCCAGGCTTCACAAACCCCGGAACGTGCGGGAAGCGCGGCCCGGCCATGCCGGGCCGCCCGCTCAGGGCTTTTCGCGAATGAGGGCGAGGAACTCGGCCCGGGTCTTGGAGTTCTTGCGGAAGCAGCCGCGCATCTCGCTGGTCACCGCACAGCTGTTCTGCTTCTGGATCCCGCGCATCATCATGCACAGGTGCTGGGCATGCAGGATGACCGCGACACCCAGGGGCTCGAGGTTCTTCATGAGGCAGTCGGCGATCTGGGTGGTCATGCGTTCCTGGACCTGCAGGCGGCGGGCGTAGGCCTCCACCACCCGGGCGATCTTGCTCAGACCCACGATCTTGCCGTTGGGGATGTAGGCCACGTGGGCCTTGCCGAAGAACGGGAGCATGTGGTGCTCGCACATGCTGTAGAAGTCGATGTCGTTGACCACGATCATGTCGCGGCCCTCGGCGGTGAACAGGGCGCCGCGCACCATGGCGCCGGGATCCATGGCATAGCCCGCGGCGATCTCCTTCCAGGCCCTCGTGACCCGCGCCGGGGTATCCAGCAGGCCCTCGCGTTCGGGATCCTCGCCGATCTTTTCCAGCATGCCGCGCACCAGCTTTTCCATCTTCTCGCTCCCAGTCCCGGGCCCCGCCCGACGCAAGGCCGGGCGCTGAATTTTCCAGGCCCAACTTAACCTCCAGCGAGCCCGCGATCCAGGCCCAAGATGGCCGGCAGGCACACCCTTTGCATCAGGATTGTCAACGTACGGACGTCAGGGCAAAACGCAAGACAACTGCAACGGGACACACGTCGCCAAGGGCCGGCTTGCTCCCGCAGGACCATCTCGCTCCCCCCGGGATGAACCTGTGGCCGCCGGCCCTTGATTCATCTAATCAGCACGTATATATGTCGGTTAATACAACCCTTGATCATTATCTGTTCTTGCTTAAAGCTTTCGGAAAATTATCTTTGCTGGCAAGAGGCGAAATGGGCCCGTGTCGCAGCTCGCGGCCGGAACCGCCGACAACGCCGTGAATCCTGGGGACCTAGACCAAGGAGCCCGCCGTGGGGAACAAAATCACATTCGCCAAGGAACTCGCCCCCCAGACCAAGCTCTTCGAGATCGAGGCCGAGCACATCGCCCGGCGGGGCAAGGCCGGCCAGTTCATCATCCTGCGGGTCAATGACGAGGGTGAGCGCATCCCCCTGACCATCGCCCACCGCGACCCCGAGAAGGGCACCATCACCCTGGTGTTCCAGGTCGTCGGCAAGACCACCGAGATGCTGGCAGATCTTGACGCTGGCGACGAGATCCACGACCTGGCCGGTCCCCTGGGCAAGGCCACGGAGATCCCCACGGACAAGACCGTCGTCTGCGTAGGCGGCGGCATCGGCAACGCAGTGGTCTGGCCCCAGATCCAGGCCCTCAAGGAAGCGGGCAACAAGACCATCGCCATCCTGGGCGCGCGCACCAAGGAACTGCTGATCCTCGAGGACGAGATCAAGGCTCTCGCCGACGAGACCATCATCACCACCGACGACGGCAGCTACGGTCGCCAGGGCATGGTGACCCACGCCCTCGAGGACCTCATCCAGCGCGGGGAAAAGATCGACGAGGTCATCACCATCGGCCCGGTGGTCATGATGAAATTCGTCTGCAAGACCACCGAGCCCTACGGCATCCCCACCCAGGCCTCCCTGAATCCCATCATGGTCGACGGCACCGGCATGTGCGGCGCCTGCCGGGTGACCGTCGACGGCAAGACCCGCTTCGCCTGCGTGGAGGGTCCCGAGTTCGACGGCCACAAGGTCGATTTCGACGAGTTGATCACCCGTCTGAACTACTACAAGCCGGAGGAGCAGGTCTCGCTGAGCCGTTATCACCAGAGCAAACTGGAATCGCCCGCCGATTCCTCGGCCAAGACGCAGTAGAGGAGGACCCACGTGACCGACAACGCCAAGAAGCCCAAGAAGGTCCTCAACAAGAGCAAGACCAAGGTTCCCATGCGGGAGCAGGATCCCAAGGAGCGCATCTACAACTTCGAGGAAGTGCCCCTGGGCTACAACGAGATCGAAGCCACCCAGGAGGCCCTGCGCTGCATCCAGTGCAAGAACAAGCCCTGCCAGGCCGGCTGCCCGGTGGGCATCGACATCCCCGCCTTCCTGAAACTCGTGGGTGAAAAGGATTTCGAGGGCGCCCTGCGCAAGATCAAGGAGAAGAACTTCCTGCCGGCCATCTGCGGACGGGTCTGCCCCCAGGAAGACCAGTGCGAGATGGTCTGCCCGCTCAACAAGCCCGCCAAGGGCCGTGAACCCGGCGGCGTCGGCCGGGGGGAACGTTTC
>CAYPVD010000223.1:0-3550 GCA_964414055.1 uncultured Fibrobacteraceae bacterium
CAGTTCGTAGGTTCCATCGGTCTGGGGGTTGCCCCGAATGAGGCGCACCACTCCGTCAGGCAAGTCGACGCCGCGGGCTTCCAGGGTGCAGTCGACCGGGTCGGCTCCGGTGTGCACATGGCCGGCCAGAAAGGCGACCGAAGGGTCGGCCCCGCAGATGGTGTGTTCGCTGTCGCAGCCTGTCTGGGGGATGATGACCGCCAGGATGAGCAGGGCGGTCGGAATCCGGGACCTGATCGTCATGGCCCGACCTCCTTGCCGGGCAGAACATCCCAGGACAGCCCCGTTACCGCCTGGTGACCGTCGACGCGGATGGGTTCGGCCAGGTCGAAATCCGTGGTGCCGGGATACCAGACGGGTGTCCCGCTCAGGCGGGCCGCCAGATAGAAACATCCGTCGGGCAGGCCCGTGAAGGTGCAGGAGCCGGTTGGAAAATCCTGCCAGTTGCGGCATTCACTGTCGTTCAGGGAGCGACCCTCGACGTCGAACAGGGCGCAGGCGATGTCCGCCAGGGGGGTGGCGCCGCCGATCAGCACCTGGCCGGAGATGGAGCCGCCGGGTTCCAGATCCATGATCAGATCGACCGCTTCGCCGGCGGAAACATCGATGGGAGTGGCCGCGGCCAGGGAATCGGCGCCGCCGTACCACTGGGCGGCCCAGGTCTGGCCCGTGTTGTAGCCGTGGACCTGCAGGAAGTACCGGCCGGGGGCCAGGCCGCCGATGACCAGGGGTTCCTCGTCGCCATTTCGGAAAAGGGTGTGCCGGATCCCCTGGGGGTCGATCAGGCGCACCGAGGGCTGATGGCGAATCATCCCGCCGGGCCCGTGAAGGGTGACACGAATGCCGGCTGCGGGGATATCGATGCCCGACAGGTGATCGCCGGGCTCGAGGTCGAAGACCGTAGCTTCGGCCAGGGTCGGCCCGCCCGCCAGGAAGGACAATCCGTCGAAATCGTCGATCTCCAGCAGGAACCGGAGCCCGGTGAGCACTTCCACGCAGAAACGTCCTTCCCGGTCGGGGATGATTCTGCCGATGTTCAGGGAATCCGGCGAGAGCACCGCCACATTGGGCGGCGATTGGTCCCAGGTCCGCCAAGCCCCCGGGACGGTACCCTGCAGGGTGGCATAGGATCCGGAGAGATCCGCGGCGAAAGTCGCGACCGAATCGGTGCTGACTTCGAGGACGGTCTCCAGTTCCCGGGGCAGGGTGCCCACAGAGACCTGCATCGTGTAGGACCCGGATTCCAGTTCGTGGACCGTGAAAGCCGCCCGGCCGTCCACGACCGTGGCCCATGCCGAGGAAGATCCGGGGCCCCGCATTGTCAGCAAGCCTCGCCGACCTTCCAGTTCTGCGGGCAGATCCACACGGATTTCGGCCCGACCGAAGGTGAAGTTCAGGGGCGCGACATTGGAGTTCACCCGGATGGTGTCGCTGGTGCTGAAGCTGGTGTAATCGCTGCCGGGCTCCGTCGTTGTGAATTCATAGAGACCGTTGGCCACATCGAAACGGAAATGGCCCGTGGAGTCGGGCCGGGTCCAGATGAAAAAGTGCGACTCGAAGTTGCCGATATGGATTTCGATATCCGAGTAGGGCGATCCCGCCTCGATGACATACCCCTCGATGGCTCCCAGCCGGAGGTCCGGGCACACCGGATCGTCGTCCGAGCAGGCCGCCAGGGTCAGGGCCAAGGCGACAAGAACCGCGGTCGCGGACCGGAAAACGAACAGGCGGTGGTGCATGGCATGTGTCCCGGGGGGCGTGGAGTTCATATCAGTGAGATGTAATGATCAATACGGGAACGGACCGCCGATGTCCAGCGAAATCACCGCGGATCGTCGCCGGGTACGGGGGATTATCCGTGGATTTTGCTCCCGCGCACCGCTCAGACGGAGCAGATGGTGGAGATTTGATCGAGGGAAAAGATATCTCGGCATGAGAGATCAGCGGCGAGTTGGGGAATCGCTCAATTTAGGTAGGAAAGCACACCAGGCTGGGGGCCAAGCGGGGGGCCAAGCGGGGGGCCAAGCCGACCGGGCTCGGCCCCCAATCCATTCTTTACCGATGCCAGGACTTTAATCGCCAACGCTGGATCCGCCGCCCAAAACAGCGTAAAGTTGCACTTGGTTGACTATCCTGGCCAACCGCAACCCAACCAATCCTTGCTGGGCCCCGTAGAGGGATTGCTGCGCAATCAACACGCTCAAGTAGCTATCGATTCCCTTGTTGTAGCGATCCACCGCCAGATCGTGAGCTTCTTTCAAGGCTGTGACCATCGACGCCTGGGCCGTCACTTGCTGATCGATGGTCCCTCTGACCGCAAGCGCGTCCGCCACTTCCCGGAATGCACCCTGAATCGCTTTCTGATACTGGGTCAGCACGATCTGTTGATCGACCTGGCTGACCTTGAGCGCCGCATGGGTGCGGGCATCAAAAATGGGGAGGCCGATAGTGGGGCTGAAGGTCCAGGTATCGGATCCCGAACTGAAGAGGCCGGAGAGGGACGCACTGGCTGTCCCCACCAGGGCGGTCAAGGAAATCCTTGGGAAAAAGGCCGCGCGGGCAACCCCAATATAGGCGTTAGCCGCCTTCAACTGATGCTCGGCAGCCATGATATCCGGCCGGCCCAGCAGCACAAGGGATGAGAGACCCGGATCAACCTCCTGCGGCGGTGTGACACCGCTCAGGTTATCCGGTAACAACTCGCGGGGGACTTGCGTGCCGGCCAGGAGATCCAGGGCATTTTCATCCTGGGCCTCCTGCTGAGTATAAACCGCCACATTCTGCCGGGCCATCTCCACCTGGGTTTGAGCACGCCGCAGATCCAGCTTTGTCGCCAACCCAACCTTGAACTGCTTCTCGATGAGATCATAGGACGCCTGCTGGGACTCCAGGGTGGCCTGCGCCAACTGGAGTTCCTCGCGGGAGGCGGCCAAGGCCATGTAGGATTGACCAACTGCTGCCACCAGTGAGAGTTGGGCCCCGCGCCTTCCCGCCTCGCTCGCCAGATATTGTTCCCAGGCCTGGTTCTTTTCACTCCTCACACGGCCGAAGAGGTCGATTTCCCAAGACGCGACTCCAACATCGACGCTGTACTCCTCATTTGTCATGGCTGAACCGGTAAAAGAGAGATCAGCCGGCGTCTTGTGTCTGCTTTCCGCACCCGATGCATAGAGGGTGGGATACAGGTTCGCCCGTTTGATCTTGTAGTAGGCCTGCACCTTTTCCACGTTCAAGGCGGCAAGACGCAAATCCAAATTGTTTGCCAGGGCCAGTTCGAGCACCCTACATAGCCTGTCGTCCTGGAAGAACTCTTCGGGAGACATTTCCGGGGCTGATGCCATGTCCAAGGCAGCAAGACTATCCGGGTAAGCCGGCCCTGCGGGCCACTCCTTGGGGGTGGGCGCCTCAGGCCGGACATACTTGGGGGCCATGGTGCAGCCTCCCGCAAAGACCATCAGCCCCAACAAGAGGGAAAAACTCAATCGCTTCATTTCGATTCCCCCTTTGACGGGTTCGCGTCAACCGAGGAGTCAACGACTGTTCCTCCTCG
>CAYPVD010000224.1:0-3503 GCA_964414055.1 uncultured Fibrobacteraceae bacterium
CAATCGGACCCACACGGGGCGGACGAAGAATCGCCGGGTGGAGTTCATCATCGTGCCCCTGGATCCCCTGGGGCAGCACGGGATCGTCGCCCACGCCATGATCCGTTTCGTGTTCGCCCCGGAGCATCCGCTGGTGTTGCTGGATGACCAGGGGACGCCCCTGTTCGGTGACCCCGGCGTCGGGGACCTGATTCTCAGCTGGGAGGCCTGGCGCGGACCGGGGGTGGATTTCCAGGCCCTTGCCGGCATGGACCCCGAGACCTACGGCCTGTCCCTGCGGGCGTTCGCGGGGCCGCAACGGTTCCTGGAGGACTATCTGCAGCAGCGGGACTGGTATGCCTACACCCTGACCCTGCCCGGGGGCCGGGACGGCAACGCGGAGCTGCTGAAGGTCATGCTGGCCATGGGGGACGGCGTCGCCCGCCGCACCCTGGGGACCATCTTCTCACGGGCGGATCGGGAATGGCTGCAGCGTGGCCCCGGCGATGGCCCACAGACCGCGGCCTCGTGGGACCGCCTGCGCACGGTGGTCATCCAGGGGCTGAGCGCCGAGGATTCCCTGCTGCTTCTGCCGCCGGACAAGCTCAGCTACCAGACCTCCCAGCGTTCCTGCGCCACCATGGCCCTGTACTGCATCGATGTGGCTGTCGCCCGGCAAAGCGGCGGGCGGCACGCCGGTCTGCCAACCCTGAACGAGGCCATCGGCCCGGTCCGGCCCTGGATGAGCGAGATGGCCCATGCCGATCTGGCGGGGCTGTTCCTGCGTGCGCCGGCCATCATGAAATACCTGGCGCACCACCCTCAGATCATCCCCACGAGGATTCCCGGTCTTCTCGACAAGGCAGGTCTGCTGCAGCACCGGGACGGGCATGTCCTCAAGGTCCACTATGCCCTCGATGCCACCCCTCCCTACGGTGATATCCGGAACAACCTCATTCGCTAGCAGTGGCTACGAGTTCCGAGACGGTCAGCACCCGGTAGCCCGCGGCTTCGAGGCGGGGCAGAACGTCGTCCAGCACCTCAAGGGTGTACCGTCGGCGCTCGCCGCCGTCGTGCAGGACGATGATGGCGCCGGGGAAGATCCGGTTCATGACGAACCTGGCAATCCAGTCCGGACGCCGCAGCTTGTTGTCATGGGGGAAGATGGATCCCAGGCAGAGCCGATCCCCGTGGCGGGCGACCGCCTTCAGCATGGCGCCGTTGAACCAGCCCGAGGCGGGTCGGAACCAGCGGGGTAGGGCGCCATCCCCGAGCAGGGCCTCGGTGCGGGCCAGGCAGTCGGCGAAGGCCTCGCGGGACAGCAGGATGCTGGGCCGGTCCTTCATCATGTGGTTGCCGACCTCGTGGCCGTCAGCAAGGATCTGCCGTACCAGCTCGGGATGGGCTTGCGCCTGTTCGCCGATGATGAAGAAGGTGGCGTGGGCGCCGTGGCGCGCCAGGCGTTCCAGGATGCCCGGCGTCACCTCGGGGCTGGGCGCGTCGTCGATGGTCAGGGCCACCGCCCGCTGATCGGTGTCCACCAGGAACAGCACCTCGGGATTGGCCCTGGCCAGCAGGCGCACCGCCGCCCGGGGCTGGAAGAACAGGACCCCGGCAATCAGCAGGGCTGCCAGTGCGACGACAATGACTATACCCATGAGCGCATTTCGTTTGTACCCCGCCGGGGAGTCCCCGGGGAAAAGTTGCTGCACCGTGTTTGTGTCCTGACCATGATTGTAACCTTCCGGCTCGCATTTTCGTTCCCCGAATAACATCGCCGCAGGCCAACCCCCGACGGCCGGCTCGAATCCTGTCTTGCTTCGGTCTCGGGAGTTTCCGTCATGCGTATCGAATCCAACGTGTGTCTCTGTCTGTTCCTGTTTCTGCTCACCCCTGCAGGTTCCGCCACTGCTTCCGGAATCGCCATCAGCCGCGCCGCCCTGGCCACCGGCCGGGACATCGACCGCGCGCGCGGGTTCGTTCCCGTCTACCACCCTGAACTGGTCCTGACCGAGGCGCCCGGCCCCATCGCCATCGACGGCCGGCTGGACGACGCGGGCTGGCGGGGTGCGGCCGTCGCCGACGGGTTCGCCGAACACAGTCCGGGTGACCAGACCCGACCCGATGTGGACACCGAGGTGCTGGTCACCTACGACCGGGAACATCTCTACGTGGCCTGGATCTGCTACGACGACTCGGCGGCTGTGCGGGCGACCTTCTGCGAGCGCGACGACATCTTCAATGACGACACCGTGATCTTGGCCCTGGACACCTTCGGCCGCAATGCGGTGGCCTACGAGATCGCCGCCAACCCGTACGGCATCCAGGGTGACCTGCTGTTCTCCAATGGCCGGGGGGAGGACATCACCTACGACATGCTCTACGAATCGGCGGGCCGGATCACCTCGTACGGCTATGTGGTCGAGATGGCCATCCCGTTTTCCGAACTGCGTTTCCCGCAGGTCGAGGAGCAGGTATGGCACGTGGACTTCTGGCGCAACCGGCCGCGCGAGACGCGGTACCAGTATTCGTGGGCGGCCTACGACCGCGACGAGAGCTGCTGGCCCTGCCAGTGGGGCACCGTGCGGGGAGTCCGGGACATCCGGAGCGCGCGGGGTCTGGACCTGCTGCCCTCGGTGGTGTTCCATCAGTCGGGCCGGCGCGCCGACGACGGGACCTGGCGCAACGATCCCCTGGAGTGGAACCCCCTGGCCGAGGACCGCAACGTGGATGTGGGGCTGGGGATCGGTTACGACCTGTCCTCCGAACTGACGGCCGAAGCGGCCATCAACCCCGATTTCAGCCAGGTCGAGTCCGACGCCGCCCAGATCGACGTCAACACGACCTTCGCCCTGTTCTATCCTGAGCACCGCCCCTTCTTCCAGGAAGGCAGCGACCTGTTCGACACCTACTTCAACGCGGTCTACACGCGGTCCATCAACGACCCGGTGGCCGCGGTGAAGGTCACCGGTCGCAAGGGCGGCACCAGCGTGGCCGCCCTGACGGCCCGCGACGAGCATTCGGTGATCATCCTGCCCTTTGCCGAGAGCAGCGCCTTCGTGCTCAACGGCACCAGCACCACCAACATCCTGCGCGCCCGCCGGGAACTGGGGGACCAGACCCACCTGGGCGTCGTGGTCACCGACCGCCGTTTCAAGGGCGGAGGTTCGGGCACCCTGGGCGGTCTGGACGGCCAGGTGCGGTTCACCATCCACGACGTGCTCAAGTGGCAATTCCTGGTGTCGCATACCGCGGAGGTGGACGACCCCTCCCTGACCCCTGACTGGGGCGTCGCCGATACTTTCGACGACGGCAAGCATACGCGGATGCTGGACGGCGAGAGCTACGACGGGCGCGGGCTGTACCTGGGTTACGAGCGTCGGATGCGGAGCTTCTATCTCCAGACGGACTTCTGGGAGCGAAGCCCCACCTTCCGTGCCGATGCCGGTTTCGAGCCCGCCAACGACATGCGCATGGCGACCGTCGGCAGCGGGTATCATTTCCGGATCGATCGGGAGACGTCC
>CAYPVD010000225.1:0-3500 GCA_964414055.1 uncultured Fibrobacteraceae bacterium
GGTGCCCGTGAGCGCCAACGGGGCCCCGTCCGCACGCCGGCATTTCATTTTCTACAACCCGCCGGTGGTCAACAGCGAACTGGGCATCCGAGCCTCGGTGGTCAAGACGGCCCGCGGCATCGCCGAGCGCTTCCTGGCCAGCGGTTCCCAGCTCATCGTTTTCGCCCGCAGCCGGGTCAGGGTGGAGCTGCTGCTGACCTATCTGCAGCGGGCCGGGCGCCGGGTCGGCATCAAGAGCGGACAGGTGCGCGGCTACCGGGGCGGCTACCTGCCGGGCGAGCGCCGGGCCATCGAGGCGGGGTTGCGCGACGGCAGCATCCACGCCGTGGTCTCGACCAACGCCCTGGAACTGGGCATCGACATCGGCCGGCTCGATGTGTGCATCATGGCCGGGTATGCGGGCACCGTGGCCGGCACCTGGCAGCAGGCGGGCAGGGCCGGAAGGCGGCAGGATACCAGCGCCGTGGTGCTCATCGCCTCCAGCAGTCCCCTGGACCAGTACATCATCAACAACCCCGATTACTTCTTCGGGCGCAGCCCCGAGCACGCCACAGTGGACCCGGACAACCTGATCATCCTCATGAGCCACCTGAAGTGCGCGGCGTTCGAACTGCCCTTCGTCCCGGACGAGCAGTTCGGAGGGACGCAGGTGACCGAGGTTCTCGACTACCTGGTGGACCAGCGCGTCCTGCACAGGGGGCGCGACCGCTACCACTGGATGGCCGACACCTACCCGGCCGAGGATGTCAGCCTGCGCAGCGCCGCCCCGGACAACGTGGTGATCATCGACGACGCCTCCGCGGGCGGACGCGTGATCGGGGAGATGGATCTTTTCAGCGCCCAGGAGCTGCTGCACGACGATGCGATCTACCTGCACGGGGCGCGGCAATATCACGTCGACCACCTGGACTGGGACCGCCGCGAGGCCCATGTGCAGCCGGTCACGGTGGACTACTACACCGACGCCCAGCGCAAGAGCGAGCTGAAGACATTGACTGCAGAAACGGAGCGGCCGTTGGGCGCCGGGAAACTGGCGGTGGGAGAGATCGGACTGGTAGCCAAGGTCACGGTCTTCAAGAAGATCAAGCTGGGTACCCACGAGAACGTGGGCGCGGGCAGGGTCCATCTGCCTGAGATGGAGATGCACACCACCAGTTTCTGGTGGGAGCTGCCGGACGATGTCGCCGGGGAACTGGCGGCCGCCGGCCTGGATCTGGGCGAGGCCCTCAAGGGCCTGGCCCACCTGCTGGGCAAGGTGGCGCCCGTTTTCGTCATGGCCGACGCCTCGGACCTGCGCGCAATGCCCATGGTGCGGTCGCCGTTCACCGGGCGGCCGACCCTGTACATCTACGACGCGTTTCCCGGCGGGGTGGGCTATGCCCGCCGCATCTTCGACCAGTTCGAGGACGTGTGCCGCGCGGCCGGAGAACATCTGGCCAGGTGTCCCTGCCGGACCGGTTGTCCCTCCTGCGTGGGTGCGGTGGTGGAGAGTGGCGCCACCGCCTCGGATGGGGCGGCCTGGCTGCTGTCCGGCGGGGGGGGAGCCTGAAGTGGATCTGCGCGCAAGACTGGCACGGTTGGACCGATTGGCGGGCAAGCCGCGGCGAACCGCCTCCGTGCCGGATGTACCGACAGGTGGCCAGGCGGAGCGGTTGCGATCGGTAGCTCGGGAACTGGGTTTGGCACCCGCTTCCCCTCAGACCGGTGCCGGCGTCCTGGTCGGGCAGAGGGTCGTCCCCGCCCCGGCGGTGGATTTTCAGGGCCGGGATCTCGCGGGTCTCTTCACAGCGCCACCGCCCGGGGACCTCGGTCGGCGGGATCTCCTGTTCCTGGACCTGGAAACCACCGGTCTGGCGGGGGGGACGGGCACCCTGGCGTTCCTGGCGGGTCTGGCCTGGTGGGAAGGCGACGATTTCATCGTCCGGCAGCTGTTGCTGACCGACCCGGATCACGAGGACGTGATGCTGGGCATGATCGACCGGGCCGCAGCGGGGCGGCGGGCCGTGGTCACGTACAACGGCGCATCCTTCGACCTGCCCCTGTTGCGCTCGCGTGCCCTGCTCAACCGCCGCCGCGGTTTCCTGGATGGACCCGTGAGCCTGGACCTGGTGGTGCCGGCCAGGCGTTTCTGGCGGCGGACCCTGCCCGATTGCCGCCAGCAGACCCTCGAGACCCTGGTCTGCGGGCTGGAACGGGGCCCCGGCGACATCGATGGCCGGGACATACCGGGGGTTTGGTTCGCTTTCCTGCGAGGGGAGGACGATCCCCGTCTGGCCGCCGTTCTCAGGCACAACCGCCGGGATATGCTGGGCATGGCCTGTATCTGGAATTCCTTCCTCCACTGGCTGGATGTAGCCGACGGCACCGCCCCGCCCGTGACCGATCCCCTTTTCCATCACTGGTCCCTGGCCTGGTCCCTCGGGCGGATCAGCGCCGGACGGGGACGGGTGGACCGCATGACCCACTGGCTGGGGATGGCCCTGGATCTCCTCGATGATGAGCCGCCTGGGCGACGGCCGGGTGCCGAGGTCCATGGCGGCTTCTGGCTCGATGCCGTACAGATGGCCAAGAGGAATCGCTGCTGGCCGCTCCTGAGAAGGGTCGTGGATAGGGGTTTGAAGACCGCTGGCGCCGGGCTCTGGCTGCACCGTGAGGCCGCCATCCTGCACGAGCACAGGTTGGGAAATCTTGACAGGGCCCTGGCCCATGCGCTCTCATGCCGGGAAGAGAACAGGGTCGCCCGGCTAGAGAAGAAGCTGGGCTCGTGTTTCCGAGGCCCTTGCCGCGGAGGAGAAGATGACGACGGTATCGCGCAACGAAGGTGAACTGCTGGCCGCGGGCATCCGGGTTCTGACCCACCTGCACGGCCGTTCTCCCACCCCGGAGGAACTGGCAGACCTGTTGCAGATGAGTCCCGCGGCGGTGAGGTTGCAGGTGGCCGCCCTGGTGGATCTGGGTGTGCTGGTGCTGGTCGAGAGCGCCTTCGAGGACCACGTGGAACTCGCCGATATGGAAGGTTTGGCGGTTTTGCCCGAAACCGAAGGCCCGGCCATCAGCGATGATCTGCGAGCTTTCGACCAGCGCAAGCAGGAAGAGGCGGAGAAGATGTCCCGTCTCTTCTCTTCCGGGGAGTTGGACGAACGCCGACAGAAGAAGATGGAAGAGATGGAACGCGGCCTGGGGAGCTTCCACAAGAAGAAGCCCCGGAATCCCTTCGGGGAGGATTGACCCGGGAGGAAACGGTCGCGGCCGGTAGACCCGGTAACGTAGAAAGATCCCGGACCTGGGTCCGGGATCTTTCGTGCCGTGGGGCAGGCCGCTAGCGGCGGTTGAGGTTCGCGTAGCGGTAATCCTCGATCTTCGCCGCCGCCTTCTGGTCGTCGAGCCACTGCTGGGCGACCTTGCCCTGGGCCTGGTTGAGCAGGAAGGCCATGATGCCGTCCCTGCGCTGCTGGTAATCGTCTTCGTCGAAGGGCTGGATACACAGGGGAACCGCGGCG
>CAYPVD010000226.1:0-3479 GCA_964414055.1 uncultured Fibrobacteraceae bacterium
ATGTCCGTGGCCAGGTGGAATCAGGCGTTCGGCCGCCCCCCCCATGAACCCCGGATCCCGTGGCGCCAGCAGGGGCGCAGCCACGGCCATGATCAACAACAGCAGACAGAGGATGACTCCCGCCAGCAGATTCGCATCCCGCCACCAGGCCGTCTTTTCCACCGCGGGAGACAGCGGCAGCTTCATGTCTGACCGGCCCGTGACGCCAGGCGAATGCGCGGGTCGAGTAGCTGGTATCCCAGATCGGCCAGCATGGAACCGATGACCACCAGCGAGGAGGCCATGAACGTGGTGGCCATGATGAGGGGATAATCCCGGCTCCAGATCGCCTCGATGGTGACCCGTCCCATGCCCGGCCAGCCGAAAACGGCCTCGACCACCACCGCACCGCCCAACAGGAAGGGAATGTGCAACCCGATCTGGGTCATAACCGGCAAGAGCCCGTTGCGCAGGGCATGATGCCAGAGCACCCGGCGTTCGGGCACGCCCCGGGCCCGGGCGGCGAGGATGTAATCCTGTCCCAGGACATCCTCCAGGGACGCGCGCAGGAAACGCGCCGTGCTCATATAGGAGCCGAAAGCCAGCACGATGACGGGCAGAACCAGGTGCCTGGCGGTGTCCGCCGCCGCGGCGACAGGCCCCATGAAGACGGCGTCCGGCGCATGCATCCCCCCCAGGGGAAACCAACCCAGCTTGACTCCCCCGACCAGAATCAACATCAGTCCGAACCAGAACGAAGGCAACGAATACAGGATCAGACCCCCGATGTTGAGCCAGCGCTCCAGGGACCTCCCCCGCCTTACGGCCATGGCCATGCCGGCCAGCAGGGCCAGCACCAGGTGCAGGACATAGGCGCTGACGGTCAGCAGCAGGGTGGCTGGAACCGCTTCGGACAGGATCCTGGCGACCGGCCGGTGCTGGCTGATGCTGTCACCCCAGTCCCCCCGCAGGACCGCCCCCGCCCAGCGCAGGTACTGGGCCCCCACCGGCTCGTCGAGACCCAATCGCCGACGCACGAGCAGGCGGTCCTCCTCGCTCATGTCCGCGTTCGTCATCTGGTCCAGTGGATTGCCGGGAGCCAGACGAACGACCCAGAACACGGCCGACATGAGCAGCCACAACAGCAACGCGGCCGAGGCCGCCCGCCGCAGCATCCAAAGCATCAGGTTGTCCGATCGCCGTTTCATGCCGGATGCCACGATCTTTCCTGAAGGATCGAACCGGTAGTGCGGTGTGGGAGCGTGATATTAGGGAGCATCGGACCTCCGGGTCAAGCCTTGGTCACCGGTGCATGTTGCACCGGGGAGCGGGACGGATCATTGCATCTTGGCACGTTCGACAGTACCCGGCAATTCCCCCCGGTTCCCCATAACTCCCTCTGAAGACCCGCCCCGGCCCCCTGCCACCCCGGGGGCGCTGTCGAACCGGTCGGGCATGGATTTTTCAAGGACCGTGGCCAGGAAGCCCCCAACGGGAATAATGCCCGCCGTCCCTACCCCGGCGACAGTGCCCGACAACCCAAGCAGGAGACCATGACCAGACCCGAGCCGAAGAATGGACCATCAAAGGCAGGCAACCCTCCTCTGCGGTCTGCGGCGGCATCCTGCCTGCTCCTGCTAATGGTGACCGGCCTGGCCGCCTGCGACATCAGCACGCCTTCCCTGCCCAGCTTCGATTCCCGGGTCACGATTCCCCTGGGCAGCGAGCGTTTGACCATCGCCGAGGCCATCGACGACGATCCCAGCCTCGTCACCGGCGACGACGGAGCCATCAGCTTCAGCACCGGCGGCGAGCCCGATACCGTTTCCCTGGGCATGGACATGAACACGGACATCTCGGCCCAGCACATCCACCAGGCCATCGGCTCGTTCACCGTGACCACGCCGGACCCGGTGACCGTGAACGAGGAATTCGCCGAGGCGTGGTCCGAGGCTTCCCAACTCGCCGGCACGACCGCCGACGTGCCGCCCTTCGCCTTCACGCTGGAGAAGTCCGACCTGGAGCTCGGCGGCATAGAATCATGCACCTTCACCTCCGGCACCGTGTACGTGACCGCGGTGAGCACCTGGCCGGTGGAAATCCGGGGCCTGAACCCGGGCGACCCCGTGGACATCCTCCTGCTGGACGATATCACCGGCGAGACCCTACTGACCATTCCGGTGGGGCCGGTCCCTGCCGGCGGCGAGGTTGCCGCCGCGGCCTCCCTGGCGGGCGTGACCCTGCCGGGCCGGGTCAGGCTGGCCCTGGACGGCCGGGTCGACGGTTCCCAGGATCCGGTGGCCATCACCGGCGACGAATCCCTGGTCATCACCCTGTCGTTCACGGACCTGACCGCCTCCAGCGCCACGGCGGCCGTCGCGTCCCAGATCATCAACCTGAGCTTCGTGACCGACCTGGACGGGGACGATGAGATCACCACGGCGGACGTGGGCTCCGGCGATCTCACCTTCCGGCTCCACAACGAGATGCCCCTGCCGGTCTCGGTGGACCTGCTCTGGAACCAGGTCACGAGCCCAGGCGGGCAGCCGTTGTCTACCACTGCGGAGCTGGCGGCAACCGGCGACACCACCATCACGGTATCCTTCGCGGGCTGTCGAATTGGCGCTGAGGGGACCACCCTGACCTCGCTGACGGCCCAGGTAACCGCGAGAACCCCGGGCAGCGGGAATCAGCCGATAACCCTGTCCTCCACCCAGGGCTTGACGGCCGATCTCGAACCCGGGGTTCTCTCCTTCACCATGGTTTCCGGTTGTTTCGAACCGGCGAGCTGGGATCTGGAACCCACCACCGAGCAGATCGTCTACCCCGACGACAGCGAGGGCATGACCTTCACCACCGCGAGCCTTGCCATCGGGCTGGACAACACCGCCGACCTGGGCGCCGACCTGGCCCTGACCATCACCGGCACCCCCAGCCACGGCGAACCGGTGAGCCTGCTGGTCAACGACTACATAGAACCCGCCGCGGGCGGCAGCGCCAAGACCACCGTGCTGCTGGACGAGAACAACAGCGACATCCTGGCCTTCCTGAACGCCCGACCGCGCACCATCACCCTGGCCGGCACTATCTCCGTGGACCCGGGGGCCTCCTGCGGCACCGTCCGCGCCGACGACCGTCTGGCCGTGGACTGGGAACTGGCCGTGCCCCTGGTCGTGACCCTCGAGGACGCCGTTCTGAGCGGCGACCCGCGGCCGCTGGGATTGGATGCGGACCTGCAGGACACCATCGAAAACCACGCCGGAGCCGCCCGTTTCGAGGCCGAGATCAGCAACCATATTCCCGCGGTCATGGAGCTGACGCTTCTGGCCGCCGAAGACCCGGCCGATCTGCCCGACCATCCGGGCCTGGTGATCGGTCCCATTCGCGTGGATTCGGGCCAGGTCGATCCCACCAACGGGGAGACCACCGGCGAGACCGTCAGCCGTCCGGTGATCGAGCTGACGGAGGAACAGTCGCGGTACCTGGGACGGCCGGGAGTA
>CAYPVD010000227.1:0-3473 GCA_964414055.1 uncultured Fibrobacteraceae bacterium
GGGTCTGCGCCAGTTTCTCCGCACAAATGGCCACGGCGATGGAATGCTCCCACAGGTCGGACGAGTCCAGGCCGTAGCCCTTGATGGGCTTGCGCACCAGGGGCGCCACCGACATGCACAGCACCATCTGGAAGATGCGATTGGTGCCCAGGCGGGTGATGGCGTCCTTGACCGACTTGATGGTGCGCGCCCAGCCGAAATAGGCCGAGTTGGCGAGCTGCAGGACGTTGGCCGTCAGGCCGGGATCGTATTCGATGACCTTGGCCAGCTCGTCGAAGCTGACCTCGGGGTCGTTGAGATACTGGCGAAGCTTCATCACCACCGACGGCAACGAGGGGATCTTTCTGGCCTGCATGAGGATGTCGTTCTTGTCCATCACAGCTCCACCTCCTTTCCGTGGGATTCCACCATGGTTCTGCCATCTTTCAGGTAAAGGTAAAGGGATCGGGAGCCGAACCCTCCCACATCCTCGCCGAGCAGGGGAATATCGTTTTCCTGCAGGATCCTGCGCATGGCCAGTTCGTTGCGGTGCCCGATGCCGAGGGCCCCCCTGCCTCCCAGGGGCAGGCCGGCGCCGGCCATCCTGGCCACCAGGTTCCCGCTCCGACCGCCCAGGGCGTGGATCTCCTTGAGCAGGGCCTCCACCCCCGAATCCACGAACATGCCGGGCTTGTCCCTGGCCTGGTCCGGGTCGATCCCCGCCAGGGGCAACATGCAATTGATGAGGCCGCCGACCTGCTTCTCCTCGTCGTAGAGGGTCAGCCCCAGGCACGAGCCCAGGGAGCGGGCCACCAGCACGTCGGTGCGGCTGTGGCCCACCTTCATCTCGCCGATGCCCACGATGACCACATGGCCATGATTCGCTTTTCCGCCCGGCCGTGTCTGCAGGAATGTCATCGGCCACCTCCGTCATGATGATTCCCGACCGCTGCCGTCCGGTCCAGGCGGATCAGGTACTCCAGGTCCACGTCCGCCAGGAGCGTGTCCATGTCCAGCAGGATGATCTCCCTGTCGTCGAGCCGGCCCAGGCCCAGGGTCGGGGACGGGTCGGTAGCCGGGTCATCCTGCGGCGTCTCG
Source organism: uncultured Fibrobacteraceae bacterium (assembly GCA_964414055.1). GTDB lineage: Bacteria > Krumholzibacteriota > Krumholzibacteriia > LZORAL124-64-63 > LZORAL124-64-63 > JAHJTW01. The sequence continues at coordinate 1,078 of CAYPVD010000227.1, forward strand.
ATCTGGTCGGCTCCCAGGGACAGGACCTCCAGGACCTCGTCCACCACCAGGCCCATGGTCACCTCCGTGTCACGGTAAGGCGCCTTGACCACGATGATGCTTGTCTTCTCCGTGTCCTCCACCGCCGGTAGGCCGAACTTCATCCGCAGGCTGACCACCGGAATGGACCGGCCGCGCTTGGTGACCGCTCCCCTGACGAATGCCGGGGCGTCGGGCAGGCGGACCAGACCCGTCATGGCGTTGACCTGATGAACCGTGAGGATCTCCAGCCCGTATTCCTTGTGTCCCAGCATGAACGAGAGATACTTCCCGGCCTGGGCAACCTTCGCAACAGCCGTCTCGACGGTCATCATTCACCTCCGGTTGGGCGGCTTGTTTCCGCCTCCATGCAGCGGGCGGCGGGACCGAAGCGGCATCTTTTTGACCGGCCCCCGGTAAAGGATGCCCTAATGCCCGCGTTCGATCCGGCCCCGGATGATTCCTCCCCACCGATCCGAAACGGATTCTGTTCGCCACAAGACGTTGGTACTCGGCGCATTATGGCCATCCCAACCGCTTCCTGCGGACTCTCGGCGCAGCACCGGACATCGCCGGGCGCGCCCTCCGGGAGGGGAACCTCACCCGGTGGGGGCAACATGCGTGCCAGCTTTACGGTGTCCGTTGTTCAGGGAGCGGGATTGATCCGGCGGGCGGTCTTGAGGCGGTTGCGCCAGTAGGCATCGTTGAGGTCGGCGGTGCGCACCGGGTGGTGACGCCGCGGGGCGTGGACGAACCTGTGGCCGCCGATGTAGATGCCCACGTGGTTGATGCGCCCGCTGTCGATGGCGAAGAACAGCAGGTCGCCCGGCTGCAGTCGTTTCCGGGAGACCTCCTGCCCGGCCGTCGCCTGATCGGAAACGACCCGCGGCAAACTCACGCCCAGGCAGCCGTAGACGTAGAACACCAGGCCGCTGCAATCGAAGCGGTCCGGTCCCGCCGCCCCCCACTGGTAGGACTTGCCGAGCTGTCTGCGCGCCAGCTCGGCGGCCTGCAGGCCCAGGGTCACGTTGTCCACCGTCGTTTCCGGCATGGGTTCAGGTATCGTTTCCGGCACCGGTTCGGGAGCCGTCCCGGGGGACGGTGGTTCGGTCACGCCACCGGTGTCCTGCGGAACCGTCCGTGCCGGGGCGACCGGCGGCGGCCCCGTGGCGACGATGCGCTTGGGCGTGCAGGCCGCAAGCACGGCCAACCACAGGGCCGAGACCGTCAGCAGGAGCACCCGCGACGGAGAGAACCTTCCGCCCGGCAAAGTCGATGTCGTGGTGTCCGCCATGATCCTTCCCTGATGCTGCGGTCATCCCTGCTGGCCCACCGGGCCGTCAGGTACTAGTTTAGCTCCACCATGCCCAACCATGACACGGAAAATCACGACCCCGCTGCCGCCGACCGTTTCCTCGAGGTCACCATCGAGAAGCTGGTCACAGGCGGTGAAGGCCTGGCCCGCCTGGAGGGACAGGCGATCTTCGTGCCCCTTGCGGTGCCGGGGGACAAGGTCCGTGTCCGCGTGAGCGAACAGCGCAAGGGATTCATCCGGGCCGAGGTCGCCGAGGTGATCACCCCGGGTCCCGGCCGCCGCGAGGCTCCCTGTCCCCATTTCGGCGACTGCGGCGGCTGCGATCTGCAACATCTCGACAATGAGCATCAGCGCACCGCCAAGCGGGACATCGTCCTGGACTGCTTCCAGCGCCTGGGCAAGCTCGACCTGCAGGACCTCATCACGGGCCCGGAACCGGGGCCGGATCTCGGCTACCGCAACCGCATCCGCCTGGTGGCTTCGGCGGCCGGTCCGTACGGACTGCTGCGGCGCGGATCCCATGACGTGGTGCCGTTGACCACCTGCCCCATCATGCCCGAGCGGTTCAACCGAGACATCCTGCCCTGGCTGCGCATGCTGCCACCTGTGGACCAGATCGTGGTGCGCCTGGATGGACACACCGGCGACGATTCCCGCTGGCTGATCTCCCTGTACGGTCCCCCGAACCGCCTGAAGGTGCTCAAGAAGATCATCGGCGCCCTGGGTCCGGGCGAGGCGCCGGCACCCGGTTGCGTGGGACTGATGTTCAACAACCTGCCCGTGTGGGGCAGGAACTACCTGCTGTACCAGGTGGCCGGCCATACCTTCCGAGCCGGGGCCCAGAGCTTCTTCCAGGGCAACCTGCAGGTCACCGAGCAGGCCGTGGCCATCGTGCGCACCTGGCTCGGCGAGCTGCGCGACCGGGGCGAACTGGGATCCCTGCTGGGCGACCTGTTCTGCGGCGTGGGCCTGTTCAGCCTGACCCTGGCCGATCGCTTCGCGCAGGTGATCGCCATCGACAGCGATGAGAACGCCTGCCGCGACGCCGAGAACAACGTCAGAC
>CAYPVD010000228.1:0-3448 GCA_964414055.1 uncultured Fibrobacteraceae bacterium
TGACAATCGATTCTGAAACGCCCTATTATCCACTCGGCGGGCAGCACGCGCGTTCGCTACCCCGACCTGTCCAGTCTCCCTGCAGGATCCCCCCGACACATGGGTTCCACCACCGGGTGTGAGCCCCAGGAGAACTCATGCGCCCCGTAAGAATACTGCTGCTGATCGCCGTGCTGGCGAGCGCCGTCTCGACCCAGGCCGCCGACACCGATCCTTATCTGTGGCTCGAGGATATCGATGGTGCCAAGGCCCTGGAATGGGTCGAGGCCACCAGTGCCGCCACGACGGCCGAACTGGAGGCCGTGCCCGAATACGACGCCATCCATGAGCAGCTGCTGGAGATCTACAACTCCAACGACCGCATACCCTACCCCGTGGTGCGGGGTGAGCGGGTCTACAACTTCTGGCAGGATGCCGACCATGTGCGCGGCATCTGGCGGCGCACGACGCTGGACAGCTACATCACGGCGAACCCCGACTGGGAAACCGTCCTGGACCTGGACGCCCTGGCCGAGGCCGAAGGGGAGAACTGGGTCTGGAAGGGGGCCGGCGGCCTGTGGCCCGATTACCGCCGTTTCATGATTTCACTCTCGCGCGGCGGCGGCGACGCCGTGGTGATCCGCGAGTTCGACGCGGTGACCAAGGAGTTCGTGCCCGATGGTTTCGCCCTGCCCGAGGCCAAGGCCGATGCCACCTGGAAGGACGAGAACACCCTCTGGGTGGGCACGGATTTCGGCGAGGGCACCCTGACCGACTCCGGCTATCCCCGTCTGGCCAAGGAATGGAAACGCGGCACGGATCTGAACTCGGCCCCCACGGTCTTCGAGGGCAAGGCCACGGACGTCGCGGTGAGCGCCTACAGCATCTTCACCCCCGAAGGCCGATACGACCTGATCAACGAGACGCCGGAGTTCTTCCGCAGCACCAACTGGATCGTGGTCGACGGGCGGCGGAAGAAGCTTGAGATCCCCGAGGACGCCAGCCTGCGGGGCATCTTCAAGAAGCAGCTGCTGGTATCGTTGCGCACCGACTGGCAGGTGGACGATCGGACCTACCCCCAGGATGCCCTGCTGGCCATCGACCTGGCGGACTTCCTGGCCGGCGGCCGGGATTTCCGGGTCCTGTTCACGCCGGAGGACCGGGTGGCGCTCGGCGGGGTCTCCAGCACCAGGAACTACCTGCTGGTCACGACCATGGACAACGTGCGGAGCCGGTTGTACCGCTACACGTTCACCGGCGATTCCTGGCGGCAGGAGGAGATCCCCCTGCCGGGTCTGGGCACCGCCGGCATCGTGGGCACCAGCGACCTGAACGACACCTTCTTCTTCAACTACACCGACTTCCTGACCCCTTCAAGCCTGTACCTGATGCGCGAGGGGCAGACCGCGACGCAGGTCAAGAGCATGCCCGCGTACTTCGACACCGACGGCATGCAGGTGGACCAGTACGAAGCGGTCTCGAAGGACGGGACGAGGATCCCCTACTTCATCTTCATGCCCAAGGGTTACCGGGCGGACGGCGCCAACCCGACCATGCTGTACGGGTACGGCGGCTTCGAGATCTCCCTCAAGCCCCGGTATTCCGCCACCGTTGGTACGAGCTGGGTGGGCCGCGGCGGCGTCTACGTGCTGGCGAACATCCGCGGCGGCGGCGAGTTCGGGCCCCAGTGGCATCAGGCGGCCATGCAGGAGAAGCACCAGAACGCCTTCGATGATTTCATCGCCGTGGCCGAGGATCTGATCGCCCGCAAGGTCACCTCGCCCGCGCATCTGGGCATCGTCGGCGGCTCCAACGGCGGCTTGCTGGTGGGCGCCTGCATGGTGCAGCGGCCCGACCTGTACGGCGCGGTCGTCTGCCAGGTGCCGCTGCTGGACATGAAGCGGTACAACAAGCTGCTGGCCGGCGCGAGCTGGATGGCCGAGTACGGCAACCCCGACACCGACGACTGGTCGTACATGCGGAAGTGGTCGCCGTACCAGAACCTGGATGCGGGCAAGACCTACCCCAAGGTCTTCTTCACGACTTCCACGCGGGACGACCGGGTGCACCCGGGCCACGCGCGCAAGATGGTCAAGAAGATGACCGACATGGGCAAGCCGGTCTATTACTACGAGAACACCGAGGGCGGCCACGGCGGGGCCGCCAACCTGAACCAGAGGGCCTACATGTGGGCGCTGACCTATGCGTACCTGTGGAAGATGCTGCGGTAGCCCGGCATACCGCGATGCAAGGGATCAATCACCGGGTTCGTCGGACTCCTCGTCGGCGGACCCGGTGACCGGAAACCCCCGCCCCGCCGGCAGCACATCCTTGAACGCCACCCCGTAGATCTCCCACACGGTGACGAACAGGGCCGCCACGATGGGCCCGATGATGAAGCCCAGGATCCCGAACATGAGGATGCCGCCCATGGTGGCCAGCAGGATGAGCAGATCGGGCATCCTGGTGTCCTTGCCCACCAGCCGGGGCCGCAGGATGTTGTCGATGCTGCCCACGACCACCGCGCAGAACACCGCCAGGGCGATGCCCGCGAACCAGTGGCCGCCGGCGGCGAGAATGATCGCCGCGGGGATCCACACCAGGCCGGTCCCGATGCCGGGAATCAGGGACAGGACCACCATCACCGTGCCCCAGAACACCGGGCTGGATATGCCCGCCAGGCCCAGGGCCAGGCCCGCCAGGGCGCCCTGCAGGATGCCGATGACGGCGGTGCCCTTCAAGGTGGCGCGGGTCACCGAGCGGAACTTGTCCAGCAGGCGGCGCTCCTCCTCGTCTTCCAGGGGCAGGTAGTAGAGGATCAGGTCCACGAGCTTGTCGCCGTCCATGAGGAAGAAGTACATGCTGTAGAGCATCAACCCCAGCATGAACAGGAACTGCAGGGTGCCTGTGGTGGCGGCCGACAGGTTGCTGATGAGGAAACCGCTGAGCCACTGGATGGCCTGGGAGGCCTTGGTCAGGATCGCCTGGCGGTCGAGAGTCAGCTGGTCGTGGAAGGGCAGGCCGGTGACGAAGTGCTGCAGCTTGTCGTAGAACGGCAGACCGGTGAACCACGACTGGAGCTGGTCCAGGTTCTGGACGTCCGAAGGCAGCTGCCTGGCGACGGTGTCGGTGACCTTCAGGGCCTGGGAGGTCACCACGCCGAAGAAGCCCCCCAGGGGAATGATCACCACCAGCACGATCAGGATGATGGTCAGCAGGGAGGCCGCCGAACGGTGGCCGCGGCAGGTCCTTACCAGCCGTCGGTAGAGCGGCCGGCACAGGGACGAGAAGATGCCCGCCAGCAACAGGGCCATCAGGAACGGCCTGATCATGACCAGGAAAACCGCGCTGATGGCCGTGGCCAGCAGGACCAGGAAGGCGCGGTTGGGGGTGATCGTGTTCATGCAGCGGTCCTCACTGACGGGGTGGATACCGGCCGGGTTTCCCCGCCGCGACACTAGCCAAGGTC
>CAYPVD010000229.1:0-3414 GCA_964414055.1 uncultured Fibrobacteraceae bacterium
GCGGTGAAATGCTACACCATCGCGGAGCTGGTTCCGGAGGCATTTCGCTCCTTCGAACCGGGCGCCGACCCGGAGGCGGGCGCATGAACATCCTGGAGATCATCGAGGCCAAGAAGCAGGGCCGTGAGCTGGACTCCGCCCAGATCGGGTTCCTGGTGGAGGGATTCACCGCCGGAACCATCCCGGAATACCAGATGGCGGCCTTCCTCATGGCGACCTGGTTCCGGGGCATGACCCCCGACGAGACGGCCGAGCTGACCGGCGCCATGCTGCGCTCGGGCGACCAGCTGGACACGACGGGGCTGGGCGCTCCCAGCGCCGACAAGCATTCCACCGGTGGAGTGGGCGACAAGGTCAGCCTGCTGCTGGCGCCCCTGGCCGCGGCCTGCGGCCTGAAGGTGCCCATGCTCTCGGGCCGGGGGCTGGGTCACACGGGGGGCACCCTGGACAAGCTGGAGGCCATTCCCGGCTACCGCATCCACATGGACAACGACGAGTTCCTGGGCCTCGTGGCCGGGCAGGGCTGCGCCATCATCGGCCAGAGCGGCTCCATCGCCCCGGCGGACGGGAAGATCTACGCCCTGCGAGACGTGACCGCCACGGTGGACTGTGTGCCCTTGATCACGGCCTCGATCATGTCCAAGAAGCTGGCCGCCGGGCCCGAGACCATCGTCATCGATCTGAAGACCGGTTCGGGGGCCTTCATGCGTACCCTGGACCAGGCCCGGGAACTCGCACGGGCCCTGGTGGCCGTGGGACGAGCCTACGGGCGTCGCATGTCGGTGATCTTCTCGGACATGGACCAGCCCCTGGGCGTGGCCGTGGGTCATGCCAACGAGACACTGGAGGCCCTGGCGGCCTTGCGGCCAGGTGGGCGCGAGGCCGCCCCTTTCGACCTCGTGATCCTGACCGAGGAACTGGTGGCGGACATGGTGCATGTCGCCGGGTTGGCACCGGACCGGGAGGGGGCCCTGGCGGCGGTGCGCGAGGCATGGGCTTCGGGTGCGGCGTGGGAGCGGGCCCTGGCCTGGGTTGCGGCCCAGGGCGGGCATCTGGATACCGACAGGGATGACCTGGGCCTGGAGATCGCGCCCCTGGCCCTGGAACTGACAGCATCGCAGGACGGTTGGCTGGCGGGGGTGGATTGTCGGCAGGTGGGCCTGGCCCTGGCCGACATGGGTGCGGCCCGCCGCAAGGTCGATGACCCGCTGGATCTGACCAGCGGCATGGATTTCCTGGTGAAGATCGGGGACAAGGTGAACCAGGGTGATGTCCTGGCGCGCTTCTTCTGTCCGCGTCGGGATGAAGCCGAAGCGGCATCCCGCCGGGTGCTGGCGGCCCTGGATATCGGCGAACAGCCGGTTTCCGGCAACGAACTGATTCTGGACAGATACAGCTAGGCGGCTAGAAACCGTCATCCTCGAAGGCCGGCTGGTTGCCGCCCGCCCCATGCAGATCACAGACCTCCTGGGGCACATGTCCGGGCAGGAAGACTTCCACGGCCGTGGAGTCGCACAGACTCGTGGCCAGCTTGCCGGAGCGCAGACAGACGGTTTTTTCCACTATGCCCGGGGGTCGCACGAAGGGCTCGTCGCCCTTCTCGTCCGTGATCTTGCCCATGAACTTGGCCCAGATGGGCAGGGCCATGCGTGAGCCCGTGGCCCGGCGGCCCATGGGCAGGGCCTGGTCGAATCCCACCCACACCCCGCCGCAGAAGCTGGGCGTGAAACCGCAGAACCAGGCGTTGGTGCTTTCGTTGGTGGTGCCGGTCTTGCCGGCTCCGGTCTTGGTGAACCCCCGCCACCTGGCGCTGCGTCCGGTGCCCTGGACCAGGGTCGTGTTCAGCAGGTTGGTCATCATGTAGGCCTCGCCCGGATCGATGGCCTCCCGCTGCCGGATACGGTTCTGGAACAGCACCTCTCCGTCGGCCGATTCCACCCGGTCGATCAGGTGCTGGTCGACATAGACGCCGTGGTTGGCGAAGGCGCTGTAGGCGCCCACGACTTCCTTGAGCGTCACTTCGCCCGCCCCCAGGAACAGGGCCGGCACCCGCGGCAGTTGCGTCGTGAAGCCGAGCTTGCGCACGTTCTCCAGCACCGGGGCCAACCCGAAATCCAGGTAGAGCTTGGCCGTCGGCGTGTTGACCGAACGGCTGAGGGCGTACCGCAGCGTCATGGGGCCGTGGAACTTGCCGCTGAAGTTCTTGGGCCGCCAGAGGCTGACGCCCGTGTCCAGGACGAACGGCGTGTCCATGAGGATGGAGCACGGCGTGTAGCCCTGCTGGATAGCTGTGAGGTAGACGAAGGGCTTGAAGATGGAACCGGGTTGCCGGAGGGCCTGGGTGGCCATGTTCCAGCGGCTGTCGTCGAAGGAACGGCCGCCGACCATGCCCAGGATGGCGCCGGTGCGTACATCCTCCAGCAGGGCTGCCCCCTGCAGGTACTCCACCTTCTCGGGCCGCTCCCCGGCGGCCACCAGGCTGTCGTAACGGGCCTTGGTCATGGGATAGTGGCGAGCGGTTTCCTCCGCCGCCAGGTGCTCCTCCAGGGCCTGTTCCATCCACACCTGGTAGCGGGGCTGCAGGGTTGTCCACACCCGCAGGCCGTCCCGGTAGAGCTTCTCGGCCCCGTACTCCTCTTCCAGCTTTTTCCTGACCTCTTCGATGAAGTAGGCGGCGAAGCCCCGGTCCTGGTCGACGACCTTGCTCCCGGGGACCGGATGAACCTTGGTGGCCCCGATGGCTTCGGCCTCGGCCCGCGTCAGGAACCCCGCCTTGATCATGCTCTCCAGGACGGTGCCCCGCCGCTTGTAGGCGGCGTCCAGGTGCTTCAGGGGGGAGTAGTGCTCCGGCATCTGGATCATGCCGGCGAGCATGGTGCACTCCGCCGGCCCCAGTTCCCACACGTTCTTGCCGAAGAAGACATGGGCGGCGGCCTGCACACCGTAGGTCCCCTTGCCCAGATAGATCTGGTTCAGATACATGGCCAGGATCTCGTCCTTGGTGTAGATCCGTTCGATCTGCAGGGCCAGGATCATCTCCTTGAGCTTGCGGGTGATGGTCTTTTCCCGGGTCAGGAACAGGTTGCGCGCCAGCTGCTGGGTAAGGGTGCTGGCTCCGGGACTGTTGCTGGTGGTCAGGTTGATCAGGACGACCTGCACGAGGCGTCGCATGTCGAGACCGTAGTGGCTGCGGAAGCGCCGGTCCTCGGTGGCGATGACGGCATTCTGCAGCACGGGGGGGATGCGGTCCAGGGGGACGAGGGTGCGGTTCTCCGAATAGAACTCCCGCAGGGTGTCGCCGTTGGCGGCGAAGATGATGGTCTTGACCGAGGGCTGGATGGTCTGCAGGGCATCGAGCGGAGGCAGGTCTCGCCCCAGGCGGTTCAGGGCCAGGAGGCTCCCCGCCAGGGTAAG
>CAYPVD010000230.1:0-3414 GCA_964414055.1 uncultured Fibrobacteraceae bacterium
CTTGGGCCAGGCCCAGAAGGTGCTCGAGGAATCCGGCCTGGAGCAGCCCGGGTCGGGGTCCGTCCCCGGCCGCCCGGTCCTGCTGCGGCAAGTGTCCGGAGCTCCCGCCGCTCCCCTGGCGACAGCCTTTCGCCGGTATCGGCATGCGGTCCTGCTGGGTACGGCCTCGTTCTGGGAGGGCGTGGACTTTCCGGGAACCGACCTGGAAGTGCTCGTTGTTTCCAAGCTGCCTTTTCTCGTACCGGCCGACCCCTGGGTCCAGGCGCGTTGTGATCTGGTGTCGGCACGGGGGGAGAACCCGTTCACGGATTTCATGGTGCGGGACGCCGTGCTGAGGTTGAAACAGGGTTTCGGACGCCTGATCCGGCGCCCCGAGGACCGGGGTGTGGTGGTCATCCTGGACACCCGTTTGCACACCAAAAACTACGGGGCTACTTTTCTCGCGAGCATGCCCGTCATGCCACGCAGCTTCGGCGACCAGGAGGAGCTGATCGCACGCGTTGGTGATTTCTTCCAGCAGTCGGGAACCCCGGGAGAAGGGTGAAGCATGGTCTCGAAACCTGGTCCTGTGCATGTGCTGGGGGAGATGCCCCTGGACCTGGAGAGCTTCATGGGCATCGTCCGGGGCGCCCGTGGCGTGCGTCTTGGCGCACAGGCGCGGGAGCGGATGCTGCGCTGTGCCGCCTTCCGCCGGGATCTGGCGGCCTCGTCACGCACGGTCTACGGCGTGAACACCGGGTTCGGGAAACTGGCCGATACCGTGATCCCTTCCGCCCAGCAGGAGCGGCTGCAGCGCAACCTCCTGCGCAGCCACGCCGCGGGTTGGGGACCGCCCCTGGGCCGGATGGAAACACGGGGGATGATCATCCTGCGGGCCGCGAGCCTGGCCCACGGCTATTCGGGCGCCCGTCCTGAGGTCGTCGAGCAGCTGCTGTGGCTGCTGGAACACGATGTCGTCCCACGCATCCCCAGCAGGGGTTCGGTGGGGGCCTCGGGAGATCTGGCCCCGCTGGCCCATCTGGCCCTGGTCCTGACGGGAGAGGGGCACGTGCTGGATGATTCGGGCCGGACGATTCCGGCCGGGGAGGTTCTCGCCGAGCTCGGGCGTGCACCGTTATGCCTGGAGGCCAAGGAAGGTCTGGCCCTGATCAACGGCACCCAGCTGATGAACAGCCTGGGGCTGGTGGCCGTGGCGGCGGGAGGCAGGTTGATCGAGGCGGCCACCGTCGCGGCCATGCTTTCCCTGGAAGCGCTGGAGGGAAGTTCCGGGCCCCTGGGGGAAGCCTACCACCTCCTGCGTCCACATCCGGGGATCCTCGATGTCGCCCGGGCCGGGCGGATGTTGTTGGAGGGTAGCGGCACCCTGGCGGCCCACCGCAACTGTTCGCGCGTGCAGGACCCCTACTCGGTGCGCTGTGCGGCCCAGGTCCTGGGTTCTTCCCTGGATGTCCTACGGCACGCCTGCCGCGTGTTCCTGGTCGAAGCCGACAGCGTGACAGACAACCCCGTCCTCCTGCCCGAGTCGCAGGAAGTCGTGACTGGAGGACATTTTCACGGCCAACCCCTGGCCCTGCAGCTGGACGCCGTCTACCAGGCCCTCAGCGAGATCGCGAACATCGCCGAGCGCCGCATCAACCTGATGCTGGGAGGCAACGGCGGACGGTTGCCCCGCTTCCTGGCGCGCAACCCGGGGCTGGAGTCCGGCCTGATGATCGCCCAGTACCTGGCCGCGGCCCTGGTCAGCGAGAACAAGAACAGCGCCTTTCCCGCGGCGGTCGATTCCATCCCGACTTCCGACGGGCAGGAGGACCACGTCAGCATGGGAAGCATCGGGGCCCTCAAGCTCGGCCCCCTGCTGGAAAGGGTGCGGGCCGTGATCGGCCTGGAAATGCTGACCGCCGGTCGCGCCCTGCAGTTCCTGTCCCGGGACGATCTCGCTGCCGAGCGCCACCGCAATCCGGTGTTCACCTCGCCGGCGTTGCAGGATGTGTTGGCCGGCCTGGGTCAGGTGGCGGATCTCGACCCCGGCGACAGGTCCTTGACCGATGAATTGGCCGGGGTTACCCAATGGCTGGAAGATACGGCCTGGACGCAGGCGGTCCGGACCTGTCTGGAGCCGCTGCGGATCGAACAACAGAAAGAACGGGAGTGATCATGGCCCACCGCTCAGCCATTCATGAGGACCTGCTCAACGGTACCGTCAGGCCCGCGCTTGTGATCGAGAACATCGGGCAGCTGGTGACCCTGGACCATGCCGACGGGGCTGGCAGACAGGGGCCCTTGAGGGGGGCGGACCTGGATCGCGCCGATGCCGTGGAGGACGGCCTGGTCATCTGCGGCGGCGGTCTGATCCTGGCTGCCGGGCCGCGTCCCGAACTGGACGGCATGCTGACAGAGGCGGGCATCCGGTTGACGGGAGCCGAGAGGGTGGATGCTGAGGGCAAGGCAGTGATCCCCTCCTTCGTCGATCCCCATACCCACCTCGTGTTCGGCCGCACGCGCCAGGATGAATACGAGCGGCGGATCCGCGGCGAGACCTACCTGGAGATCGCCGCCGCCGGAGGCGGGATCACCGCCTCGGTGTCGGATCTGCGCGGTCGCAGCGAGGACGACCTGGTGGCCCTGGGTGTGACGCGCGTCAGGGAGATGATGTCTCACGGCACGGGCACCGTCGAGGTCAAGAGCGGGTACGGACTGGACCTGGAGAACGAGTTGAAGATGTTACGGGCTGCGGGCTGCATCGCGGACCTGACGGGCGTGCGCATGGTCCGCACGTGCCTGGCCGCCCATGAGGTCCCGCCCGAGTATCGCGACCGGCGCCGGGATTACGTTGACCTGGTGAAGGAGAAGATCCTGCCGGCGGCGGCCGAAGGCCAGCTTGCCTCGCGAGCCGACGTGTTCTGCGAACCTTCGGTGTTCGACCTGGCCGAGAGCGGGGACATCCTGGCTGCGGCGCAGGAGCTGGGCCTGGACCTGACCGTCCACGCCGATGAGCTTGAACCCTTCGGCGGCGCCGCCCTGGCCGCTTCCCTGGGAGCGCATTCGGCGGATCATCTGATCATGATCGACGAACGGGGAATCGCGGCTCTGGCCGCCTCCTCCACCGTGGCTGTGCTGCTGCCGGGGACGGTCTTCAGCCTCGGCCTCCGGTCCTTCGCTCCGGCCAGAAAAATGATCGCCGCCGGTTGCGCGGTGGCCTTGGCCTCGGATTTCAATCCCGGCAGCTGCCCCATCATGTCCATGCCCCTGATCATGTCCATCGCCTGTGTTCGCATGCGCCTGACCCCCGCCGAGAGTCTGGCCGGAGCGACCCTCAACGCGGCCTGGGCCCTCGGTTTGCAGAATGAAACCGGATCCCTTGCTCCCGGCAAGAGTGCCGATTTCCTGGTTCTTGACCTTCCAGACTATCGTCTG
>CAYPVD010000231.1:0-568 GCA_964414055.1 uncultured Fibrobacteraceae bacterium
GGTTTCCCCACAGGAACCTAAATCCTGCGCGTCTGCCAGTTCCGCCACTCTCGCGCCGTCAGAGGCGGCCGCCCGGGCGGCCCGGCAATATAGCCGCAGCCTCCGGCCACGGTCAAGACGACCCCCGTGTCGCAGGCCCTCACTGGAGCTTGCGGTAGATGGTCCGGGCGGCGATGCCGAGAATCCTGGCCGCCGTTTCCTTGTCCCCCCCCACGCTGTCCAGGGTGGCCTGGATCAGGGCCATCTCGGCCTCCCTGAGCGTAACTCCCACGCCGATATCGAGTTTGCTGTACCGCTGAGGCCCGGTGAGCACCGAAGTCGGCAACAGGCTCGTATCGATCAGGTCCTCCTTGCTCAGCACCACCGCCCGCTCGACCGCGTTCTCCAGTTCCCGCACGTTTCCCGGCCACGAATACCCCTGCAGGGCGGCGGCGGCCTCGGGCGTGAACCCCGAGATGGATTTCCCGTTCTTGCGGCTGAAGTTCTGCAGGAAGTGGCTGGCCAGCAGCAGCACGTCCTCCCCCCTGCTGCGCAGGGTCGGCAATTCGCTGTTGATGACGTTCAACCG
>CAYPVD010000231.1:578-3331 GCA_964414055.1 uncultured Fibrobacteraceae bacterium
TCAACCGGTAGTAGAGATCCTCCCGGAAGCGTCCCTCGCGCACCATGGCCGCCAGGTCGCTGTTGGTCGCCGCGATGATCCGCACATCGGTGGAGATGGGACGGTTCCCTCCCAGACGCTCGAACACGTTCTCCTGCAGCACCCGCAGCAACTTGACCTGGGTCGTCGGGGACATCTCGCCCACCTCGTCGAGGAACAGGGTCCCCTTGTCGGCGGCCTCGAAACGGCCCCGGCGCTGGCCCACCGCACCGGTGAAGGCACCCCGCTCGTAGCCGAAGAGTTCTGCCTCCAGCAGGGTCTCGGGCAGGGCCGCGCAACTGACCCGGATCATGGGCAGGTCCCCGCGCTCGCTCCAGGAATGGATGGCCGAGGCGAACACCTCCTTGCCCGTACCGCTCTCGCCGGTCAGCAGGATCGTGGCCGTGCTGGGCGCCACCTGCCGGGCGGTGTCAAGGGCCCGCCGCATGGGCTCGCTGGCACCGATGATGTCGTGGACCTGCTTGATCTCCTCCAGGCGCTCGCGCAGGTTCCGGTTCTCGGCCAGCAGACGCTGCTTCTCCAGGGCCTTGTCCACGACCGTCAAGGTTGTGGCCGTGGAGAACGGTTTCTCGATGAAGTCGTAGGCCCCGGCGCGCATGGCGTCCACGGCGGTCTCGATGGTGCCGTGCCCGGTGATGATGACGAACTCCGTGCCCGGCGAGACCACCTGCCCGGCCTTGAGCAGGTCCATGCCGCCCATGCGGGGCATCTGCAGATCCGTCAGCACGAGGTCCACGCTTTCCTTGCGCAGAATATCGAGGCCCTCCTCCCCGTTGCCGGCCGTCAGGACGCGGTACCCGTTGCGGGTCAAAAGCTTGCTCAGGGCCCGGCACAGTTCCGGTTCGTCATCCACCACCAGCACAGTAGCGCTCGCACCGTCCGCTGCAACGCCCTGGGCAGAGGAAATACGCTGGGGGTGGATTCCCGGAGACTGGTCTTGGCTGGCCATGGTGGACAATCCTTGGACTGGAACAACAATCACGGCTCCTGCCGCAAGAGGAAGATCGGGGGACGCCGTGACAATTTGTCATCAATTGACGAAATGTCAACCCTTGGTGTCAACCCTTGGTTTTCCCCCAGGGCACACCGCCGGGGAAAAGGCGCCCGAACAGGCCCCGCGCGTGGGCGGCCGCCAGGAGGGTCTCCCGAAAATCCGGATGGGCCACGGCGATGAGCGCCTCGGCCCGCTGACGCACGTTGCGTCCGAACAGGTGGGCCGTGCCGTACTCGGTGACCACCACATGCACATCCGCCCTGGTGATGACCACCCCCGCCCCGTGGTCCAGGTGGGGTACGATGCGCGACAGCAGGCCGTCGTCGGTGGTCGAGGGCAGGGCGATGATGGGCAACCCGTTCTTGGCCAGGGCCGCGCCCCGCATGAAATCGGCCTGGCCGCCGAAGCCGCTGTAGATCCGTTCGCCGATGGAATCGGAACAGACCTGGCCCGTCAGGTCGACCTGGATGGCGCTGTTGACCGCCACCATGTTGTCGTTGCGCGCGATGTTCCCGGGATGGTTGACGTAGTCCGTGGGATGAAATTCCAGCAGGGCGTTGTCGTGGGCGAAGTCGTAGACCTCGCGGGTGCCCATGATGAATCCGGCCACGACCTTGCCGGGATGGAAGGTCTTGCGTTCCCCTGTGACGACCCCGGCCGCCAGCAGCCGGGGCAGGGCCTCGGTGAACATCTCGGTGTGCACCCCCAGGTCCTGGCGGTCCTCGAGGAACCCCAGCACGGCGTTGGGGATGGCCCCCAGACCCAGTTGCAGGCACGCCCCGTCCTCGATGAGATCGGCGACGTGTCTGCCGATGGCGAGCTGGATCTCCGTCGCCGGGGCGGGCCGGAACTCGTCGAGGTCCGCGTCCGCCTCCACGAAGCAGGCGATCTTCGAGATGTGGATGAAGCTGTCGCCCAGGGTCCGGGGCATGGCGCGGTTGACCTGGGCGATGATCCTGGCCGCCGACAGGGCGGCCGGCTTGGTCACGCCCACCTCGATGCCGAAGCTGCAGAAACCGTGCTCATCGGGCGGACTGACGATGATCATGGCCACGTCCAGGGGCACGATCCCCCGCCGGAACAGCCGCGGCATGTCATGCAGGTGCACGGGGACGTAGTCGGCTTCCCCCGCGTTGACCGCCTCGCGCGTGTTGGCCCCCACGAAGCAGTCGTTGCACCGGAAATGCCCCCGCATTTCCGGGCCCACGTAGGGGGCCTGGCCCAGGGTCAGGTGGTGGATGATCTCCACATCCTCCAGCTCGTCCGCCCGCGCCACCAGCGCCTCGATGAGCACGTGCGGGGCAGCGCATCCTGAGCCCAGGTAGACTCGCTGGCCGGACTCCACCGAGGCCACCGCCTCGTCGGGCGTGCAGAGCCGTTCCCGGTAGATCTTCATCCAGCTCATGACTCTTCCCGTTCCTTTGCCGCATCCAGGGACACTGCGGTCTTGCCCTGGAGTTCGGCCAGACCCGGATGGGTGATGCGACCGCCGGCGATGTTCACGCCGCGGCGCAGATCGGCGGGCATGTTGCCGGGATCATCCAGAGCGCCCCGGGCCACCAGGTCGATGTAGGGCATGGTGACGTTGGCCAGGGCGTAGGAAGCGGAGCGAGCCACCAGGCTGGGCAGGTTGGGCACGCAGTAGTGCGTGATCCCGTCGACGATGTAGGTCGGATCGCTGAGCCGCGTGGGACGGCTGGTTTCGAAACAACCACCCTGG
>CAYPVD010000232.1:0-3308 GCA_964414055.1 uncultured Fibrobacteraceae bacterium
CTGGCCGTGATGGGGGCCGCTTCGGCCTATGGGGAAAAGGGTCGTCATATCGTCTGTTCGACCTTCGAGCACGAGGCCGTCCGGGAGGCGGTGGCGGAACTCGAACGCCGGGGTTGGCGGATTACCAGGGTCGCTCCCGATGCCGGAGGCCTGGTCAGGCCCGAGGATGTCGCCGCGGTCCTTGATGACGAGACGGTCCTGGTGGCGGTGATGGCGGCCCAGAACGAGATCGGGACCATCCAGCCTTTCCGGGAGATCGGACACCTGTGCCGCGAACGGGGAATCGTGTATTTCTGCGACGCGGCCCAGGCGGTCGGATATGTCCCCCTGGATGTCAAATCAGATCACATAGCCTTGCTGGCCCTGTCCGGTCACAAGATCTACGGGCCCAAGGGAGTGGGCGCCTTGTTCGTGAGCCGACGCGACCCCCGCGTTCGGCTGGTGCCGCGGACGTTCGGAGGCGGGCAGGAGGGCGGACTGCGGTCGGGCACCCTCAACGTGGCCGGCATCGCGGGGCTGGGGGAGGCCTGCGCTCTCGTGGCTGCGGAGAAGGAACGGGAGAGTCGCCGCATGGACTCGTTGCGGGACCGCCTGTGGCATCGGTTGACCGAGGCCCTGCCGGGTGTGCATCTGAACGGGGCCCGGCAACCCCGCCTGCCCCACAACCTGAACGTGAGCTTCGAGGGTCTCCTGGCCCATCAGCTGCTGGGCAAGCTGACCCGCCTGGCCGTATCCTCGAGTTCTGCCTGCACCAGCGGATCCACCGAGCCCTCGACGGTCCTGGTCGGTCTGGGGCTCCCGCCCGAACTGGCCCGTTCGAGCCTGCGGATTTCCTGCGGTCGGTTCACGACCGAGGCGGAGATAGATTTCGCCGCCCGGACCATCATCGAGGTCGTGACCGGGTTACGCGACGCCAAC
The DNA here is from genome assembly GCA_964414055.1 of uncultured Fibrobacteraceae bacterium. GTDB lineage: Bacteria > Krumholzibacteriota > Krumholzibacteriia > LZORAL124-64-63 > LZORAL124-64-63 > JAHJTW01. Next base: position 919 of record CAYPVD010000232.1, read on the forward strand.
CCCCTCAACTGAAAAAGGCGCCCCGGCTCGGCCGGAGCGCCCTTGCAACCGGCGGGTTTCAATCCCCGTCGTAATCGGCGGCCTGGCGCCGGGACAGGGAGATCCTCCTGCGCTCCAGATCGACGTCCACGATGCGGACGTTGATGACCTCACCCTCGTTGAGGACTTCCCGGGGGTGGATGATCCGGCGGTTGGCCAGCTCGGAGATGTGGACCAGTCCTTCGATGCCCGGCAGGAGCTCCACGAATACACCGAAGTCCACCAGGCGCGTCACCTTGCCCTCGACGTCGGTGCCGGGCACCAGGCCGGAAGCGCTGGTGGGCCAGGGGTCGGACGCCAGCGCCTTGATGGAAAGGCTGATCCTTTCGGATCGGCCCTGGCCCAGGTTCTGGATTTCCATGACCTTCACCTTGACGGTCTGACCTTCCTGGAGCACGTCAGCGGGGTTGCCCACGCGCTGGTGCGAGATCTGGGATATGTGCACCAGGCCCTCCAGACCACCGATGTCCACGAAGGCGCCGAAGGGAACCAGGCGTGTCACGACGCCCTCGATGATGTTGCCCAGTTCCAGGGAAGCCCGGGTCTGCGAACCCTGGGCCTGACGTTCGGCTTCCAGCAGGGCGCGGCGGGACAGGACGATGTTGCGGCCGTCTTCGGAAAGTTCCAGAATCTTGAAGGCCAGCTTCTTGCCCAGGAACACCGAGGGGTCATCGATGCGGCGCAGGTCGATCTGGCTGAACGGGCAGAACCCGCGCTTGCCGCCCAGGTCGATGGAAAAACCGCCCTTGTTGGTGTCCTTGACGGTGCCTTCGACCGGAGTGCCGGCCTCGTACGCATCCTGCAGGGCCTTGAAACCGGCTTCCTTGAGGTTGATGGCCATGGTCAGCTTGAAACCGTCCTGGGCCTTCTGGACATGGGCGGTGATGACCTGGCCGACTTCGTATTGCAGGTTTCCTTCGTCGTCCCTGAGCTCGGTCACCGCCAGGGGCAGTTCCGTGCGCAGTCCGCAGTCGACGAAGGCATCGGTATCACCGATCTGGATGATTGTACCGGTCACCTTCTGGCCGGCCTGTGGCTCGGCGGGTTGGCGATCTTCCTCGGCAGCCAGCATTTCCGCGAATTCGGAACTCTGTTCGGTGTCCTCGGATTCGGGTTCCGGGGTGGGGTTTTCATTCTGTTCGCTGGTCATGGTCCTGTCCTGTTCCTCGGTCTGAAGTACGGGCTGGCAGGCCACACGGTGGGAAAACCCGTGGGAGACAACCCTCAAGCGACCCGAATATAGCACAACTGACGTCCGGTTCCTACAACCGCGTGCAATATCTTGTGCCTCTGAAATTGTGTCCGCCCAAAATCGTCATGATCAAATCCCTGCTTTTACGGATGTAACTTGCTGTCAAATGGCGTCATGGAGGCCCGGGAGCCATGGATGGCGGAAGGGCCGGAATGCCGAGGTTGCCGAAGCCAGGAGGGCGTAGGCAACCGTCCATGTGACAGCAAGTTACATCCGTAAAAGCAGGGGTCTGATACCAGGTTTTTTTGGGCGGACACAATTTCAGAGGCACAAGGGAAATACTCAGGGAGAGGTGTGAGGGGGTTAGGTCATGCCCCAGGGAGAACTCTTGTCTTCACGACGCTGCAGAACGACCAGGGTCATGTCATCCTGGTAGGGCTCCTGCATCTGCTGAAAAGACCCGTCCCCGTGGCTGCTTCCCTGGATATGGGACAGAACCGCCAGGATGATGGTTTCCTGGATCATGGCCGGAGTGTGCTCCGGTGCAGCCATGGCTGCCTGAACCAGTTTTCGACGGCCGAATTCCCGGCCTGCGTGATCGGTCGCCTCGGTGATGCCGTCGGTGTAGAGGATCAGGGTATCACCGGGATCCAGATCGATTTCCCGTACCTGGTAGGTCGTGCCGGGAAACAGGCCCAGGGGAGGGGCCTGGGCTTCCAGCCAGGTAACGGTGCCGTCGGTATCCAGCAGTAGGGCGGGGACGTGGCCGGCTGAAACGTAGGCGAGGCGGCCGGTCGGGGTATCCAGGTGGGCCAGGAACATGGTGGCGAAATGTTCCTCGTCCGAGGCCTCCAGCAGGGCCTGACTGACCGCTCCCAGCAGCAGGTCCGGGGCCGGAACGACCCCGGACAGGGCCCTCAGGCAGGCCTGCAGATTGCTGGCCAGCAAGGCGGCGGGCATTCCCCGGCCCGACACATCCGCGATCATCAGGGCGAAATCCCCGGAGACGGCGGGCGGGAAATCGAAACAATCGCCGCTGACCTGTCGGCCGGGGAGATTCACAGTCGCCAGGTCGTAGCCACTCGGGGTCGGGCATTCGGTCGGCAACATCCGGCGCTGGATTTCCGCGCCTTCCGCCAAGTCCTCAAGGTCGTACGCC
>CAYPVD010000233.1:0-3196 GCA_964414055.1 uncultured Fibrobacteraceae bacterium
CTGCCGGTGGTGTCCTGCAGGAACTGCGAATCGGCCAGCTTGTCGCGGAAGTACTTGGCGCCCAGACCGACCCCGATGGTGCTGGTCAGCCGCACGGCATAGGTGGCACCGAAGGCCCATTCATAGGAGGAGAACGTCCCCTTGTCCGTCTGGTCTTCGTCCGTGGCCTGCTGGGAGCCCATGTCGAGGTAGTTCAGGTACACCCCGAAGGCGCCCGTCTGTCCCATGGGCGTGCCGTAGCCGACCCAGTACAACCCGATATCGTCGGCCAGTCCCTCGGCCAGGCTCGACTGCATGATGTGCAGATCATGCTCCTTCTCCCTCAAGGGCATGAAGGCGAACCCGCCGGGGTTCCACCACATGGCCGTCGCATCCTGGGACAGGGCGGTGCCGGCCTCGCCCATGGCGTTGAAGCGTGCCCCTACGGGAAACACCAGATTGATGGCGCCCGCACCGGAAGCCAAGGCGTCGCCAGTGATTCCGACCGCCAGCATGAGGGCCAACACGGCCACCATCGAGATCCTCTTCATTGTTTTCTTACCTCCACTAGGGTGATGATTCCCCTGCCGGGAAATCCCGGGGATCACCGCATGACAACCAGTTTGCCCGTCTTGGTGATTTCCCGTTCATCGGCGGTGGTCGCAAACCCCCGCAGCACGAAAAGATAGGTACCGTTGGCGATCTCGTCGCCCCGCTCATCCCTCCCGCCCCAGGCCATGATGACGGGTCCGGAGGTGGCGAAATCCTGCCGTATGGTCTTGAGCCGCCGGCCCGCCAGGGTATAGATCTCCCACTGGACGGTCATGGGATCGCTCAGGTCGAACAGGAGTCGGCACGGGCCGGGCGTGGGATTAGGAAAAAGGGTCACGTTCTCCAGGCCCCTTACGCCCTGGGGAATGAGCTGGAAACTCAGGGTGTCGCTGCCCACGTTGCCCAAAGCGTCGCTGGCATGCAGCGCCGCGCGGTGGCTGCCCAGATCCAGGTCGCCCGGCAGGGGGAAGGACAACCTGCCGGCGGTGTAGCTGTTCTGGTCGAAGGTGAAGCTCCCGGTCACGTCGGTCATGAAACCCGAATCATCGAACTCCAGCAGCAGGCTGTTGCCGGGACTGGTGCCGAGAATGGCGATGCCGCTGCTGTCGGCCAGTTCCGCCGTCAACAGGGAGCCTGAGCGAACCCTATAACGCCCGTCCTGGAAGGCCAGACGAATGAGGGGTCCTTCAACATCGTTGCCCGTGGAGCCGCTGCCGCGCAGGCTGGAAAGACGCATTACGCCCGCCCGTTCGGTGCCGCCGCCGGTGACGATGATCCTGATCCTGGCATCGTCCCCGTAGCGGTACTGGACCGGATTGATGAAGGGGATCTCCAGGGCCGCGGCGTCGTCGATGCCCGTCCCTCGGAACACGCTGGCCCCCTTGTGGTGGAAATACCTCTCCGTGGGCGTGTAGATATACAGCGGCGGTGGAGTGGGATTGCCGGAAACATAGTTGACCACGTAGGCCTGATCGAACCCGGAATCCTCCACGCGGATATCGTAGCTGTCACCCGGCGCGGGAGGGTCCTGGCCGTCGGCGGCCATCACGACGACCTGACGGGTCCCCGTCCGCAGGGTGTCCACGCTGCCCGGGGCGAAAGTCAGGATATCCGGCGGGTTGGGCAACGATAACGCGGGTTCTCCCATTATGTTGAAATGCTGGGAGTTACGGGTATCGAAATCGCCGACCATCAGGCTCTTGGCCTCCATCAGGGCCAGACCGATGGTCTGATCGGCTGCCACCCGGCGCCCCGGATAGAGTTCCTCGTAGAAGGCGTTGGACATGGTGTTGTTGCTGAGGCTGTAACTGACCTGGCTGGCGGTGATGCAGGCCATGGCCCCGCCGCTGGAACTGGTGAGGAACTGCTCGGCCATGGACCAGCGGTTGGGGCTGTCGTAGATCCCCACGTCGCAGCTGAAGGCCACGAACACCAGTCGCTTCATCCCGTTGAGCAGGTTGGGAATGTCCCGGGACAGGAAAACCTGCTCGTCGGCCAGGTTGTCCTCCGAACCGTGGCCGATGTAGTGGAAGATGGTCGTACCTTCGGTCAGGGTCGCCTTGATGTCGTTGGCCATCTGGGGCTTGACGTTGGAGGTCGGCGAAGGAAAAGGATAGGCGACCCCGTAGATCTTGGTGACGTCCAGGCTTGTCGGGAGGTATTCCTCCGTCAGGACCTCCGACTGGACCGTATGGTAGATCTCCGAGACCAGGGGGTTCTGCCCGTAGTCCGGTCGGTTGGCGTCGTCGGCGACGAACACCACCCGGTTGCGCCAAACGCCCGGCTCGGGATCGCCGTCGTAGGCCATGCTCCTGGTGACCATGTCCAGGGCCTCGGCGCCGGTGGACGCAGGCAGGCGGCCGCAGGCCAGGTCGGGAAAATCCAGGACCCCCGAACCGTAGTAATCGAAGGACACCAGACCGTCATCGGAGGCGTAGGGCGTGGCGGAGGATCCGGTGGTGGGAAACTCCGGGAACACCGTCCTGACCTCGGTGGGCAGGAAATCGTACAACCCCTGCCCCACCGGATGGTCCAGGTAGTTGCGGTAGTCGCGGCTGGCGTTGCCGACGAAACAGGCATACTGCAGGCGGTGCCCGCCCTGCTCGTAGACCCACCGCAGATAGTTGCGGATGGCCCGCGGATCCTTCTGTCCACCGGCAAAGTTGTCGTAGATGTCCGCGGCCGAAACCGCAGCGGCCGCCGGCTGGGCGATGCCGGGCAGGGTCGTGTTGCGGTAGGCAGCCAAGGTCGTGCCCGCGAACTCGAACTCGGACGCATAGACGACCAGGTAATCCAGGTCCACGGGGTCGGCCCGCAACTCGCGGGGATGCGCAACCTGCCCGCCGGCCACTTGACCGTAGGCCCCGTCCCGAATCAGCACCAGCTGGTGATCGAGCGCGTCGGAGAGGTCATAGCCTACCAACCAGACATCCGGATCCTGCGCATCGCGCTGGACTCCCAGCATGCGGGGCAGCCGGGGATCGGTCACGTCCCAGACTGCGAAGTCGGCGGCACCGGGAGCCTGGATGCGGATGTCGAAGGGCTGGGCAGGCATGCCCGGCTCGCCGGACGCGAAGATGGTTTCCAGGGCTTCGGCCCCGGGCTGCAGATCCAGTTCCGCGATGTAGCTGATGTCGAAGCTGTCCAGGGCGATGGACTGCTTGGG
>CAYPVD010000234.1:0-3113 GCA_964414055.1 uncultured Fibrobacteraceae bacterium
CCTGCGCCTGGACCTGGAGCGGTTCCTGGTGGCCTCCATCCCCGACCTGGCGGTGATCGTCAGCGGCAGGAACGGGCGCATGGACGGGGTGAAGGTGGGGCCGGACAGCCTGCTGGTGCCGCGTTTCTCCGGGGAGCTGAAGGTGGAAAAAGCCCTCTACAGCGGGGATTTCAGCGAGAAGCAGGGCGTCGTCGATCCCCTGCAGGCCACGGTGGCGCCGGATTGGCTGGCGGATCTTCGCCTGCACGCCGACCCGCGGGTGGCCCATATCGTCAACCGGGATATGGAACTGGACATGGGGGGCGACCTGGACCTGATCCGCGACCAGTCCGGGCTCAACATGCGCGGCACCCTTGACATCAACAAGGGGCGCCTGATCGTCTTCAACAACAACTTCGAGGTGTTGAGGGGACGGCTGGATTTCAGCCGCGAGCTGGGCTTCGACCCCCGTGTGGACATCGAGGCCCAGACCAAATACCGCCTGCGGAGCAAGTACTCGAGCAACAGCATCATCGAGCACATCGGGGTCCTGATCACCGGCTCGTTGTTCAAGCCGGTGATCAACTTCACGTCCGAGCGCGGCTATTCCCGCGAGGCCATCCAGCGCATGCTGCTGGGGCTGCAGCCCGAGGCCACGCCCGAGGGCGATTCGGGGCGGTTGACCAACACCTCCATCACGGCCGGGTTCAACATCCTGGAGCGGGAGATCGCCCGGGAGTTGAACATCTTCGACACCTTCGAGATCAACCAGATCCAGCGCGAGCGCGAGACGGGCGGCACGGGGCTGGACCCGCTCATCGGGGTCGGCAAGTACATCGGCTCTGACCTCTACCTGAAGTACGCCCAGGGCGTGCGTCAGAACGACCGTGACGTGCTGGTGGAATACCAGATCAACAACCATCTTCTGCTGCAGTCGGAGATCCGGCGCCGCATCGACGAGAACCAGGGCGAGCCCACCTACAACCTCGACCTCAAGTATCGCTTCGAGTATTGACCCGCCGGGTGCGCCGTGGCACAGTGCCCGACCTGGCAATTCCTCTTGGCTCCCGGAGGCGTCTTGGAACACCTGTTGACACACCTGAACGAGGCCCAGAAGGAGGCCGTCACCGCCGGCGACGGACCGGTGCTCGTGGTCGCCGGCGCGGGCAGCGGCAAGACCAGGGTCCTGACCACGCGCGTGGGCTGGCTGCTGGCCCAGGGGCGGGTCCAGCCCGGCGAGATACTGGCCTTCACATTCACCAACCGCGCGGCCAAGCAGATGAAGCAGCGCATCGCCGAGATGGTGGGCCCCGAGCGCGCACCGTTCTGGGTGGGCACCTTCCACGCCACGGGCCTGAAGATCCTGCGCAGCGACGGGGCGGCGGCGGGGGTTCAGCCGGGCTTTTCCATCTTCGACACCGACGACAGCAAGCGCCTGCTCAAGGAGGTCACCACGGGGTTGAACCTGGACCTCAAGCAGTTCACCCCCACCGCCACGCGCGGGGTGATCAGCCGTTTCAAGAACGACGACGTGGCTCCCGAGGCGGCGCTGCAGGCCGCATCTAGTTTCGTCGAGAAGAAATACGCCGAGCTGTACGCCGCCTACGAGGAGGCCCTGCGCCGCAACAACGCCCTGGACTTCGACGACCTCATCGTGCGGACGGTCCATCTGCTGGAGCAGAACGACGAGATCCGCGAGGGCTACGCCCGGCGCTTCGTCCACGTACTGGTGGACGAGTTCCAGGACACCAACCCGCTGCAGCTGGTCCTGGTCAAGCTGCTCTCGAGTTGGCACGGCAACCTGTTCGCCGTGGGGGACGACGACCAGTCCATCTACTCGTGGCGCGGGGCGCGCATCGAGAACATGGTGGATTTCGAGCAGTTCTTCCCCGGGGCTGTGGTGTACCGCCTGGAACAGAACTACCGCAGCTGCGGCAACATCCTGGCCGCCGCCAACCGGGTCATCTCCAACAACAAGCGGCGCAAGGGCAAGAACCTGTGGACCAACGACGCCGACGGCGACCTGCTGACCGAGGAGGAATTCATCGACGAGCAGGACGAGGCCTCGCGCCTGGTGGAGATCGTACGCAGGGAGGCGGCCGCCGGGCTGAGCCGGGGGGACGTGACGGTCCTGTACCGGACCAATGCCCAGAGCCGCGCCCTGGAGGACGCCCTGCGGCGGGCGCGCATTCCCTACCAGATCGTCGGCAGCCTGCAGTTCTACGAGCGCAAGGAAGTCCGGGACATGCTGGCCTACCTCAAGCTGGTGGCCAACCCCGCCGACACCGTCGCCCTGCAGCGGGTGATCAACACCCCGCGCAGGCAACTGGGCGATACCACGGTGGGCCGCCTGCTGGACTTGGCGCGGCGGTACGACCTGACCCCCGGTCAGGCAGCCGCCGATGAAGGCGTGCTGGAAGAGGAGCTGGCGCCCGCGGCCCGGCGTCGGGTGCGCGCCTTCTTCGACATGGTCACCCGCTGGCGCGCCCGTGCGGAGGAGGGGATGTCGGTGCCCGCCCTGCTCCAGGCCATCATCGACGAGACCCGGTTCGAGGCCTACCTCGAGAGCGACGATCCGACCACTGCCGCCTCGCGGGCCGAGAACATCGCCGAACTGGTCAACGCCGCCGCGGACTTCGACGAGGCCACCGGCGGGGGCACCCTGGCCCAGTTCCTGGAGCAGGTGGCGCTGGTGTCGGATCCCGATACCATCGCCGACGGCCAGGGCGTGGTGAGATTGATGACCATCCACACCGCCAAGGGGCTGGAGTTTCCCGTGGTGGTGCTGACCGGGTGCGAGGACGATATCTTGCCCCACATCAACAGCGCCGATAGCGAGGCCGGTCTGGAAGAGGAGCGCCGTCTTTTCTACGTGGCCCTGACCCGGGCGCAGAAGCGCGTCTACCTGCTGCATGCCGGACGCCGTCGCCGCTTCGGCACCTGGCAGGAGAGCCTGCCGTCGCGGTTCCTGCGTGAGGTCCCCGACGAACTCATCGAGCGCCGCACCCTGGGCGTGGCGCAGGAGCGAGGGACCTGGGGCCAGGCCAGGCGCAATTTCGGCGGGGCCTCCCACAATCGGCGGCCGTCATCCCCGGCGGTCAGGCCCGAGCAGTGGGGTAGGCGCAAGCAACGGG
>CAYPVD010000235.1:0-3095 GCA_964414055.1 uncultured Fibrobacteraceae bacterium
CCTCTCGCGCCGTCCGAGCAAATACTGCCAGGGCCGGCCCTGTCGGTGGAATCCGCCACCTGGACCCGGGCCCCGAAGCCCAGGTCGTCCAGGGCCCGGGCCTGTTTGCGGGCGCGCCGGCCCCGGTACCGCCGTATATCGCTGTTCTTGAGCGGCCACTCCCTGACCGTGACCGCGCCCAGGGGCACCGCGAGGGCGTCGCTGCGCCGGGCGACGGTGATCTCGGCCTTGGCCGTCAATCCCGGTCGGATGCCGACCGGAGCGTCATCCAGGGTGACCTTGACCTGGAACTCCACCGCCTCGCTGGCGCCGCCGGTGTTGACGCGCAGGGGGCTGTGGTCGATCTCCGTCACCGTACCGGTGAAGGTCGAATCGGGAAACGCGTCGATGGTCACCTCGGCCCGCTGGCCGCCGTGCAGCCCGACCACTTCGGTCTCGTCCACGTCCACCCACGCCTCCATGGTGCTCAGGTCCGAGATCACCAGCAGCACCGTCCCGGGATTGTTCAGGGTGCCCATGATGGCGTTCTCGCCCTCCTCTACGTTGAGCCGCGTGATCACCCCGCTCATGGGCGCGGTGATGGTCACCTTTTCCAGGTCGTGACGCGCCTTCTCCAGGTTGGCCTGGTACTGGGCGATGCGGTTGGCCGCGGCATCGAATCGGGCCTGCTCGATGCGAGCCGTGGTCACGGCGGCATCCATCTGTTCCTGCGAGGAAAGGCCCTCGTCGAAGAGCTTCCGGGCGCGGTCCCGGTCCAGGATCGCCTTGTCGAGGTTGGCCTGGGCCAGTTCCAGATCCGCCCGGGCCGCGCGCAGGTTGGCCTCGAGGGCCTGCACGGCCGCCTGGTACTCGGAAGGGTCGATCTCCAACAGCAGATCGCCCTGCCGTACCTCTTGTCCCTCCTTGACGGCCAGGTTGACGATGGTGCCCATGGCGTTGGCGCTCACATCCACCTTGCGCTGGGGCTGGACGGTGCCCGAACAGTTGACCTTGGCCACCAGGTCCTTGCGGACCACCTTGGCGACCTCGACCGTGGCCTCGGCCTTGTCCCGCGAACGCATCACCGACACCACGATGGCGGCCACGACCAGCAGGCCCGCCGCGATCAGGATGATTTTCTTCACGCCAACCTCGTTCCTTCAGCTACATCATGATCAGGCTGATGCCCAGGGGGATGGCCGAGGCCACCGCCCAGGGCAGGATTACGGCCACGGCGGCGGTGCCGCGGCTGAGCTTGAATACCCGCTCGAAACCCACCACCAGCACCGCGAGACCCCACCAGGTGAAGAAATCACCGTAGGTCATGAGGAACTGGTGCAAGGGCGACATGGGGTTGTCCCCGGGAGCGAACGCCGCCAGACCCAGGGTGATCCGGAACGCGGATTCGGTCATCATGATGAGCGGCAACTTGATGACCATCGCCACGCCGAAGGGGATGAGGGACGCCCAGGAGACGATGCCCAGGGCCTGCCGCATGCTCCCCTGCCCCCCGCTTATGCGGGCGAAGAAGCCCAGAATGAACCCGAACAGCAGCATCGAGATCCAGATGGAGAACGCCGACCCTACCGACTGCAGGGTACGCTTGAGAGGCGTGGGATTCATGGCCTGCTCGTATTGCTGCTGCCAGGCGTCTTCGGGCATCAGGCGCATGATCTTGGAGTCCCTCATGAGTTCCATCTGCTCCGGTGCGGTGATCGGCATGGTCAGGTAGCTGAACCCACCCATGATCACCAGGACGATCAGCCCCGGGATCAGGTATCGGGGCGCCTCGCCCACCCTGTCCATCAGACGCGCCGGGGCGGCGAAAAGATCCTTCAACCGCCGGCCCAGGGAATCATTCATGGTCTCTCAACTTTCGTCTTTCCGCTCGGGGTCCTTCTTGCGGGAAGCAGGATCCTGACGGGGGTGGAAGCGGTTCAACCGGCGCTGGAGTTCCCTGCCGGCGGCCGCCAGGGGTCCGGCGGCCTCGGCCTCGGCCAGCGCATCGGTGCCCCGCACCGGGTCGTCGTGCCGGGCCAGGAACTCGCGGGCGAACTCGCCGTTCTCGATCCGGGCCAGGACGTCGCGCATCCGTTCCCGGACACCTTGGTCGATGATCTCCGGACCGCGGGTCAGGCCGCCGTAGGCCGCGGTGCCGCTGATCCGGCGGCGCATGCCGTCGATGCCGTGGCCGTGGATCAGGTCCGTGATCAGCTTCAGCTCGTGCACGCACTCGAAGTAGGCGTTCTCCCGGCCGTACCCGGCCTCGACCATGATGTCGAAGGCGGCCTTGAGCAGTTCGATCACCCCGCCGCACAGCACGGCCTGCTCGCCGAACTGGTCGCTGACGCATTCGTCCCTGAAGGTCGTGACGAATCCGCCGCCCGCCAGACACCCCACAGCCTTGGCATACGAGGCGGCGAGGTCCCAGGTTGCGGCGGATTCCTCCGGGACCGCAGCCAGCAGCCCCGGCACGCCTCCGCCCGCTGCATGGGCGGAAAGCAGCATGTCCCCCTGGCCCTTGGGGGCGGCCAGGAAACAGGGGTGGTCCCGGGTCGCGGTGATGCCCGCGAAGGCCAGACCGAAGCCGTGGGCGAAACCCACCGTGGCGCCAGGTCTCAGGTAGGGGGCGATGACGGCGTCGAAGACCCCGGCCACCGCCTCGTCCGGCAGCATGAGCATGACCGGATCACCCGCCGCGGCCGCGGGAGCGGGATCGAGGACCGTAAAACCTTCCTGCACTGCCAGGGCCCCGCGCGGGGATCCTTGGCGTGCGCCGACCACGACATCCAGGCCGCTGCGGCGCAGGTTCAGCGCCTGGGCCCGGCCCATGGTGCCGTAACCGATGATCGCCACCGTACGGCCCGCCAGGGGTGCAAAGTCAACCATCTCGGGCTCGATGACGGTGCCCGGCGACGGCGGATAGGCGGGAAAAAATCGAGTTTTCATGCCCGCACCATAGGCGAGGGCGGCATTCTTGACAAGAATCCCCTCATAGGATAAATTGCCTCCCTGCCCGGTGGAGGCCTCGCGGCCGATTCCGGAACGGATCATATGGTGGCGGCTTAGCTCAGTTGGTTAGAGCATCGGAATCATAATCCGAGTGTCCGGGGTTC
>CAYPVD010000236.1:0-3084 GCA_964414055.1 uncultured Fibrobacteraceae bacterium
TGGCTCGTGATAACAGCTACGTGCCGATCTCGGTCGGCTACATGTATGACGACGACGGCGACAATACCGTGGCCGACGGCTATTTCGGCATCGTTTTTCTCGGCCATGACGTCGATCCCACCGGATCTCGCGCTCCGAAGTCGGTCAAGCTGCGCTCCTACCAGAACTTCTCCGGCCAGCAGAGCTTCGACCAGGGCGGCGATCCGACCAACGATTCGGAACGCTATGAGTTGCTCAGCACCGAGGCCCGTGATCCGAACGTCAACGAGGGCAAGGAGAACGATTATCGCTTCCTGGTCTCGGCCGGTCCGTTCCAGGTTCTGCCTCCGGGCGAGAAACTCAAGTTCGAGGTGGGCATGGTGATGGGCTCGGGGCTCTCCGGTCTGTTGGCCAACTGTGCCGAGGCGGCCTTGACCTGGTACGGCATCTATGTCGACAAGATCGGCCCCCTGATGACCCACGGCAACTATGAGCTCAACCCCGGCCAGCTGGGCCGGGAGACCATGCTCTGTCGCCAGGACTTTCCCCCGGGACAATTCGAGACCTTCCTGCCCGACTACGGGGATACGACCTTCCTGGACCAGGAGTGGGTGCTGAACCAGCCCCGGATCAAGGACGAGGACGTATTCGATATCGAGATCGACGGTCAGACCAAGCAGTGCGCCATGTTCAACATGGACAACTGCTTCGAGTGTGCGCGGCAGCTGGGGTACATATGTGGTCCGGAGGACTTCAAGGAACCCGCCAAATGGAAGTGCAACGACCCCAATGCCAGCGACGAGGAAAAAGCCGGTTGCACGGGTGTCGACAACCTGGAGTCCCAGATCCACTGGCTGGTCGGCATGGCGCCGCCGCCGCCGGGTTTGCGCCTGTGGCCTGCCGACAGCCGGGTCCATATCTACTGGGACGATCTGAGCCAGGTCACCAAGGACATCCGCCTGCAGAAGGTCGATTTCGAGTCCTACCGCATCTGGCGTGCCGACAACTGGGATCGGCCTTTCGGCTCCTCGCTCATCAACGGGCCCGAGAGCAACCTGTGGCAGCTGATCGCCGAGTACGATGTGGTGGACAGCTTCATCACCTTCCGGGATGTGGATAATGTCACCTACACCGACACCATTCCCCTGGGCGCCAATACCGGCCTGGAATCCATCGAATACCGACCGCGGGTGCTGGATGACCCCAAGTTCGCCGGCCTGGCCGAGGCCATGCAGGCCATCGTGGATGCGGATCCCGAAGGCGAACTGATCACGCGGCCCGAGTTGCGGGATTCGGAGGGCCGCGAGATCCCCGAGTACTCCTCGTTGCTGCCCTGGGAAACCTACCCCGACGTCCTGGACACGTTCTTCGCCGTGGCCTACAGGGCTCCCGTCGATTCCCTCGAGATCAAGGAGAAGCACTCGACCAAGTACTACGAGTACATCGACCGGGACATCCACAACGGCTTCATCTACTTCTATTCGGTCACCGCCTCGGATCATGCCATGCTTCCCGACGGAACGGTGATCAACGGTCATGTCAACCGTTTCCCCACCGGGCCCGGCCTGGTGGGCGATCCGGGGTCTTCGTTCACCAACGCGGTACCCGGAGGCAAGAGCCAGACGGCGGAGGAGCGGGAGCAGTTCGGTGCGAACATCTACGTCTATCCGAATCCCGCCACCAGGGATGCGCTGGCCGAATACCAGCAGCTGTTCCCCAACGGGGACGATCCCACCGGGGTGAGGGTCACCTTCACCAATTTGCCCGCGGCCCACAACACCATCAACATCTATACGGTTAGTGGGGACCTCGTGCAGACCATCCAGCACGATGGAACGTCCGGACGAGGGCACGTGAGCTGGAACCTCATGAGCCGTAACGGGCAGGAAATCGTCAGCGGAGTCTACTTGTACTCCGTGCAATCGGATGACGATCGTTTCGACGACTTCGTCGGCAAGTTCGTCGTCGTCAGGTGAGTTGTGATTTTTGATTGGGGCAGATAGTGTCAACTCCGTCCGCGGACGGATCTGGAGGTTTCAATGAAACGCATCGTGATTCTGACCGCCTTGTTGCTGGCCGTGCCTTCCCTGGCCGGGGCTGCTGGCTTTGCGAAGGTGGGCACCTTTGGTGGTCAGGAACTGAAAATCGGGGTCAGTGCACGGGCCACTGGGATGGGTTCGGCCTATACCGGGCTCGCTGACGACGCCACCGCGGTTTTTTGGAATCCGGGCGGACTCGTCAACGTCGTCGGCAACGAGGTTTCCATCAACCACGTCGCCTGGGCCGCCGACACCAAGGTCAGCACGGCGATTCTGGCCTTCAACCCCCGTTCCATCCCCGGGACCTTCGCCTTTTCCGCGCGGTCCTTCTGGATGGATCCCCAACTCGTCCGGACGGCCTACAACCCCGAGGGGACGGGCGAGACCTTCGACGCCGGTACGACGACCTTCGGGCTCAGCTATTCCCGGTTCTTCACGGACAAGTTCTCCGCCGGGGTCACGGTGAACTACCTTCACATGGGTCTGGCCGAGACGGCCGTCAACACCGGGGCCCTGGATTTCGGCATCATGTACCGGATCGGGATCAAGGATCTCAAGCTTGGCATGACCATCCAGAATCTCGGCGGCAAGTTCACCTTCGACGAACGCGAGTCCAAGCTGCCGGTATCCTTCAAGGTTGGTACCAGCTTCAACGCCTTCAAGAGCGAGAACCAGCGTCTGACCCTGGCGCTGGAGTTCCAGCACCCCTCGGACAACCTGGAGCGGGCCAATGTCGGCGGCGAGTTCGCCCTCAACAGCATGTTCTTCGTGCGGGCCGGCTACAACATCAATTACGATTCCGACGGTGTCGCCTTCGGGTTCGGTTCCGCATTGACGACCGGGGCGGCCACCCGTCTGCAGGCCGATTACAGTGCAGTGGACATGGGTCCCCTGGGTTATGTCCATCGGGTCAGCTTGTCCGTGACCTATTGATGGGGCTTGCCCCGGGGGATCCTCCAGACCCCCGCTGTCTGTCCACCGCCCCGCCTGACTGCGGGGCGGTATTCTTTTAGTTGTGCCTGTGAGATTGTGTCTCCCCCCAAGCCCTGATCTTCCTGTGCTTCCA
>CAYPVD010000237.1:0-3024 GCA_964414055.1 uncultured Fibrobacteraceae bacterium
TGATTTATCAAACGAACAGCCCCCTCGCGTCGCAAGCAACAAAAAGGGGGCCCCCGCAGGTACACCGCCCCCCCCCGCAGGTATCCCGGCGCGCTCGCAGGTGTACCGACACACACCCGACACACACCCGCACGGTTGCCCCTCCGCCCCGCATCGGGTATAGTCCAGTCATCAAGTCGGCCATCGTTCCGCCATCGCCGGGAGAATCATGCTCCAAGAGAACTTCGTCCAGGCCCTCGCCGGTTCCCTGCGCAATCACTGGACCAGCTCCTGCTTCAGCGACCTGGGGCAGCGGCCCATCACCTACGGCGACACGGCCAACCGTATCTTCTAGCTGCATTACATCTTCAGCGAGGCGGGGCTGCAGCGCGGCGACCGCATCGCCCTGGTGGGGCGCAATACGGTCAACTGGGCGGTGACCTACCTGGCGGCGGTGACCTACGGCGCGGTCATCGTGCCCATCCTGCCTGATTTCTCCAGCGGCGAGATCGAGCACCTGGTGCGCCACAGCGAATCCCGCCTCCTGTTCGCCGCCGAAAGCATCTTCGACGGCCTCGAGCCCACGAAGATGCCCTCTCTGCAGGGGGTCTTCCGCCTGAAGGACCTGGAGCTGCTGTGGCACGGCGATACGGACCTGGCGGCGGTCACCGACCGGGCCAATACCGGGTACGTCGAGAAATACCGCGACCTGCTGTCCCGCGAAACCCTGGCCTTTCCGGCGGTGGACAACGGCGAGCTGGCCGCCATCGTCTACACCTCGGGCACCACGGGGTTCTCCAAGGGCGTCATGCTGGCCCACAACTCGCTCATCGCCAACGTGCTGTACTTCAGCCGCTGCGTGGAGCTGCAGACCGAGGACCGTTTCGTGTCCTTCCTGCCCCTGGCCCACGCCTTCGGCTGCGCCTTCGACTTCCTGTCGCCGTTCGCGTGCGGCTGCCACGTCGTGTTCGTGGAGAAGATCCCCTCGCCCAAGGTGCTCGTGGCCGCCTTCGCCGAGCACAAGCCGGTCGTGGTGATGTCAGTGCCGCTGATCATCGAGAAGATCTACCGCAACCGCATCCGGCCCATCATCGAGACGCCGCGCATGCGGACCATGCTGAAGATCCCGGGCCTCAAGCAGCTGGTCCAGCGCAAGCTGCGCGACAAGATCTACGCCGTGTTCGGCGGCAACTACCGCCAGCTGGTCATCGGCGGCGCGGCCCTGAACAAGGACGTGGAGCTCTTCTTCCGCCGCATCGGCCTGAGCATCACCTGCGGCTACGGCATGACCGAGTGCGGCCCCCTGATCAGCTACTCGGTCTACGAGGACAACCCTCCTCCCGGCAGCGTGGGCAGGGTGATCCCCTACCTGGAATGCCGCATCGATCGGCCCGACCCGGACACGGGCATCGGCGAGGTCCAGGTCCGCGGTGAGAACGTAATGCTTGGCTACTACCTGGACGACGAGGCCACCGCCGCCGCCATAGACTCCGAGGGCTGGCTGCACACCGGCGATCTCGGGCACATGGACGACGAGGGTTTCCTGTACCTGACCGGGCGTTCCAAGAACATGATCCTTTCGGCCTCGGGCCAGAACATCTACCCCGAGGAGATCGAATCGCGGGTCAACAGCCTGCCGTGCGTGGAGGAATCCCTGGTCGTACAGCATGACGGCAAGCTCGTGGCCCTGGTCTATCCCGACCTGGAATCGGTGGACAAGGCCTGCCTCAAGGGCCGCCAGATCGAGGATCTCATGGAGGAGAACCGCAGGCGGCTGAACGAGGAGCTGCCGAACTTCGTGCGACTGGCCGAGGTCCGGGTCATGTACGAGGAATTCGAAAAGACGCCGACCAAGAAGATCAAGCGGAATCTCTATACCGCAGCCACCTGAAGGAGACGCCGATGAAGATCAAGCAGAACCCCCGCGACCAGGTCATGGTGCTCGAGCTATCGGGCAAGATCATGGGCGGTTCGGATTACGAGCTCTTCAAGGGCCAGGTCGACGAGCTGATCGAAAAGGGATTCAAGGACATCGTCCTGGACTTCGGCGGCGTACCCTGGATCAATTCCACCGGCCTGGGCATCCTGATCACCGGCCACCTCTCGCTGAAGAACGCCGGGGGCTCGCTGCGCATCTGCAACGTGCGCGAGCGGGTGCTCAGCATCTTCTACATCTCCCAGCTGGAGAAGGTGTTCCAGGTCTTCGAGACCTGCGACGAGGCGCTGGAAAGCATCAAGTAGGGATGGTCAGGAGGATCCCGAGTTCTTGACCATGGCGTCGCACACCGCGTAGCCGTAGCGTTCGTACAGACCGTGGGCGTCCCTGGTGCGCAGCAGCTTCTGGCTGGCTCCGGCGACCCAGGGGTGTTCCTCGACGCATTCCATGAGCCACTTGCCCAGGCCCGCGCCCCGGAAATCCGGGTGCACCATGACGTCGCAGATCCAGGCGAAGGTGCAGCGGTCGGTCACCACGCGTGCGAAGCCGATCTGGCGCTCCCCCTCGTACAGCCCGAAGCACAGCGAGTGGCGGATGGATTCCTCGACGGTCTCCCGGCTGCGGCCGACGGCCCAGTACGAGTCCTGCAGCGCCGGGACGATGTAGAAGAGGTCCAGCTCCGACTTGTCGTCGCTGACCCGGTACGGCTCCCGTTTCCATTCCATGGCTGGTCTCCCTCCCGTCCCGCGATCAGAACTCCGCCAGCTTGGGTGCCCGCGGGAAGGGGATGACGTCCCTGATGTTCTTGATGCCGGTCACGTAGTTCACGGCGCGGTCGAAACCCAGGCCGAAGCCGGCGTGGGGCACCGTTCCGTATCTGCGCAGATCACGATACCACCAGTACTCGTCCGCATCCAAACCCATTTCCGCGATGCGCGCATCAAGCACTTCCAGCCGCTCCTCGCGCTGGCTGCCGCCGATGATTTCGCCGATGCCGGGCGCCAGCACGTCCATGGCGGCCACCGTCTTGCCGTCGTCGTTCATCCGCATGTAGAAGGCCTTGATGTCCTTGGGATAGTTCATGACCACCACCGGCCGCTTGCACAGAT
>CAYPVD010000238.1:0-3020 GCA_964414055.1 uncultured Fibrobacteraceae bacterium
TCCGGGTCTTCCCCAGGGTCGGGGCCGGGATCTGGGTGTGGATCTTGTCTGGACCATGGTGCCCGACGGTAAGGGCGGTTATTACCTGGGCACAGGCCATGACGGCCTGATCCTGGCCCTGGATCAGGACGACAGCCTGACGACCCTGGCCGACCTGGATTGCGACGAGATCCTGTCCCTGGCCGTGCTGCCCGACGGCCGGTTGCTGGCCGGGTGCGAGCCGGACGGCCGGGTGTTCATGGTGGAGACCGGGGGAAAGGTCACGGATCTGGGCGAGACCCCGGGCGGGTACGTCTGGGCCATGACTCCGGGTCCGGACGGTCGGGTCTATCTGGCGGTCGGCAGTCCAGCCGCGCTCATGGTACTGGATCCTGACCAGGATCGGCTGGAGCGTCTGACGGGTTTCCCCGCCGAGAACGCCCTGGCGGTCGCTTTCGATGCTCAGGGAAAAATCCTGGTGGCGACCCAGGGTCCGGGACTGGTGTACCGTCTGGATCCGGCTGCTCCCGGTTCCAAGACGGTCATTCTCCAGGCGGATCAGAACGAGGTCAGTTCCCTGGTCAGAGGGCCGAACGGCCTCTGCGCCCTGGCCCTGGACGATGGGAGCGAGGACGGGGAGTCCCCGTCTCCGCCCGCCCCCGGTGACAAGAGGCCCATGCCGCCCCGTCCGGTGGTCATGTTGCCCGGTCCGGCCGCCGACCGTAAGGCCAAGGTCCCCCGGTCAGCCCTGTACGACCTGGAGGACGGCCTGGTGCCGACCCTGATCTGGTCGGGGAACCTGGACCTGATGTGCGTGATGCAGGTGCCGGACCTGGGCTGGGTCGCAGGCGGCCTGCTGGACGAGGACCAGCCCCTGACCGTCCTGTACCGCCTGACTCCGCCCGCGGGCCACGAGACCCTTACGAGCTGGCGGGGAGGAGACGTCATGGCCCTCCAGGGCGGCGATGATCCCGGGACCATCCGGGTCGTCCAGACCCATCCCAGCCGTGTCGATGACTTCGGTACCGCCGGTGACGCCCCTTACCGGGTCCTCGGACCCATCCTCGACGCCGAGCGTCCGGTGAACTGGGGGCATCTGTCCTGGTCCGGTGCGGCGACCGGCGGCAAACCCGCCTGGTCGGTCCGCACGGGCAACAGGGAAACAGCCGACGAGACCTGGACCGACTGGTCGCGGCCCTGGAGTGAGCAGGACAAGCGGTTGAAGGTGCCCTCGTCGCGTTTCCTGCAGTGGCGCCTTGTCCTGCCCCGCCGGGTCAGCCCGGATTTCAAGCTGACCGGGGTGACCGTCAGCGCCTGGGGCGAGAATCGCAGGCCCGTGGTCACGGACCTGCGCCGGGAGAACCTCAAGGGTGTGCGCAAGGGCGGTCTGATGGTGCGCAGCCCCAACCTTACCCGCACCTTCGACAGCGGTCTGAAGGCCGAGTTCAACCGCAAGGAGCCGTCGTCGCGGCCCGATCCGGCCGTGAGGGCGCAGCTGGGCGGTTCGGTGAAGGTGTTCAGCTGGAAGGCCACCGATCCCGACGGGGACCGGCTGGATTACGAACTCGCCTGCCGCAGGCAGGGCCGGGAGGACTGGACGGTCATCGCCGACGGCCGCGACGGAGGCCTCGAGGCCTGGGATACCTCGACCGTGCCCGACGGGATCTACGAGATCCGGTTGAAGATCAGCGACAGCCCCGACAATCCCGGCGCCCAGGCCCTGTCCAGCCAGCGCCTGCTGGCTCCGGTGGTGGTGGACAACACCCCGCCGCGGATCCGTGATCTGCGGGCTACAGGGGACGGCCGGTCCCTGAAACTGGAGTTCGAGGTCGAGGACGCGGGCAGCCAGGTGGCCGGAGCCTTTCTGGTCCTACCCGACGGGGGACGGGAGCGCCTGGATCCCCGGGATCGGATCTGCGACAGCGCCGCCGAGACTTTCAACTGTCGCCGCGAGTTCACGGCGCCGGACACCCTGTCGCCCTGGGTCCGGATCGAAGTGATCGATACCGCCGGCAACCTGGCCGAGGGCAAGTGCCGCGTGCAGGAGAAGCGATGACCGCGGGACGGGGCGGAGGTGCGGTCGACGAGCAGTGGATGCGTGTGGCCCTGACCGAGGCGGCCGGCGCGGCCGAGCGCGGCGACGTGCCGGTGGGCGCCGTGGTGGTCTGCGACGGCCGCATCATCGGACGCGGCGCCAACCGGATCGAGCAGCTGCAGGACCCCACGGCCCACGCGGAGATCCTGGCCCTGGGTGCGGCCGCGGGCACCCTGGGCAGCTGGCGCCTGGATTCAGCCACCCTGTACGTGACCCTCGAACCGTGCACCATGTGCACCGGCGCCGTCCTGCTGGCCCGGCTGGGCCGGCTCGTGTTCGGGGCCGTCGATCCCCGGGCCGGGGCCGTGGTCTCGCAGGGGAGGCTGCTGGAGGGCAACCCCTACGGGCATCGCGTGGAGGTCGTAGGGGGGGTTCTGGCCGCCGAGTGCGGGGAATTCCTGCGGGATTTTTTCGCCTCGCGTCGGGCGGAGAAGCCCTGATGAAGGCGTCTGCGGCTTTGTTGATTTTCCCCGGGACCGGTGCTATATTGCTCGACCTGTTCCGGTGGAGAGGTGCGAGAGTGGCTTAATCGGCACGATTGGAAATCGTGTGTGCCTCCGGGTACCGAGGGTTCGAATCCCTCCCTCTCCGCCAGCGTCGCAAGGCGCGCGGCGGCGATCAGGATCGGGGAGAGGTGCCGGAGTGGTTGAACGGGGCGGTCTCGAAAACCGTTGAGCTCTTCGGAGTTCCCAGGGTTCGAATCCCTGCCTCTCCGCCAGATTCAGTAGCTGGCAGCCGCGGGTGATCAGATCGGAAAAATCAAGGTCGGGGATGTAGCTCAGCTGGGAGAGCGCCTCGTTCGCAACGAGGAGGTCGGCGGTTCGAGCCCGCTCATCTCCACCAACTTTGCGGCCCGGTGGATCCGGGTCGAAGGCATGATGGGCCAGGCCCGGCGTGACGCCGGAGCACTAATTCCGTCAGGACTGGAAAGTAGCAGCGGTACGTT
>CAYPVD010000239.1:0-2955 GCA_964414055.1 uncultured Fibrobacteraceae bacterium
GGCGTGGGCCTGTTCAGCCTGACCCTGGCCGACATGTTCGACCGGGTCATAGCCATCGACAGCGACGCGGCCGCCTGTCGCGACGCCCAGAACAACGTCCACCGGGACGAGGCCGCCCGCGGCAAGGTCAGCGTCCACACCGGTCCTCTGGCCAAGGTGCTCCGCGAACCCAACCTCGCGGCCCCCGAGCTGTGGCGTCAGGGCCTGTGCGTGGTCGATCCCCCGCGCCGGGGTCTGGAGAAGGAGGGCATCGCCGCCCTGCTCCAGGCCGCTCCCCGCCACATCCTGTACATGAGTTGCGATCCGGCCACCCTGGCCCGCGACACCGCACGCCTCGCCGCGGTCGGCTATGAACCGCGCCATCTGCAGGTGCTGGACATGTTTCCCCAGACCGCGCACATCGAGTCCCTGCTTCTGCTTGCAAAACAGGACTGATTCTTGTTATAATATATCTTCAGTTGACCCTTTCTGACCTCTCTTCCAGGGATTGGCTTACCATGACAAGGACTCGCCCCGCGGCTCGCCTGTTGAAGGCGACCGGAACACTGATCTGTACCCTGCTCGTAACCCTCGGCCTGATCACCGGACCCTCCATGGCCCAGGGGCTGGACATCTCCGGCTGGACCATCGAACAGGCCAACAGCACTTCGGTCTATACCATCCCCTCCGGCACCGTGCTCCAGCCGGGCGGCTACCTCGTGCTGGGCCGTTTCGCCGACCAGGCCGCCTTCGAGTCCTTCTGGGGCGTGACCCTGGGCACCAACGTCGTGTACGTGACCAACGCCAGCGAGGCCCCGGCCGTACCCATGATCAATGGGGACGAGACCTTCACCGTGAAGAACGCCGGCGGCGCCGTGATCGACGGCCCGACCCCCTTGTTCGATCTCGGCAACGTCTCCCACCAGCGCAACGACCCCGAGGCTGCGCCCTGGACCCTGGACACCGACACCTCCACCCCCGGTTACGGGGTCGAGGCCCAGGACGCCGTGTTCAGCGGACTGGTGATCAGCGAGGCCAGCGACGGCCCCGGCTCGGGCAACTACATCTACGAGTTCGTCGAGCTGTACTACGACGCCGACGCGGGCACCGGCGGCAACCTGGCCCCGTCGGTCAGCATCACGGGGCTGGACCCCGACAGCCCGACCGAAGGCGACGACATCACCTTCACTGCCTCCATCACCGACAGCGACGGGACCATCAGCCAGGCCGACCTGTACTACCGCTACGACGGTTCGGCCTTCAGCTCGACGGCCATGACCGGCACCGGAGGCGACACCTACGAGGCCGTCGTCACCGGCGTTCCCGGCAACGTGGTCATGGAATACTACGTGCGCGCGGTGGATGACGACGGCGCGGCGGCCACCGATCCGGTCGACGTTCCGACCACCTACTACTCGGTCTGGATCTCCGGGAGCGGCGCCGGCAGCCGGGTCATCGTGTTCGACCACTCCCACGACCAGGACGCCGGCACCAGCGGCAACTGGCGCATCGACGACAACTTCCCCGATCCCTACCCCGCCACCCCCACCAGCGAGACCTCGTGGAACGGCCAGCTGTCGAGCTGGGGCTACGAGCTGTACCAGCTGGGTTACACGGTGCGCAGCAACACCGCGGCCATCAGCGCCACAGGGCTGGCGGGCGTCGATCTGCTGGTCATCCCCGAGCCGCAGACTCCGTTCACCGCCGCGGAGATCGAGGCCGTCAGGCAGTTCGTGTACGACGGCGGCTCGCTGTGCTTCATCGCCGACCACAACAGCAGCGACCGCAACGGCAACGGCTGGGACAGCCCCAGCATCTTCGGCGGCTACACTTATCCCCACATCTCCGATCCGGTGGGCTCGGATACCGAGACCTTCTGCGGCGCGCTGTTCGGCCTGCATGTCCACGTCAAGGACGAGGGCTACAACGGCATCAGCGGAACCTACACCAACGTGAACAGCGACCCCCAGAACCCGGTGATCCACGGCCCCTACGGCAACGTGGCCAGCATCGTCTACCACGTGGGCAACACCATGAGCCTGTGGCCGACGGCCAACTCCGACCTGAGCGAGGTGGCCGGACTCGTCTCCCTGGATACCGGTTCGTACCACATGGCCGCCTGGTCTCGTTACGGCGATGGCAAGGTCTTCGGCTACGGCGACAGCTCCGACACCGCCGACGGCACCGGCAGCGAAACCCACGTGGACAACTGGCACGAGGCCGACCACCGCGCCCTGTTCCTCAACGCCACCATGTGGCTGCTGGACAAGGTGCCCGTCTCGGGCGTGGATGACCTGCCCGCGCCCTTCGGCGTGGATATGAAGCTCTACCCCAACCCGTTCAACCCCCAACTGACGGTGGCGTTCGAGCTGGACAACACCGCCGCGGTGGATTTGGGGGTGTACGATGTGGCCGGACGTCTGGTCCGCACCCTGCACCAGGGCACCCTGACAGCCGGGCCGCAACGGTTCACCTGGAACGGACGGGACGACGCCGGCCGCACCATGGGCAGCGGGGTCTACCTGGTGCGGATCAACGACGGGGTGAGCGTGACCATGAAGAAGGTCGTGCTGGCGAAGTGATCCATCGATTCATCCGGGGATGTTGTTTCCCTCGATAAGGACGCCGGCGGTCGAACCGCCGGCGTCCTTATTTATAGGCATGCCGCCAAGGGAAAAACCTTCACATCCTGGGACAGGGAGTATTCATCCTCTCCGGGATAGACGATGGACAGGGACTCCAGGTCCAGATTGTCCAGGGCGCTACGGAGGGAGCGGGTGATGCGGGGACTCAAGGTGCGTTTGAACTCGAAGCCATGCAACCTGCCCTGCGACCGGACGATCAGATCCAGTTCCGCACCCGTGTGAACCGACCAGAAAAAGCAATCACGGGCAGCGGCGCCCAGCTTGCCGATCACCTGCTCCATGGCGAACCCTTCCCAGGAGGTCCCGGCCACCGGATGGCCCAGCACACCCT
>CAYPVD010000240.1:0-2901 GCA_964414055.1 uncultured Fibrobacteraceae bacterium
TGGCGCTGAATACCACCAACCTCTCCGGCACGAGCGGGAGCGCGAGCTGGACGATGCTCAACAGGCGTTGGAAGACGACCGTCAGATGGCGATCGCCGATCTGAATCGACTCCTGGGACGTCCCGTCAAGGCCCCTGCCGTCTTTCCCGACTCCCTGGGGCCACCTCCAGGAATATCTGTCCCCTTGGAGGCGTACCTGAGCCAGGCCGACACGCTCAACCCGGGATTGCGCGCTGCGCGCTTCCAGGTGGAAGCGGCCCGGATCCAGGCCCGCCTGGCGAGGAGGGCCTATTGGCCCGAGGTCTACGTGGCGGCAGGCCACAACTACGAAGAAAACCAGTACATGGCCTATCCGCACATCAACTCGGTCGTGGCCGGAGTGAACTGGAAGATCTTCGAAGGCGGGGCGCGGAAGGCGAAGATCCAGCAAGCGCAAGCTCGAACGGCCCGGGCGGTAAAGACCTATGAGGATGGACGCCGCGTGGTGAATCTCGCAGTGGAGTCGGCATGGCGCAGGTGGCAACAATCCCTGCGCGAGGAACTGACGGCCCGCAAGAACGTGGCCGCCGCCCAGGCGAACTTGGAGATCGTAGAGGACCAGTACCGCTCGGGCCTCGCCCGGTCGAGCGATGTCCTGGATGCGGAAGCCCTGCTCGCCAAGAGCAGATTCGAGGTCATCAACCGCCACTACGACAGCTATTGGAACCAGGCGCGCCTGTTGACCACCGCTGGAATCGATCCGGCTGGTTTCTACAAGGCAACAGACGGAAAGGAAGGGGGTTGATATGAGACGCAGAACCATCGGCTTGATCCTGATTCTCGTTGTCACACTGCTCTTCGTTCTTGCCGGTTGGAGAGAGTGGAACCACCGCCAGATCTTCCCGGGTACCGACAATGCCTACGTTGGAGGCGATGTCAGCACGGTGAGTAGCCGGATTCCGGGAACCCTCGAAGAGGTTCTCATTGTCGAGAACGAGCAGGTGGTGGAAGGTCAGGTGCTGTTTCGGATCGATCCGCGCGACTACGACCAGGCGGTGGCCGAGAACGAGGCCAGGTACGCAATGGCCCGGGCCGCGATCGCTCTCGACGAGGCCCGGATCGAAGGGGCGAAAGCGGAAGTGACGGCCGCCGCCAGCGAGGCCGAATTGGCCGCCGCCGACGAAGAACGATTTGCCGAACTCAGCCGCCGGGGATCGGTTCCTGAGCACCGGTATCTCGAAGTGAAGACCAAGGCGGAGATCGCTCGGGCGAGGCTGTCTGCGGCCCAGAAGAACCTGGACGCCGCCCGGGCCGCTCTCGATGTGGCGCGCAAGGATCTTGAAAGGGCGTTGACGGGGCTCGAACAAGCTCGTCTGCGCCGCTCCTATTGCACGATCACTGCACCGTGCTCGGGAATGGTGGCCGACAAGGCCGCGCAGGTTCAACAGGTGGTCGCGGCGGGCCAACCCTTGTGCAAGGTGGTGCCCCTGGATGGAGAGAATCTCTGGATCGATGCCAACTTCAAGGAGACACAACTGCGCCGGATCCGCCCCGGTCAGCCCGTGGACATCCGTATCGATTCCAACAAGAATCTTCATCTGCAGGGAACCGTGGAGGCATTGGGTGCAGGAACAGGGGCGGCGTTCTCTCTGCTACCCCCGGAGAACGCCAGCGGCAACTGGGTCAAGGTGGTGCAACGGCTTCCAGTACGGATCCGCTTCGATAGCAAGGGTCTCCGGGAATTCAATGCCCAAGCCGGCTTGCTTCGGTTGGGACTTTCCGCTGAAGTCACCGTGGATACACGCCACGCCAAGAACGCGTCGCCGGGCGAGTAGGCAGGGGCGTCATGACGAACGGCACTCCGAGCAACAAGTACCTCGTTGCGGTCACCGTGATGCTGGGAACCTTGATGGAGGTCATTGACACCTCGGTGGCCAATGTCGCCCTGCCGCACATGCAGGGGACTTTCTCCGCCGCGCAGGACGAGGTGACCTGGGTCATCACATCCTACCTGGTGGCCAACGCGGTGATCCTTCCCCTGAGCGGCTGGGCGGGAAACTGGTTCGGGCGGAAGCGGGCCTATCTCTGGGCGTTGGTGGCATTCACCATGGCATCCATCGGATCTGGGGCCGCCCAGTCTCTGCCCATGCTGGTGACGATGCGCGTGGTGCAGGGCCTGGCCGGCGGGGCGATGGTTCCAATGTCCCAGGCCATTCTCCTCGAGACATTTCCCAAGGAAGAACACGGAAAGGCAATGGCCTTGTTCGGGGTGGGCGTAATCTTCGGCCCCATCATCGGACCCACCCTGGGCGGATACATCACCGACACCATCGGGTGGCGCTGGGTGTTCTACATCAATGCGCCTCTAGGTGTGCTGGGATTATTGATGGGTTTTCTGTTCCTTGTCGACCCGCCTTATCTGAAGCGGACGGAAGGAAAGATCGATTTCAGCAGCTTTCTGTACATCGCGCTGGGGCTTGGTTTTCTGGAGGTCATGCTGAACCGGGGCCAGCGCTACGACTGGTTCCACAGTCCGAAGATCCAGGTCTATGCGCTGCTGTCGGCCCTGGGTATCGCCTTGTTCATCTGGCGCTCATTCACCGCCAAACACCCACTGGTCGACTTGCGGGTCTTCAAGAGCAAGGAATTCGCGACGGGAACGGTGCTGATGTTCTTGTTGGGCTTCAGTCTGTACGGCGCGTTCACCATGTTGCCACTTTTTGCCCAGACCATGCTTGGATATACCGCGACCTGGGCCGGGCTCATGCTTTCTCCCGGCGGCATTGCCTCCCTCCTGTCGATGGCGTTCGTTGGTTTCCTGGTGGGGCGGGTGGATATCCGGGGGCTGATTCTCTTCGGGGTGATCACCAACATCCTTTCGATTTGGCTGCTGCAACGCGTCTATCTCGATGTGGATTTCTG
>CAYPVD010000241.1:0-2883 GCA_964414055.1 uncultured Fibrobacteraceae bacterium
CGTCCCGGCAGGTGAAGATGGTGGCGCCCTCGGCCCGCTTGAGGAAATCAGCATGGAAATCCTTGAACAGGAAAGCCACGCGGGAATGCCGACGCCGGATCATTTCCATGATGATCAACCCGCCGGCCAGGTCGGCCCCGATGCACAGGGCACCGAAGTAGAGGCTGCGTAAATGATTGCGATTATAGTAATTGCAGGGGATCCGGATGACGCAGGTGGTGTCGTCCAGGGCCAGGACCCGAGGCCGCACGGCCGCGATCAGGGGAATCTTCCACAGGGCGAACATCCTTAACCAGACGGTGGATTTCCAGAGAGTGGGCCGTCCCATGATTTCCTTCCGGTCAATTGCCCCCCCAGGGGGCCGTGTGTTACCTTTGTCCCGCGTCTGACCGGGTGATTTTCCCATTCGCCCGGCCATTTGGCCACCCTTATCCCGATCGAGGAAGATCATGGCCCCTGCCAAGTTGTCCCATCCCGAGCCTGCGCCCTACCGCCCCGAGAACCATGTCCGCATCGTGACCGCCGCCAGTCTCTTCGACGGGCATGACGCGGCCATCAACATCATGCGTCGCATCCTGCAGGCCAGCGGGGCGGAGGTGATCCACCTGGGGCACAACCGTTCGGTCAAGGAGATCGTGGACTGCGCCATCCAGGAGGACGCCCAGGGCATCGCCATCACCAGCTACCAGGGGGGGCATGTCGAGTACCTCAAGTACATGCACGACCTGGTGCGACAGTCGGGGGTGGACATCCGGATCTTCGCCGGCGGCGGCGGCACCATCCTGCCCGAGGAGATCGAGGAACTGCACGCCTACGGCATCGACCGCATCTTCTCGCCGGACGACGGGCGCGAGATGGGGCTGCAGGGCATGATCAACGAGGTCCTGCGCCGGTGCGACTTCCCGGTGGGCAAGAACGAGGACCCGCGCGACCTGTTGCCGGGCGTGGCCGAGCGGGATCCGCGCGCCCTGGGCCGCATGATCTCCCTGGCCGAGAACGCCCCCGAGCACGAGGACAGCCTCATGGCCGCCCTGGCGCAGGTGAGGAACGACGACAAGGTGATCCCCGTGCTGGGCATCACCGGTACGGGCGGGTCGGGCAAGTCGTCCCTGGTGGACGAGCTCGTGCGCCGCTTCCTCCATGATTTCCAGGACCGGACCGTGGCCATCATCTCGGTGGATCCCTCGCGGCGGCGCAGCGGCGGCGCCCTGCTGGGCGACCGCATCCGCATGAACGCCATCGACGACCCGCGGGTCTACATGCGTTCCCTGGCCACAAGGCAGTCCAACCTGGCCCTGTCGCACTACGTCAGGCACAGCATCGAGATCTGCCAGGCTGCGGGCTTCGACCTGGTCATCGTCGAGACCAGCGGCATCGGCCAGAGCGACACCGAGATCACCGACCACTCGGACGTCTCGCTGTACGTGATGACCGCCGAGTACGGCGCGGCGACCCAGCTGGAGAAGATCGACATGCTGGACTTCGCCGACCTGATCGCCATCAACAAGTTCGACCACCGCGGTTCCCTGGACGCCCTGCGGGACGTGCGCAAGCAGTACCGGCGCAACCACAACCTTTTCGACGGCGACGACGAGGACCTGCCCATCTTCGGGACCATCGCCTCGCAGTTCAACGACCCGGGCATGAACCGGCTGTACAAGGCCGTCATGGATACCGTCGTGAGCAAGACCGGCGCCGACCTGGTCTCCCAGTTCACCGTGACCGAGGCCATGGAGACGCGCAGGTTCGTCATTCCTCCCGAGCGCACGCGCTACCTGGCCGAGATCGTCGAGTCCAGCCGCCGTTACGACGACTTCGTGGCGGGCCAGAGCGCCCTGGCCCGGCGCCTGTACCAGCTGCACGGGGTGATCGACGGGATGCGCGGCGGCAGCTCTGCCGACGAGTCCGACGTGCTGCCCGTGCTGGAGCCGCGCGACGCCGATTCGCAGGCCACGGTCGAGCTGATCGCCGTGTACGAGGAACTGCGGGACAAGCTGGACAGCGAATGCCGCCGGATGCTGCGGGAGTGGCCGGGACTCAAGGACCGCTACCGCGCGGACAAGTACGTGTTCCAGGTGCGGAACCGTACCATCGAGCAGGAGCTGTTCCGCACCTCGTTGAGCGGCTCGAGGATCCCCAAGGTCAGCCTGCCGCGCTACCGGGACTGGGGCGAGATCCTGCGCTGGCTGCTGACGGAGAACGTGCCGGGATTCTTCCCCTTCGCGGCCGGCGTCTTCCCGCTGAAGCGCGAGGGAGAGGATCCCACGCGCATGTTCGCCGGCGAGGGCGGGCCCGAACGCACGAACCGCCGCTTCCACTACGTCTCCCTGGGCATGCCGGCTGCACGCCTGTCCACGGCCTTCGACTCGGTGACCCTCTACGGCGAGGATCCGGACCGTCGGCCCGACATCTACGGCAAGATCGGCAACAGCGGCGTGTCCATCGCCACGGTGGACGATGCCAAGAAGCTGTACAGCGGCTTCGACCTGGCCGACCCCAAGACCTCGGTCTCCATGACCATCAACGGCCCGGCGCCCATGATGCTGGGCTTCTTCATGAACGCGGCCATCGACCAGGGTTGCGAGAAGTACATCCGCGCCAACGGTCTGGAGGCGGAGACGGAGCGGAAGATCGATGCCATCTACAAGGATTTGGGTCGGCCCCGCCCCGCCTACCAGGGCGAGCTGCCCGAGGGCAATGACGGTCTGGGCCTGATGCTGCTGGGAGTCAGCGGCGACCAGGTTCTGCCGGACGAGGTGTACGGGAAGATCAAGGCCGAGACCCTCGAGGCCGTGCGCGGCACGGTGCAGGCGGACATCCTCAAGGAGGACCAGGCCCAGAACACCTGCATCTTCTCCACCGAGTTCGCCCTGCGCATGATGG
>CAYPVD010000242.1:0-2857 GCA_964414055.1 uncultured Fibrobacteraceae bacterium
TCGGGGTTCTCCTCCGCCTCCCCGGCAATGCGAAGCATGGCCTCACAGAAGGCGTCGATCTCCTCGGGCCCCGTACTCTCGGCCGGCTCGATCATCAGCGCACCATGGACGATCAGCGGAAAGCTCATCGTCGGCGGATGAAATCCGTAATCAAGAAGACGCTTGGCTATATCGATATTGTGCACATCTCCCGATGCCTGATAACTGTCATCAAAGACCACCTCGTGCAACCCGGCTGACTGCTGACCGTCGATCAGCGTCGCCACGCGCTTGCCGTCCACACCGTAGACGACCAGCTTGACGTTCTGCGCCTCGGGCAGGGAGAAGCTGATCTTCGTCATGGGGTTGAACGGGTTGGGGTAATTGGCGTTCAGGGAGAACATCCGCGGCGTGGCGGTGTCGCTGGTCGCCTCCAGGTTCACGGCCATCTTGCTGTTGTCGATGCCGCGGGCGGTGATCGTCAGGTCCTCGGGCTTGATGGGGGTGCCGGCGGTGATGACCATCAGGTCACCCTGGCCGCTGAACCCGTTGTTCACGCCCATCACGGCCACGCTGGCGTCCAGGTTCTCACCGACGTTCCTGAGGAACGTCAGCTCGGACTGATCATCCAGGAGCTGACCGGCATCGACCCTGGCGACCGGCTGGGCGGCCGTCACGCGCAGACCCTTCAGGCCGTTGCCGTTGACCAGCCGCAAGGCCATGGTGCCGTCGTTGTAGCTGACCCACGCCAGGTCCACGGAGCTCGAGACGGGCGCCATGTCCTTGGCCGGACCGACCACGCCGAAGTTCATGGAGAAGACCATGAGATCCTCGAAGTCGACCTTGTTGTCGGTCAGGGGTATGCCGAGGCGGCTCCAGTCGTCGGTGGGGCCGACATCGACGAGGTTGTTGTACGGTGATCCCCCGGCTTCGGTGGTGCCGAACGCCGCGCCCAGGTCGGACATGTCGAACGCGTCGACCAGACCGTTGGGCGTGGTGGTCGCGGCGACGCCGGTCACATCACCCAACCAGTAGTTGGTCGCCCGGTCGTTGGCCGTGGCCGGCGCGCTGATATTGCCGGCGGCGTCCACGGCGAACACTTCGTAGTAGTACACGCCGCGGTGGAGCGAGTCGGTCCACTGCTGGGTGTAGGCCAGGCCGGCGGCCGTGTAGGGGCCCGCCCATTCGCCCGAGGCCACGGCGGCGGCATGGGAAGCGGGCCGCGTGGGGATCACGTCGGTGGCCAGGTCGTCGTACTCGGGGTAGGCCGAGGTGCCCGGGGTGGTGTCGTACCACAGGCCGCTGAACACCTCGTAGTGGTCTACATCGGTACCTGAGTGGTTCCAGGCGACGTCCACCTTGCGGTAACGCGGTGCCGCGGTGATGTCGGTGACCGGTGCGGGCGGGGTGCAGTCCACCTCGAGAGTGGCGCCTGTGGCGGTAGAGGGAATGGGCGCGTTGTTGGGATCGCGCAGGCTGAAGCTGTCGAAGGTGATGTTCGCGGTGCCGTCGCCGGCGGTGATGAAGTCGATGGTGAACAAGGGTGTGGTTCCCGGGCCGCTGATGGGCTGGGTCGGACTGCCGACGGTCGTGCCCGAGATCATCCAGGAACCGTCACCGTTGTCGAAGGTGAGGAACTGGGTGGTCCCGCCGAAGGGGGCCAGGTTGTGGATGGCGCCCCAGGTGACCTCGCTGGTGGCCCTGACGACGGCGTTGAAGCCGAAGACGTCGGGGGTGTAGTCGTCGGTGGTCAGGCTGAAGGTCAGGGTGTGGGTCTGGCCGCACATGAACGGACCGCCGGTCGGCGGCGTGACCGCGAATGTGCCCATGCCGGACCAGGGTTCGAACAGGACGTTGTCACCGACGGGCACGCCGGTACCGGCCGGGTTCAAGGTCGCATGGTAGGGTCCACTCGCGTTGCCCCACCAGTTCTGGAGGAAATCGATGGAGTTCACCAGGCTGGTGTTGCTCACCCCGTAGCCGGAGTTGCCGGAAAGATCGTTGTCCCTTCCGGTCACCACGGACGTATCCGCCCCGTCGTAGCCGCAGGCCACGCCGTCGGTGTTGCCGGTCAGGGTGTTGTTGTTGACGATCACGGTCGTGCCGGCTTCAAAATAGGTCGTGATGAGCAGCCCGGCCGAGGTCGAGCCGTCGACCGAAGCCACACCCAGGCAGCCGGTGATGGTGTTGCCGGAAACGGTCATGGTGGCGCCGTCGATGTCGCAGGCGTAGTCCAGCCAGTCTCCTGCACCCTTGCCTGTGTAGGTGTTGCCGATGAACGAGCTGTTCGTGAGCCCGGAACCGTAGGCCAGGAATCCGATGCGACCGATGTTGTCGAACGAGCACCCGGTCACATCCCAGTTCGAGGGTGCGGCACCGAACGCGGCCAGGGCCACGCCGCCATACGTGGGGCCCGACTCGTTGTAGGTGATGTTGCGCAGGGCGCAGTTGTCCAGCTCGCCGCTGCCCTGGGCACGGATGGCCTGATAAATAAGATGGCCCGCCCCATCCAGTTCCAGGTTGCGCAGCACGAGGTGGGTGCCTGCCGATTGCAGGAACCAACCGCGGGAATCACCGCTGCCGCCGGTATCGCTGTCGGTCATGACGATCGGACGAGTTCCTGAATCCCCGATGATGGTCAGGTCCTTGTCGATGACAAGCTGGCCGGATTCGACATATGTGCCCGTGGCGACGGTGATGGTGTCACCGGAATTGGCGTCTATGATGGCTTCCTTGATGGTCAGGTAGCCCTTCCCTTGGGTGGTGTTGTTGACCGGGAAAGTGGCCGTCGCGGAGTAGTTCGCCACCACGAAGCCCTCGCCGGAGCCGGTGACGTAGTTCGACGCCGTATCGCCGAACATCCAGTTGAAGCCGCGGG
>CAYPVD010000243.1:0-2816 GCA_964414055.1 uncultured Fibrobacteraceae bacterium
CCGCGTGATGGGCATGTCGTCGGTAGCCTTCACCAGCGGCGGCTCCACGAAGTGCCCCGGGCCGTCGATGCGCTTCCCGCCGGTCAGGATCTCGCCGCCCTCCTTGCGGATGGTCGCAATGGCGTCCTCGAACACTTCCACCGCTTCGGCGGGCAGTTCGATCTCGGCGGCAAGAACGGGAATGACCGCTACGGCCGCCGTAAGCAGGATGAATGCGGCCAGGCCGGCCAGCGTGCGTTTCACGATCATGACTCCCTTGGCGAGGGTGAGGGCCGCCAAATGGGCGGCCCGTTGTCTACCCACCCTGCAGCCGTGAAGTTCCCGGGTTGGCCGGACAGCTAGAAGCTCAGGCCCGCCGTCAGGCCCAGGAAAAAGGCGTCTGTGTCGGTCCCTCCGGCTTCGGCGGCGTCATCGGCGTCGCCCAGCAGCGTGCTGTATGTCACCGACGGGGTGAGCGTCACCATGGGCAGGGGATGGTAAGGAAGCTCGGCCGTAAGCTGCAGGTCGGTGGGGCCGGCGTCCAGGTCGGTCAGGGTCCCTTCCGGCAACCCCGTGACGAAGTATCCCTGCACGTAGTCGGCGCTGCCGTAGCCCAGTGAGGCGGACAGCTGCAGATCGGTCACCGGGCTCACGGGCAGGGCGTGGGAGGCGCCAAGCTGCAGGTAGCCGCCGTCGATCTCGTCGATGTCGTAGTAGATCGCCACCGAGGGGGAAAACAGCACGTTGGCGGCGACCGAGGCGTATATCTCGGTGGTGGCGTCGGCATCGGTGTTGGGGAAGGTGTAATGGACCAGCCCGGCGCCAAGCTGCAGCAGGGGCAGGGAAACGTCGTACCGCAGGGTGTAGTCGATCTCGTTCAGCTGTCCCTGCAGGCCGTCCGGATCGTCTTCGGTGCGGTGGAAGTCGGTCAGATCCATATTGCCCCACACATCGGCGCCGAAACCCATGATGCCCAGGGACGCCTCCGGTTGCAGAACGGGATCGTCCGTGAGGACCATGCCGCGCCAGACGTACTTGCTGAACGTCCCGACCCGGGCCGAAGCGTCCACCGGACCAAGGGCGGCGGCGGGGTCGGCATAGGTCAGCAACATCAGGGCCGAAAGGATGAACAACAGCCGTTTCATGGGAGCGCTCCTTGCTCATGGATCGGGGCGAGGCGGGATCCTTCCCGCTTTTCCGCAGGGGGTCATGGTCGTTCCAGGCCTGCCGTGTCGTCAAGTAGTTTCGTTTTTGCTCAAGATCGCCACGGCTCGTGCCGACAACCGCGACGACAGGGATGTATCCGGATCAAGTGCAGAAAGGACAAGGATCTTGAGCACCGATTTGAACCTGCCCGGGCCCGAAGTGCCGGCCGTGGACGCGGAAAGACTGATGGCGGAATTCGGGGGCAACCAGGAGATCCTGGACGAGCTGCGGGAGCTGTTTCTGGAGCACGCGCCGCCCATGTACGAATCGATCCTGGCCGCCATCGAGACCTGCAACGTGGAGGTCCTGGCCAAGGACGCCCACAGCTTCAAGGGCGCCTGCGCCACCTACGGCGCCCCGCGCCTGTCCCAGGTCTGCAAGATCCTGGAGCTGAGCGCCAAGGCGGATGACCTGGACCGCTGCCGCGAGCTGGTGGATGTGTTCAGGCAGGAGTACGAGGCGGTGTGCACCCAGCTGCAGGACGTGGGTGTCAAGCACTGATCCCCATCCTTTCTTCCCACCCCTGAATGATCCGGAATACGACCCCGGGCCGGCTGGTCCGGGGTTCTTCGTGGCGGGTCAGATATCAGGATCCTCGTCCGGGACATCCGTTCCGTTGCCCAGGCCGGTGAACCGGGGGCTGCCCGTGGCCTTGAGGATGCGGCGGCTCAGGATGTGGTAGATGTGCGTCTCCCAGTTGACGATGCCCGCCCGCATGTGGAGCTGCCGCAGATAGGTCAGGAACTTGTAGCGCTCGCGGTCGCTGTAGCCGATGGCGCTCATGGCGTGGGCCAGGTGGGCGTACATGTTGTCCAGCTCGTGCTGGGTCGGCAGGCGGGTGGAGCGGTGGGGGTGGCGGACCTTCATCTCCGGACGCCTCGCCACGCCGCCGGGGCGCGCCAGCTCGCCCTGGGGTTTGCGTACGCGGGCGTTGGGATCGTCCCGGCCGCCGGCGTTGCGCCAGGCCTGCCGGATCTCCCAGCCGTACAGCATCACCGCCTGGGAGAGGTTCAGCGAGGGCTGATCCGGGGCGGTATCGACCGTCGAGAGGTAGCGGCAGATGTCGGCCTCGTCGTTGGTCATCCCCGTGCGCTCGGTGCCGAACAGCAGGGCCACCTTGCCGGTGCGGCTGTGGTCGATGATCAGCCCGGCCAGGTCCGCCGGGGCCAGCAGGGCGTCCTTGCGCAGCTGGCGGGGCCGGGCCGTCGTGCCGCAGACGGTGGTGCAGTCGCCGATGGCATCCATCAGGTCGTCGACGATGACCGCGTTGTCGAGGATGTCCTCGGAGCCGTGGGCCAGGGAGTATGCGCTGCGCCCCTTGGGGTTCAGGGGCGAGATCAGCCGCAGATGCTTGAGCCCCATGGTCTTCATGGCCCGGCAGGCGGCGCCGATGTTCATGGGCTCGGTGGTGCGGCTCAACACCACGATGACGTTGTCCAGGTCGGGCGGGCCCTGGTGGTCGGCGAGGGATTCAGGAGTGCGGCTCATGGGTTTCCTTGGTGGGTGATTTTTTTGAGGTTTTGTTTTCGCCCAGGGATCCAGATCCCCGGGCTCTGGCGGAAAATCAAGGTCGGGACCCGAACGTTGCCAAGGTAAACCTCACGGGGGGCGATGTAAACAGCCACGAGCTC
>CAYPVD010000244.1:0-2810 GCA_964414055.1 uncultured Fibrobacteraceae bacterium
ATGCCCGGCCGGCCCCGGCGGCCATCATTCTGAGCTTCGAGGCGGTGTTCGCAGCGGTGGGCGGGTGGCTGATCCTGGGCGAGGGCATGTCTCCGCGCGGCTTGGCAGGAGCCGCGCTCATGCTGCTGGGGGTGATCCTGGCCCAGGGGGAGGATCGGGCGCCGGGCGGATCTTGACCTCCAACATCTTGTTATGCTATAATCAATTACAACTCAAGGAAGCATGTTCACCTTTACCTTCTCGCCCGGGGTCATGTCGGTTTCTGCCAGAACATCATGCCGGATCCGGGGCCTGTTATGGCCGATGGTGCTTGTCGCGCTGA
This sequence comes from uncultured Fibrobacteraceae bacterium, assembly GCA_964414055.1. Taxonomy (GTDB): domain Bacteria; phylum Krumholzibacteriota; class Krumholzibacteriia; order LZORAL124-64-63; family LZORAL124-64-63; genus JAHJTW01. Next base: position 323 of record CAYPVD010000244.1, read on the forward strand.
CGGCCGGGCCTTCCCGGGCCGAAAACCACCTGCAGAACGACCCCACGGAAACCCCCTACCAAGTGGATATCGTCAAGATCGGAGGGAACTGGAGCGGCACCGGTCCCGCTATATCCTTCGTCATGGCGGATATCGACGGAGACGGCTGCGGGGAACTCGTTGAAGGCATGGCTAGTCGAATCATCGGCATGGACGGCGAAGACGGTCAGATCAAGAGCCGCTGGCAGATCAACCTGGAGCCGGGGTGGGTGCTGGATCAGCGACCCCGGTTGGGCGTGGTGGCCGACCTCGACCAGGACGGAATCGACGAGATCTTCACCGCGATCACCAACACGGAGACGGGCCAGTGGCGTTTCGCCGCCCTGAGTCCCGCCGGTCAGAAAGTCCTGTTCTCCAGCCCCCTGCCCACGGGCCCGGACCGCCGGGCGGACGGCTTCTGGGATGGTCGCTATTACCCGGAATTCCTGCTGGACAACGCCGATGGCCGGGGTCGGCCCGGAATCCTGTTTGCCCGCGAAGTCCGATACGACGCCTTTCCGCGGGGGCTGGTGGCGGTGGACCCGTTCACCGGGCAGGTCATATGGGAATGGCTCTGTGGGCCCAATCCCAACCCGCGTTCGGTCCGGGAAATCGACATGGGGGATCAGGGACAGGGCATCGCCTTTTTCGGTCATGCCCCGGACAACCTGGGTGGCGAGCTGGTCAACGGCACCAGCGATGACAACTCGTATGCTTTCCTGGTCTCGTCCACGGGCCGGCTTGTATGGCGGAAACAGATGAGTCCCGGGTTTGCGCTGGGTGGGCTGGAGGTCGCCGATATCGGCGGTGACGGCCGGCAGGAAATCATCACCTGGACCATCAGTGGTGCGTCGAATATTCCCAATGAAATGGTCATCTGGAATTGGCGGGATGATCGGCCTCTCGCGGGAACCCGCAGCAACGCGGGCTTCATGGGTGTTGTCGTGCTGGAGGGGCCCGGAGAAGGTACGAACTGGCTCGTCGCCGGCTCCAGCGAGGGCCTGGTGACCCGCTATCTCTACACCGACGGAACCCTGGTCCCGGATGCGAGAGTGCTGGGATGGCAGAAGAAGTGCCGCCTGACCGGAGCGGTGGACATCCTGCCGGAGCCCGGACCAGAGATCCTGATCAGCTGTGACGAAAACGATGATTTCTTCCTGCTGGATCGGGATCTCAACACCCTGGTTTGCGTTCATGACGAGCATCATCGGGCCACCAGGAACAGCCCTGTGGTCTGGGCCGTGCAGCCGGGTCGTTCGGCTCTGGTGGCAGGTAGTGGTCTCGGGTACTGGGTCATGGAATTCCAGCGGCGACCGCTGGCCTGGGGCCCGTTGCTGGCGCGGGCCGGCGCTGTGCTGGCCGGCATGGCCTTGTTATGGGTGGCTTTTCTGCTGGGTCGGCGGTGGGGCCGCAGACAGCGTGAAGAGAGAGGAACTTCTCACATCACCGACCGGGAGTCCCTCTATCGGCTGTGGCTGGACCTGGATGACGTCAAGCACGAGCGCATGTTCGAGCCCAGCAAGGGATTCCGGCGCCTGGTGTGGCTGCTGGACGCTTTCACCACCGATCTGAACGTCTCTGCGGATCTTTCGGTGCGCATCGAAAAGCTCATGACCGATTTTCGGGAGGTGGATCTGCCGCGGTTGCAGGGCATCCTGGCCCGGGCCGAAGGCGAACAGGTGGCCCCGGAGGTGGTCGGCCGTACGACCATGGTGCTGGCCTCGACGGCCGGCAAGTTGGACGCCTTGTCCGAAGGGCGGTTGACCGTTCCTCGTGTCCAGGCGGTCCACAAGGAACTGGCCGCGGATATGGAGAAGATCGAGGAAGGTTTCCTGGAACTGTGGCGGAAACTGGGCGATTTCTACACTGCTGATCCGGTGGGCCTTATTCAGGGGTTGCTGCTGGTCCGGGAAGTGGAGTTCAAGCGTGCGGGCATCACCATCCAGGCCCCCACATTGGAAGCGGGTCCGGCCTACCTGTGCCGTATCGACAGTTCCGCCCTGCGCTATGTGCTGGGCAACCTGCTGGACAACGCCATGCGCGCGGTGGCAGGATCCGAACACAAGAAAATCACCATCACCCTGATACGCCGGGACCTGGAGATCATCATCGGTGTGACCGATACCGGCAGGGGTATCTCCGCCCAGGACCAGGAGAGGATCTTCAGCGGCCGGTTCAGCTCGCGCGGGGGAGGACAGGGTCTGTTCCGGTCCCGCGAGATTCTTCACCGCTGGCGCGGCGAGATCATTCTGGACACCTCCGAGCCCGGCAAGGGTACGACCTTCATGGTCGAGTTGCCCGCTGCCGTCAAGAAATACCAGGCCAAGGGTCGCCAGGCCCGAGGCTGACCGGAACCCGGACCGGTCATGCAACCCGGAGAGCCGTCCGTGCGTAAGTGATGGGTACCCACTTTCTCACCGGTCCGGGAGGATTCCATGTTGAACCATCGTTCCAAGGTCTTGTTGTGCGT
>CAYPVD010000245.1:0-2800 GCA_964414055.1 uncultured Fibrobacteraceae bacterium
GTACAGAGCCCACTCTCCCCCTCGACGACCAGGTTCAGACGGGCGTTGAAGGGGTTGGGCCAGGCCGCCAGCCGAACCGTCCGCTCCACGCCGGGAACGGGGCTGAGAGCCAGGGGAATCTCCACCAGTTCACCGGGGTCCAGGTCTTCGTCGCCGTCGCCGGCGGGAGTCTGGTGCAACAACACCCCGCCGTCCTGGTCGGCATAGGAAACGACCGCCACCTGGACCGCCGCCGGCCAACCGCCCGGGTAAAGGACATCCAGATCCACGGCCCCTTCCAGGACCGCACCCGCAGCCATGACCAGGGCCGGCGAATCCAGCACCGTCTCCGCCGGGTCGAACCATCCCGTCCACCCGTTTCCTGTTTCACGGGCCAGCATGCGCGACCAGGGCACGACCTGGCCCGCCTTGGCCCAGGGCGCGGCTACGGCGCCCGAGGCGACCGGATCCAGCATCAGGAAAACGTCCTCGCCGGACAGGACCGAGGGGGCGTCGCTGGCCAGGTACAACCAGTGTCCCTGGACTCCGGCCAGGAGGTTCATGTCGCCCCCGGCAACCACCGGGATGCCGGCATCGGCCGTTCCGTCCATGACGAAGGGCTGATCCCCGCCGCCGGCATCGCCGGCCCCCACGTATACGTGCTGGATGGGCGTGCGTTTGACATGACCCAGACTGTCCTCGGCCTCGATGTAGTAATCCAGCAGCACATCGCTGTAACCGTCCAGTTCCAGCCAGAACTCGTCGGCGATATGGTCGGGCAGAACGGTGAAATCCACCGCGGGCATGTCCCAGGGCTCGCCAGTCGGCATGACGCGCCGGTTCATGGCCAGGGCCAGCCACGCGGCGACCCCGGCACCTCCGGCGTAGGTCTCGTTGACGGTGGTCGCCGGATCGTTCACTCCGTCGGCGTCCGCGCGCACCATCAGTTCCACACGGGCCAGCCCCGACACGTCGTGGGCGAAGGTCCAGACCGTGAAGGCCGAAGTCATGGCCGCACCCTGTCCCGAGGGCCAGCCCCACAGGCTGCCGCCGCCGAAACCGCCCGGATTCCAGGGCAGCCGCTGGGGCAACCAAACCGTGGGCGGCGTGTCGTCGGCGCCGTCGGCGATGACGCCGTCGGCCAGCTTGCAGGCCTGATTGCAGGCCAGGGTCGCCTTGATCTCCATGTCCAGGGAGGTGCCGTAGTACATGTAGCCGCTCTCGTAGCCGGCCAGCAGGAAGTGCCAGGCACGCTCGGCGTCATTGGCCCCCGAGAGGGGATCGACGACACGGGTCGGATCCACCCCGCCGAGGATCCGCGCCGCGGTCTCCACCCGGTTCTGCGCCGCGGTCAGCACGGCCCAGTTGCGCTCATCCTCGGCCCAGCCGGCGGGGATGTCGAAGTCGCCTGCCGCATTCACCAGGGGCCAGTTCCAATTGATGAACTGGGGCGAACCGAAATCACCATCGGCATTGACCCAGCCGCCGTCCTCCACGTGCACGACGTCGTCCGCGGGCACCGGATGCTGCGCCAGGTAGGTCTCGATGGTGGTGGGGGTATAGCCCGCGGCCGCGGCATTGTGGGCGAACTGGGTCACGTTCTCATTGTAGTAGCTGTAACCGCCGCTCCAGGAGTTGTCCCCGTCGTGGGCGAACAACACCAGCATGGGCCGCGAGGGGTCATTGGCTCCGGCGATGGCGTCGATGCCGCCGGTCCCGAACAGGCCGTAACCCTCTTCCCAGCCCATGGCATCGGCCGCGGGCACGACCACCAGCGAGGTCGTCGTACCGTCGTCCGGGTCGATGTACCGGGCGCGATGGGGCGTGAACCCGAACGGATAGGGTACCTTCAGGGTCACTCCGCGCGAGATGGTGTGGTTGGTCCAGTCGGTCTGGGCGGGGTTCTGCTGGTCGGCGGAATTGGGCGGATCGCAGTTGTCCAACTCGGCCTGGTAGGGATAGTCGGCGCAGGCTCGTCCCAGGTGCAGATCCGGTACGATGGTCCACTGCACGCCCGCGGCCACCAGGGCCGGAATCATCCGTTCGCTGAAACACATCTCCGCGGGGAAGAATCCGCTGGAAACCGTACCCGGACCCCAGGCCCGGTGCCAGATCTCCCGGGCGCAGGCCAGCTCCATGGCCAGGGCGTTTTCGTCCAGCAGAGGCCCGATGGCGTGGTGAAATCCCACCAGGACCGGGTCGAGCCGTCTCATGCCCGCCGAGGTGGTCCAGGCCATCGCCTGGCGGTAGGGGGCATACCAATCCGCGGCGTAGCGGCCGCCGTTCCAGCCGCCGTCCCCCAGACTGAAGATGTTCTCCATCAAGGCCCCGGCGAACGATACCTGGGCGCCGGCATCGGGAAGATCCAGTACCGAGGAAATTGCATCTCGGGGATACCACTGGTAGTCCGCGACCCGGTCATCCTTGTTGAAGATGTCGAACACGTCATTCTGGCTGTGCCCCAGGGTGATGGTCTCGAAGGCGGTCTCGTAGCGCCCCGGAGTCCAGGTGCTCTCGTCGGGCCAGTAGATGGGCTGGTGCATGTGCCACAGGTAGGTGGTGTGGACTCCGGTCGCCGCCCCTGCGCCGCCGGCGGTGATCAGCAGCAGCACACCCAGCCATGGCCAGAGTCTTCCCCCGCGTATCCCTGCCCACCCGAAAAGCGTCATGCCGATATCCTTTCCCCGGGAATCCGGATCCTATTGTATCACACGCACGGGATCTCGGTCCGGCCGAGGAGGAGAGAAAGGGGGCCGGGGCACGACGCTCAGCCTCGGGCCTGGCGACCCTTGGCCTGGTATTTCTTGACGGCAGCGGGCAA
>CAYPVD010000246.1:0-2799 GCA_964414055.1 uncultured Fibrobacteraceae bacterium
AGGTGGAATTCACGATTCGATCACCGAGCCGGTACCCACCGGACGAAAAGTATTGAAAGACCGCTGACATCCTATAGCGTCCATGAGGAACCTGTTTGGAGGGAGACGTTCTCGATGGGCAAGCTGTGGCTCATGCTCGTGTTGTATTCGGTTCTAGTCGCCGGTCCAGTCCTGGGCCAGGACGATTTTTCGTTTTCCGGACCCAAAGAGGAAGCGAGCGAGCGATCCGCGAAAGCCGAATCCCCGGCGGGCTGGGAGTTCCGTTTCCAGGCCGGTGCCCACAACCATCTGGCCCGGGATGATTTCTGGGATAGCCAGAGGGGGCTCGGGGTAAACGAGACGAGGTGGTGGTTGTCCTGGGATCTGGGGCTCGTGCACCGGCAAAAGCACGGCTGGGGTTTGGGGGCCTTTTTCTGGATCGGCGGCAGCTATGACCGGGTCTGGGGTCTCAAGGGTTATCGCCAGTGGCGCCTGGATCCGGACCGGAAGTTCTATGTCCAGGCGGGGCCGGGTCTGATCCTCTATGCCGATACCCTGGAGCAGGATTATCAAGTGCCTGGCCTCGTACTGGAATTCGAGGCGGGTACCGACCTGCTGGCGCTCTGCACGAGCATGACGGCCATGCCCTACGAAGGTCGCAATCGTCAAGAGGTGTGGGATGGAACCCATTTCAGCCTGGATGCGGGCGAGAAGGGGACCGACGTGGTCTGGAACGCGGGCCTGAAGCTCGGCGGGCCGCTTGGAGGGCTGGGGACCCTCGTAGCCGTGGTTGCCGCGGCGGTGGCCTTCGACAGCTTCAACTGGAATTGACGGGAGCGGATGTTCCGCAGCCGCGCAGCGGCGAGGACATTTCGCTCCCCGGGTGTTTGCCCGCCTACTTCCAGTGCGAGGAGATGAACTCGTCCACCTCGGGAATCCCCCCCTGGAAGACGAGGTAGCCGTTGTGGGGCTCGCGCTCGGTGATCTCCCCGTTCACGGGGCTGAGCATGATGCGCTTGACCTCGTCGCGGTCCTGGCTCTGGCCCAGGGCCCAGCCCAGCTTCACGTAGGCCACCTCCGGCAGCATGTTCGCCGCCGGTACGACCCCCAGCTCCATGATCTCCCGCCCGGTCTCGTAGACGTACATCTGCACGTAGCCCCACAGGGTCTGCACGGTCATGTACACGTGCACGCCGGCGTCGTAGGCCCGCTGCAGGGCCGGGTACAGGGGCTTGTTCACGTGCCCCAGGCCGGTGCCGGCGATGATGATGCCCTTGTAGCCGTTGTCGATCAGCGAGTCGATGATGTCCGGCTTCATGTTGGGATAGTAGTAGACCAGGGAGACGCGGTCATCGAAGACGTCGACCAGGGTGACCTCGTTGTCGTCGCGCCGCTTCTTGTAGTCGTTTCGGAACGGCTTGACGCCCTCGGCGTCCACCTTGCCCAGGGGAATGTCGCTGAGGGTGCGGAAGGTGGAACGGTAGCTCGAATGCATCTTGCGCACGCGGGTGCCGCGGTGCAGCAGGCCGTACTCGTCGCTGGTGGGGCCGAACATGCAGACCATGACCTCGGCGATATCGCTGGTGGCGGCGGTGCGCGTGGCGTTGATCAGGTTGATGGCGGCGTCCGAACTGGGCCGGTCGCTGCTGCGCTGGCTGCCCACCATGACGATGGGCACGGGCGAGTCCTGCAGCATGAAGCTCAGGGCGGCGGCGGTGTGGTGCATGGTGTCGGTGCCGTGGCCCACGACGATGCCCGCCACACCCTTGGCGATCTCGGCGGCGATGGCCCGGGCCGTGCCCAGCCACTGCTCGGGACCCATGTTCTCGCTGAACACCCCGTAGAGCTTCTCGGTCTCCATGTTGCAGACGTCCGCCAGCTCGGGCACCGAGCCGTACAGCTCGCCCGGGCTGAAGGCGGGGATCACCGCGCCGGTGCGGTAGTCAAGACGGCTGGCGATGGTCCCGCCCGTGCCGAAGAGCTTCACGCGCGGCTTGCCCGGATCGAAGGGAAACTCCTTCTCGGGGATCTGGTAGTTGGCCACCTTGCGACCGTGGATGCTGATGCTCTCCACCGTGTCCCAGCGTACGCCGATGTTATAGCCCGTCTCCAGCTTCAGGACGATGTGCAGGGCGTCGGCGGTCTCGCTGCGGGGCAGGATCAGTCCCGAGAAATCGCCGCGGCTGGTGTGCAGCGTCACCTGGCTCCAGACGGGGGCCTTTTCCTTCTGCAGCAGGTCCAGGGTGGGGCTGCGGTAACCCTTGAAGTCCTCGGCGGCGTTGGTCACGGCTGGTTCTCCCTGTTCAGTTCACGGATCCACCGACAGACGGTGCGGCCCGGCACACGGCCGCGCACCAGGGGCATGACCCGGCCCATGAGGACCATCTCCCGCCGGCGGGGGTCGTCCGGCAACTCTGCGCTCTTCAGGTCATCCAGGGTGTCGGCCACCACCTGCTGTGCGCGGTCCTCCGCCCAGGGTTCCACGGGTTCGGATTCGGCGCTCCACACGCCTTCGGGCAGCAGCTCGCCTGCTGTCAACCTGCGCACGACGTTTTCCCACCAGGGGCCGGCCGTGGCCGGGTTCAGCGGCCGGGGACACGAGCGGTCCAGCAGCAGGGAGGCCAGCTGGTGGGGTGTCAGGGCCGCATCCCGGGTTTCCTGCAGGAGGGGCAGCAGGTGGGCGAACAGTTCCCAGGCACGGTGGCGACTCAACCGGGCGGCCAGGTCGGGACCGACGCCGGCCTCGGCGGCCCGGGCCTCGCGTTCCCACGGCGGCAGGGGCAGGCCGTCCCGGATGGTCTCGATACGCTCGTCGCTCAG
>CAYPVD010000247.1:0-2794 GCA_964414055.1 uncultured Fibrobacteraceae bacterium
CGTGGCCATCTGCGCCGAGACCATCGGGCAGGAGCTGGGCCTGACGGGGGTGGACGACGGGTTCACGGCGGGCCTGCTGCACGACATCGGGAAGATCGTGCTGGGCACCTTCGTGGAGGTGGACGACGACCCCATCAAGGAGGTCATGGAGCTGGACAACCTGGCCTTCAACGAGGCCGAGATGATGGTCCTGGGCATCGACCACGCCGAGGTGGCGGCGGTCATGCTGTCCTCGTGGAGTCTGCCCGATGAGGTGGTGGCCGCGGCGCGCTGGCATCATCTGCCCAGCCAGTGCGAGGCCCGTTATCAGCGGTTGGCCGATGTGATCCACGTGGCCGACGTCCTGTGCCTGGACATGGGCTGGGGGCTGGGCGATGACGGACTCTGCTACCGGGCCGACGAGACAGCCGCGGCACGGCTGGGGTTGGAGCCCGCCCAGGCGGAACTCATCATCAGCAAGACCATGTCCGGTGTGGAGGATCTCAAGAACCTGTTCCAGCCCCGCGTGGCAGGCGAACGTCCCGAGGCGGAACATTCGCTGACCTGACGGCCGACGGGACCGATCTCGCCCCGGCCCCGTACAGGATCAGGACACGAGCTGGCCCAGGGCCTGGGCCATGTCCTCGGTGGTGAAGGGCTTGACCAGCAGGAAGATGGCGCCGGCCTCGGCGGCCTGCTCCACCATCTGGTCCGTGTTCTCGGAGGTCACGAAACCGAAGGGGATGTCCAGGTTCTCGGTGTTGAGGGCCTGCAGGAACTCGATGCCCGTCATCTCGGGCATGTGCCAGTCGGACAGGATCAGGTCGGGGTTCTGTTCGCGCGCGATCTTCAGCCCCTGGCTGCCGTTTTCCGCCTCGATGATCTCGTTGCCCTCGTAACCCGCCTGACCGATGGTGCGCGCCACGATGCGCCGCATGGCGCGGGAATCGTCAACGACCAGAATCTTCATGATCTTCTCCAACCATCAATTCTCCAACATCTGCTGAACGGCACCGGTGGGATCCTGTTCCTGTTTGTATTCGGCAGGTGGGGCGACCTATTGAGAAGTATTCCCGGGAATCACCCGATATCGACCCGACTGGAGGCGTCGGCGGCCTCCTTGACGGCGGCGTCCAGGTCCATGGCCCGGGAGTAGCGCAGCAGTTCGTGGGGCCGGGCCGTCAGCACGGGCTTGGGCGAGCGGATGGAGCAGCAGTCCCGGTAGGGCAGGATGGAGGTCTCGAACAGGCCGATCTCCCGGGACCAGGCGATGATCTCCTGCTTGTCCATGCCGATCAGGGGTCGCAGGATCGGCAGCCGGATATCAGGCGAGATGGCGCCCAGGTTGAAGATGGTCTGGCTGGCCACCTGGCCCAGGCTGTCGCCGCTGACCAGGGCCCGGCACTTGTTGGCGCGGGCCAGGCGGGCGGCCGTCTTGAACATGAACCGCCGGAACATGACCATGTCGTAGCTGTCGGGCACCGCGCCCATGGCGCGCATCTCGTACGGGACCACCGGCACCAGGTGCAGGCGCAGGGGAAGGGGGAAGTAGGGGGTCAGGCCCGCGGTCAGCAGGCGGATCTTGTCGGTGTCCGCCTCCTCGACCGTGCGGCCCGAGAAGAAGTGCACGAAGTCGGGTCGGCAGCCCCGGCGCATCATCAGCCACGCGGCCACCGGCGAGTCGATGCCGCCGGAGAGCAGGACCATGACCCGGCCGCTGGAACCGGCCGGCAGGCCGCCGTAGGCCTTTTCCTTGGCGCAGAAGACCAGCACCTCGTCCTTCAGCACCAGCACGTTGACCACCAGGTCCGGGTCGTGCATCCGTCCGGGTAGGCCGGTGGACAGGTGCACGGCGCGGCCGACGATGCGGTTGATGTCCGGCGAGCCCAGGGTGAAGCTGCGGTCGCTGCGCCGGGTGGCCACCTTGAAGTGCTCGGCCCGGCCGCCGTGGGTCTCGGCCAGGGCGCACGCGGCCAGGCAGATGGGCTCCAGGCCCGGCTCGCGGCCGGCGGCCAGGTCCGCGGCCGCGGCGTCCTCGATGGGTTTGCGGTCCAGGGGCACCGCGGGGGAGATCCACTGGAGGCCGAAGACCTTCTTCAGGCGCGCCGCCACCTCGTCCGCGGCCTCGGGATCGGTCAGGGAGATCAGCAACCGGCTCTCGACGTGGCGGATGTCCTCCACCGGGGCGCCCTTGAGGGCGGTGCGCATGTTGTTGATGAGCTTGCGCATGAAGACCGTGCGGTTGCGGCCCTTCAGGGCGATCTCCGCGTAGGTGGCGACGATGACGGGCGAGGCCTGGCTCATGGCAGCTCCCTGGACCGTGTCACGCACACGGGGGTTGATGATGCGCCAAAGGGCGTTATGCTGGACGTGAACGCAGAATAATACAGCACAGGGGACAACTGGCAAGGGAGGCGGACGACATGGAAGCGTATCGGGGCATCAGGCTGGACGTCGCAGGGACGGAGGATTTCCTGCCCCGGGCGGAGCTCGACGAGCTGTCCACGGCGGTTTCGTCCGTCGCGGCGGATCTGGAAGCCGGCCGTTGCGCCGGCGCGGATTTCCTGGGCTGGCGGGACCTGCCGGTCGCCGTGCAGGCCGCCGAACTGAAAGCCATGGCGGACGAAGGGCGGCGCATCGAGGATCAGGCCGAGGTCGTGGTGGTCGTCGGCATCGGCGGCTCGTACCTGGGGGCGCATGCGGTGCTGGCGGCCCTGGGTCGCGACGGCTCGCAACAGGCGGACACCGGGCCGGAGGTCCTCTTCGCGGGCACGGGTCTGTGCGCGGCCACCCTGCAGCGGGTCCTGGACCGCAT
>CAYPVD010000248.1:0-2727 GCA_964414055.1 uncultured Fibrobacteraceae bacterium
TGCGGTTCCTGCCTTGCAGCATGCTCCTTGTGCTTGGCAATCTTCATCGTAGCAGTCCACCCACCCGTCGTGGTCGTCGTCTATTCCGTTGGTGCAGTTCTCTGCCGACACTGCTCTGCACACGCCTGCGTAGGCTGTTTGTGTGTTTTGGTAGCAGCATGCTGGTATTCCGTCTGCTCCAGTGATTCGATTGTTCGAGAAGCTACGGTTCTTTTAAAATTGCACGTTGATTCGAATTTTTTCCCCAGAAACCTGAAACCGCCGCCCATGCGGCGGTTTCTTTTTCCCCCTTGGCGCATGGGAGGGGAGCCCCGCAGATTACGGTTCCTTTTGGCGGGGGCATCCCTTACTATGCTGCGGTTGAAACGAACGGGGTCATTGCTTCGTCTGCCCGAAAGGAATCCGTCATGACCATGAGAAGAAGCACCGCTGTGTTGCTGATCCTCAGCATGCTCGCCCTCAGCCTCGCCTTCGGCGCCGGCTGCGCCAACATGAGCCGCCAGTCCAAGGGGACGGCCATCGGCGCCGGGGCCGGCGCGGCCATAGGCGGGTTGATCGGCAAGCAGACCGGCAACACGGCGCTGGGTGCCATCATCGGGGCCGCCGTGGGCGGGGCCGCCGGCGCCTACATCGGCCATTACATGGACGAGCAGGCCGCCGAGATCGAGCGCGACCTGGACGGCGCCACCGTCGAGCGCGTGGGCGAGGGCATCAAGATCACCTTCGACTCGGGTCTGCTGTTCGCCGTCGACAAGTCGGATCTGCAGCCGGAGGCCAAGCAGAACCTGGACAATCTGGCGGTGATCCTGCAGAAGTACCCCGACACGGACATCCTCATCGAGGGCCACACCGATTCCACCGGCTCCGATGAGCACAACATGACCCTCTCGCGCAACCGCGCCAACTCCGTGGCCAACGAACTGGCGGCCATGGGGGTGGACGCCACGCGCTTCACCATCATGGCCTACGGCGAGACCCAGCCCATCGCTGACAACAGCACGGTCGAGGGACGCCGCTTGAACCGGCGGGTGGAATTGGCCATTATGGCCAACGACAAGCTCAAGGGCGTCGCCGAGCAGAAGGCCGGCCAGTAATACTTCACAGGCGGGGATACGAACCATGAAACGCATCAAGAGCAGCATCCGCACCGCGGATGCTGCGTTCCAGGAGAACGACCGCATAAACCGGCAGAAGACCGCGGATCTGGCGGACCTGCTGGCGCAGATCCGCAAGGGCGGCAGCGAGCGGGCCCGCGAGCGGCACCTGTCCCAGGACAAGATGCTCGTGCGCGACCGCATCGATGCCCTGCTGGATCCCGGCACCCCCTTCCTGGAACTCTCGCCCCTGGCGGCCCACGAGGTCTACGACGATCCGGTCCCCGCCGCGGGCCTGGTCACGGGCGTCGGGCTGATCCACGGCCGGCAGGTGATGATCGTGGCCAACGACGCCACGGTCAAGGGCGGCACCTACTACCCGGTGACGGTCAAGAAGCACCTGCGGGCCCAGGAGATCGCCCGCGAGAACCGCCTGCCGTGCATCTACCTGGTGGACAGCGGCGGCGCGTTCCTGCCCCTGCAGGCCGAGGTGTTCCCCGACCGGGAGCACTTCGGCCGCATCTTCTACAACCAGGCCACCTTGAGCGCCCTGGAGATCCCCCAGATCAGTGCCGTGCTGGGCTCGTGCACCGCCGGCGGGGCCTACGTGCCGGCCATGAGCGACGAGGTGGTCATCGTGGGCGAGCAGGGCACCATCTTCCTGGGCGGCCCGCCCCTGGTCAAGGCCGCCACCGGCGAGGAAGTGACGGCCGAGGAGCTGGGCGGCGGCGATGTGCACACGCGCATCAGCGGTGTGGCCGACTATCTGGCCAACGACGACGCCCACGCCCTGCGCCTGGTGCGGGACATCGTGGAGAACCTCGGTCCGGTGAGCACGACGGTGACGCCGCAGGCGGCGCCGGAAGATCCGTACTACGACCCCGCCGAGCTCTACGGCATCGTCAGCCACGATCCCAAGTTCCCCTTCGACATGCACGAGGTCATCGCCCGGATCGTGGACGGCAGCCGCATGCACGAGTTCAAGCCCCGCTTCGGCCCGACTTTGGTCTGCGGCTTCGCCCGCATCCACGGCTACACCGTGGGCATCCTGGCCAACAACGGCATCCTGTTCTCGGCCGAGGCCCTCAAGGGCACCCACTTCATCGAGCTGTGCAACGCCCGCCGCATCCCCCTGTTGTTCCTCCAGAACATCACCGGGTTCATGATCGGCAAGCGGTACGAGCACGGCGGCATCGCCAAGGACGGGGCCAAGCTCGTCAACGCCGTCAGCAACAGCACCGTGCCCAAGTTCACCGTGATCGTCGGCGGCAGTTACGGCGCCGGCAACTACGGCATGTGCGGCCGGGCCTACCAGCCGCGCCTGCTGTTCATGTGGCCTCAGGCCAAGATCTCGGTCATGGGCGGCGAACAGGCCGCGAATGTGCTGCTGACGGTCAAGAAGGAACAGATGGCGCGCCGCGGCGAGGCCCTGACCCCTGAGCAGGAGAACGCCATCACCGAGCCCATCCTGGCCAAGTACGAGCGCGAGGGGCACGCCTACTACAGCAGCGCCCGCCTGTGGGACGACGGGGTGCTCGACCCTGTCCAGACGCGCGACGTGCTGGGCCTGGCGGTGGCCACGTCCCTGAATGCGCCCATTCCCCCCGTGAAATTCGGTGTTTACCGTATGTAG
>CAYPVD010000249.1:0-2665 GCA_964414055.1 uncultured Fibrobacteraceae bacterium
CCGTCGTCGGTGTTGCGAACGATCTGGAACAGCGTGCCGTTCTGGTCGAAGTAGCCGAGGTCGTAGCCGTAGGGCGCCATGCCCCCGGGCCACCAGCCCTGGTCGGCCAGGGAGACCAGGCCGCGGATGACCGCCTTGGACAGGGTGGCCGACTCGTCCCGGGCCGCCTCCTGCTTGAAGAAGCGCAGGAACTTGTCGGCGCTCGAGCCGGTGAAGCCTTCGGAGGTGTAAACGATCTCGACCCCGGCCTGCTTGAAGAGCCAGCGGTAGTAGCCGACCTCGTCGCTGGACATGCGACCGAAGCGCTTGATGTCCCAGACCAGGATGAAGCTCCATTTCCGCCGGGAGGATTGCGCCTCCTCGAGCATGGACAGGAAGCCCTGCCGGGTCTCGCCCGAGGTGCCCGAGACGCCGTCGTCGACGAACTCGGCCAGGATTTCAAAGCCATGCTCGTCGGCGTAGCGGTGGATCTCCTTGCGCTGGTCGGCGAGGGATTTCTCCTGGCGATCGGTGGAACGCCGCAGGTAGATGGCCGCGGGGATTTTGCTGTTGGGTCGTGGGTTCATAATGACATTCAGCCTCTTCTGAGCGGACACATCAAGTCAATTACTGACATCGCAACTCCTATTATTATCGCAATTTACAGATTCGTCCGTAGCGGAGCAACCGGCATCGTGCGCCCTGATGGCCCACGTCACGAGCATCTCGAGCACATCGTCCAGGGCGGCGGGATCGGCCTGCTCGGTACCCTGGACCACGGTGAGGCGGGGATGGGTACGTTCATCGTTATTTCCCCGCCCGCCTTTCACGACCCATCTGCCCCTTCCCCGCTGCCGAGCAGCAACCGGACCTGGCCGAGGACCGCGGCCTCGAACTGGGCGGCGGTCTCGCGGTCGATGGGGTGATGCAGCGGATGCGGCCGACCCGAGGCGGCAAGCTTGCGGGGGTAAGTCAGAAACAGGTGGCCGGTCTTGTCCCGGCGGATGGCGATGTCGTTGAGCAGCACGCCGCCGTAGCGGCAGGAGGCGAAGGCCACCAGGCCGCTGCTGCCACCGGGGACCAGCCGGAGCCGGACCTCGCCAATTTCGTGTATTTTGTGCATGGTTTCTGCTCTCTCATTCATGGTCATCACCTTTCCCGGCGGCGTCCTCATCCAGGGAGGAAGCAACCGGTGAATCGGTTTTCCGGGGCTCAGAATCATTCACAGAATTCACAGAATTCGAATTCAGGCCCCCGGACACCGGATTTTGTGAATTCTGTGTATGGATTTTGGGGTTCACCTCGAAGGTCGGGCTGGGCGGACGCCCGGGTCCGGTGCGCGGTGGTTCCGGCCGGCGGCGGATCACCTCGTGCTCGATGAGCAGTTCCAGGGGTTCCTCCATAGCGGTGGGAGCCTTGAAACGGGCCCGCAGATGCTGGTAGGCATCGCGCACGGTGAAAACCGCCACGCCCTTGCGCCGGATCCAGGCCAGGATGTACCGGGCCAGCCGGGCCACGGGGTCCGATTCCATCATGTCGAAGGCGATCAGGGCGTGAGCCTGGAGGAATTCGCCGATGCGCCTGGCCCGGAGCATCTCCGCTTCCCCGACCTCCACCTGGGGATCCCAGGGGGGCGCGAAGGCCCGGTCCGCCATGAACAGCAGCCCCGCGATGCGGGCGAGCGCACCCGGGAACTTGTTCCCCCAGTCGGGGATGCCCTCGAGTTCGCCGGAGAGGCCCAGATTCGGTTCGTTCTTTTCCTTGATCGCCACGATCTGGGCGTAGGCGTCCGCGCCGAATGCAATGCAATGGGAACGGATCTCCCCCGTTTTATCCTTCTCGGTCGGCAGTTTCAGAAGATTGATCACTCCCTCCTCGTAGGCCTCACGGACTTCCTCCGGAACCTGCGGCGCATCGGGCGCGCGACGGCCGACGAGGCTCTGGGGTATGGACCACAGGAAGCGGGCCAGCAGGCCACGGCCCCGGAACCCCTTCTTGCTCTTGAGTGAAGTGATGACCTCAGGCTGGATGGCCAGACCGATGGTCAGGGCTGGTTCATTCACCGTACCGCCCTGCCGCCCGACCCGGTCGGTGGTGATCTGCCCTCCGTTGTGGGCCTTCAGGTAGATGTCGATGTTCGGGATGCCCTGGGAGTAGCGGCCGCCCATGAGCTCGAAGGGGCCGCCCTCGTCGGACATGATGGCGATGCGACCGCCCTGCTGGTGCATGACCATCTGGAGGGACTCGGAGGTCACGTCGTCCAGGATCATCCGCAGGAGTGCCGGGATCTCGGCGGTGCCCAGTTCAAGGGTGGCGTCCTCCTCCTGTTTCAGGGCCTTGGTGTAGTCCTCCCCTCCCTTGGCCTTGGCGGCGCGGGACTTGAGATGGTCGATCCGCTTGACCGCCACCTCGATCCGGGCCGCGGCCACCTGGTTCTCCGGTTCGGTGCGTTCGCGTTCGGCGGCCACGAACCGGTTCACAGGCCGGATGGCCGCGGAAAAGGCGGGGCTCTTGGACTCGCCGGGCTTCAGGGCCACGGCGACGTAGAGGTTGAGGGGCTCGAACCAGCCTCCCTTCAGGTGGACCTTGTATTTCTTGGCGCAACTGAGGGCCAGCACCGCAAGACCGAGCATGGCGGGCAGATCCACCGGGCACTGCAGGGCCGTGGCCAGGGCGGTGACCCAGT
>CAYPVD010000250.1:0-2661 GCA_964414055.1 uncultured Fibrobacteraceae bacterium
GCTTCCCGTCGTGGTATCGGTGACGGTGATCTCGTTGCCCTGGATGCTGATGGTTCCGGTGGACTCGGCGAGCACCGAACGATTTTCGGAGTATTCCTCCTCGACATAGGATCCATCGGAACTGAGCATCATCATCGCCCCGGTCGTACCTTCTTCCCATTCGAAGAACTCCGCCGGATCCTGCAGGGTGTCATTGACGGTGACGGAGGCGATGGCCCAGTCGGCCACCAGTTCCTGGGGAAGCTGGGTGGGAGGGGGAGGAGCGGTTGAATCGTCGTCACCGCCGCAGGCGGCCAGGGAGAGCATCGAGAAGCTCAGGGCGACGAGGGCCAGGAGAGTGGACCAGCGGCGGGATCTTGGATTCATCTTCCTTCCTCCTAGGGTGCGTTTCCATTTCCAGCACTTGGCCGGCATGCCGAAACAGGGACCGGATGTCGAGCCTGCCGGGAAATTAGATCGGAGTGGGGGAGGACTCAACCGGAAAAATCGAAGTTTCAAGCCAGCAGCCGAGGCGCTGCTGTCAGGAGGCAGATGATCCGGACTTCAACGAGGAGGATCCCAAGGAAGCTGGATATGAAGGCATTCGCATTCCGCTCTGGAGAGCGGTATCGCCCCACGTTATCGCAATCGAACGATCTTGCGGGTCAGCTCTTGATCAAGTCCAGGTCCGCGCAACCTCAGATGCGCATAGTAGATGCCACTGGCGGGCCGCCGACCCCGCCGGTCCAGTCCATCCCAGAACGTCGTGTGTGTTCCGGCAAGAAGTTCCTCTTTCACCACGGTGCGCACACGCACGCCCCGCGCATCGAAGATCTCCAGGCACACCGCCGCCCGGGACGGCAAAGTGAAACTGAAGAGGGTCGTTCCGCTGCTGGGATTGGGGGTGGGTGGGGCGAACTGTACGAGAGTCGGGTTGGCCACGGTGCCCGGGTCTTCGCCCACGCCGGTGACCACGTCTTCGATACAGCCGTAGCAGCCGGTATTGCGGGGGTCATGACCGAACATGGGCCAAGGAGGATTCAAGTGACTGGACTGGAAACCCAGGACGACCAGGGTGGGGTCCTGCCGGGTCAGGAAGACCCCTTCGATTCGGTAATCGTGATCGAGTTCTCCGAAGGCGGGAGTGAAGGACACGGCGCCGTCCAGGGCGCGTGGCCATCCGTCCACGAGCGCTGCGAAGGCGTGCCATGCCCAGATGTTGCCGGAGTCCGACCCAATCAGGATCTCGTTGTTCCCTGTGTCGAGGTTGGCCACGACCGGCATGGCCTGCAGGGGGAAGCCGGGATCGGGGGACAGGGGGAAGCCCATGACCGGAAGGCCGTTGTGGTCATAGGCCAGCACCATGCCGTTGCGGGAGTTGGTCACCATTTCCGGTTCGGAGGTGCCGACCAAGGGTACGAGGGCGACACTGGACAGCGGAGATCCGGTCCCGGTGTCGACGGGAAAACCGGGCATGTCCAGTCCCTGGTCGTCCAGCAGGAACAAGAGGCCGTCAACCGTGGGCACGGCGATCTCCACATCACCGTCCAGGTCCATGTCGGCCAGGGTGGGCGCGCCGGAAATCACGTGCTCGAGATCGCGTGACCAATGGATGCTGGAAGCGTGCAGATCGAGAGCCGTCACGGAGGTGTTGCCCGTGACCACGACCTCGGCCACTCCGTCGCCATCGATATCGCCTGAGGCCGCCGGCTGATGCAGGTCATCGAAGGGGAAGATCCAGCCGTGGGCGTTGGGGGGCGTCTCGCCCTTGTGGTCGAGGAATTCCAGCTTGTTGCCGACGGTGGCGATGAGGGTGCGGGGGTAGGGTCCACCCAGAGCGCCGATGGAGAGGAATACCGAATCGGCTGGACTCAGGGTGACCGGGAAGGGATGCATCACGCCGTCCAGGACGTTGAACGCCAGGATCCGTCCGTCGGCGGTGCCGCAGAAAATGCCGACCTTGCCGTCGCCGTTCAGATCGCCGATGGCCACGGAGCCACGAGTCAGGGGGGTTCCGGTTGCCAAGGGCCAGCCGGGCCACGGCGTTCCGTCATTCCGGTAGATATCGATACGGTTGGCGGTATCGGTGAAGACGATCTCCAGCGATCCATCTCCATCGAGATCCGCCACGGTGGGGTCCGAAAGCGGCTCGACCTCGAGGGCCACCGGGAAGCCCGGCTTCAGGTTGGGATAGCCCGGGTCGCGCCGCCATTCGGCGTCGAAGATCACCTGGTCGGGGCTGCCGTCGCCGGGGAGCAAGAGCCAGACCTGGGCCAGCCGCCCATCACGGCTGGGGTCCGGCGCCAGCGCAGTCGTTGCCCACCCGTTGCTGCTGTAGGCGTGGTCGGCGAAGCTCATGACTTCGTCCCAGGAGTAGGGATCGTCGGCATCGGCTTCCTGGAATGCGGGGGTCGCGCCGGACAAGCCGGAAATCATGAAGCGGGGGCCATAGGAACTCCAGGTCATGTCGAACAGTCCATCGAGGGGGTTGGAAGATGTCACCTCGCTCATCCAGTTGGCCCCAGAATCGTCAGAAAATCGGGTACCCAGGCCCAAAGTGGTGTAGGTCTGGCTGCCCTGATCCCAGGTTCTTCGCAGGTAACAGAGCTGGACGTACTCGGCGAAAGGGGAGGCGGCCAGAACGGCATTTCCTTCACTGATGCCGTTGGCATCGGTGGCCAT
>CAYPVD010000251.1:0-2655 GCA_964414055.1 uncultured Fibrobacteraceae bacterium
GACAGGATACGGAAACGCCTGGGACCGGATGACCCTGGCCGCCGGCGCTATCCGGTCATTGGCCGTTGTCCCGACGGTATACGGCGCACCTTCCCTGGCAGCCAACCCGGTGTTCGTGAGCCGGGGAATCTCCACCGTGGCGCCCTCGGTCCCCCGCATCGACCCCGGCTGGGACCTGGTCCTGAACATCATGGTGGCCGACGGGGAATTCCTGGAGTGGACCCACGACGGGACCTTGCATGGCGTCACCGAAATCATGGGCCGGCCGACGTTCGTGCCCTTCACGGGCCAGCCGGTGTTCATGACCCGTTCTGACGAGGAAAACCGGATCGTGGCGAACCTGAAGGTCACCCCCACCGTGGACGAGGGCTGGTCGTGGTCGGGCATCCTGAGCAGTCAGGGGCTGTTCAGCTATCACGGCGCCGTGATCACGGGCCAGGCCCTGGACAAGGCCGCGACCGAAGCCCTGGGTGACCTGCTGCCGGACATGGATCTGGACAGCTGCAACCCCCGCGCGTTCTCGCCCCTGAAGGTCACCGTCACCTGCGACGGCACGCTGGCCGGGCCGGACGAGAACGCCGAAGGCGATGTGGTGCTGACCGTGGGCGACCCCGGCGACGGGGTGCTCGGGCGCCTGCCCCGGGACATCCACATCTACCAGAGCGACCGCACCTCGGCCGCGCTCATCCGGCCCATGCAGGAGAAGGTCTACCTGCAGATACCCCTGGACGAGTTCACCGCCGGGCGGCTGCCCCGGACGCTGGAAGTGGACAACGACGCCGGGCGCTTCGCCGTCTCGGCCAAGGTCACCGACGGCCGCCTGTACTACAAGCGGTCCCTGCGGCTGACCGGCCAGGGCACCTGGCCCGAGCTGCGGGCCCTGCTGCTGGAGGCGGGCGATGCGCACCATCGCAACCTCGTGCTGCGGCCCGGAGGTGAGGAATGAGACGCCTCGGCTTTTTTCCCGCGCTGGTGGGGGTATCGTTGCTGGCAGCCCTGCTGCTGAGCGGCTGCGGCGAAGAGATCACCCACGACCAGCCCCTGAACGACCAGACCATCAAGGCCGCCCAGGTAGTGACCTGGCTGGACATGACCGCCGCCGAACGCACGCAGATGCTCGACGAGCTGGACGATACCCGGGACTCCTACCTGGATCTGCACAGCCTGGCCCTGCGGTCCGGCGGGCTGCCCAACAGCCTGAGGCCCGCGGTGGTGTTCGACCCCCTGCAGGTGGCCCCGGATCTGGCGGCCCGCGCCGGTGAGCGCGGGGTGGATCCGCGGTGGTCCCCGGCCCCGGCTTTGGCGCGACCGGACGATCTGAACGAGCTGGCCTTCTACACCGTTGGTCAGCTCGGCACCCTGATCCGCACCCGGCAGGTGAGCTGCGAGGAGCTGACCCGGCTCTGCCTGGAGCGCCTGCGCCGCTACGACCCGCAGCTGCACTGCGTGGTCACGCTGACCGAGGAGCGCGCCCTGGACCGGGCCCGCGAGCTGGATGCCCTGCTGGCGCGCGGCAAGTATTTGGGCCCCCTGCACGGCATCCCCTACGGCGCCAAGGATCTGCTGGCGGTGGCGGGGTATCCCACCACCTGGGGCGCAGCCCCCTACCGGGACCAGGTCATCGACGAGGACGCCACGGTGATCCGCAAGCTGGATGACGCAGGCGCGGTGCTGGTGGCCAAGCTCACCCTCGGCGCCCTGGCCATGGGCGACGTGTGGTTCGGCGGCAAGACGCGCAACCCCTGGAACACGGAGAAGGGCAGCAGTGGCTCCTCCGCCGGACCGGCCTCGGCGGTGTCGGCGGGCCTGGTGCCGTTTGCCATCGGGACCGAGACCTGGGGCTCCATCGTCTCGCCCAGCACGGTCTGCGGCGTGACGGGCCTGCGGCCCACCTTCGGCCGGGTGAGCAAGGCCGGCGCCATGGCCCTGAGCTGGACCATGGACAAGATCGGCCCCATCGCCCGCACGGTGGAGGATTGCGCCCTGGTCTTCGACGCCATCCGTGGCGCCGACTCCGCCGATCCTTCCACGGTGGACATGCCGTTCGCCTATGACCCGTCGTTGGACGCACGGACGCTGCGCGTGGGCTACCTGAAGACCGAGTTCGACCGCGACTATCCCTGGCACGATCTGCACGCCCAGGCGCTGGAGGATCTGCGGACCGCCGGTTTCGAGCTGATCCCCGTCTCGCTGCCGGACTCGGCCGCCCTGGGCTGCGACGTCTCGAGCCTGGCCATCATCCTGTCGGCCGAGGCGGGAGCCGCGTTCCAGGAACTGGTGCTGTCGAACCGCGACGACGAGCTCGTGAACCAAGGGCCCTACGCCTGGCCCAACACCTTCCGCGCCGCCCAGTTCATCCCCGCGGTCCAGTACATCCAGGCCTCGCGTGCCCGGGTGCGCCTCATGGCCCTGATGAAAGAGCTGTTCAGCCGGGTGGACGTGTACGTGACCCCATCATGGGAGGGCGACAACCTGTTGGTCACCAACCTGACGGGGCAGCCCCAGGTGGTGGTGCCCTGCGGGTTCCAGGAGCCGAATGAGCCGCATTCCATCAGCTTCGTGGGCGGCCTGTACGACGAGGCCGCGGTGCTGGAGGTGGCGCGGGCGTACCAGGAGGCCACGGGGTGGCACAGGGAGCGGCCGGAGGGGTATTGA
>CAYPVD010000252.1:0-2646 GCA_964414055.1 uncultured Fibrobacteraceae bacterium
CGCGCGCTGGTCGGGGAACCCGAAAATCAGCATCCTGGGCAACCTGGATGCCCAGCGGTTATCCATCGTGTCCTTCGTGATCAGACACGGCGACAAGGTGCTGCACCACAATTTCGTGGTTGCGCTGTTGAACGATCTCTTCGGCATCCAGGCACGGGGTGGGTGTTCCTGCGCCGGTCCCTACGGACATCGCCTGCTGGGCATCGACCTGGCCCGCAGCATGAAGTTCCACGAGGCCATCAACGCCGGCAGCGAGGGTATCAAGCCGGGGTGGGTGCGGGTGAATTTCAACTACTTCATTTCCGAAGAGGTGTCCGAGTTCATCCTCGAGGCAGTGGAACTGCTGGCCCGCGATGGTTGGCGGCTGTTGCCACACTACAACTTCGATGTCGACACCGGTATCTGGCGCCACCGCGACCAGCGGCCCGGTTCCAGCATGCGCCTGGGTGACATCGAATTCGGGTCGGGGAAAATGCAATACCGGTCACGGCACATTACGGAACCCGAGACGGCTTTTGCGGAGTACCTTGCCATGGCGAGGGAAACTGCCGGCGCCATGCAGGATCTGTCGACAGCGGCCGGCGATGCGCACGTGTCTCCGTCCGGTGCACCGATCACGCTGGACGAGGAACTGGAGCGCCTGCGCTGGTTCCCCCTGCCGGGAGAGCCGGCACCCTGACCTGCGATCCCGCGGAACCAGCCATGAAAAAGGGCCCGGTCGGATGACCGGGCCCCTTGCCTTCCGCGGCGAACCGCGGTCGGTGTTGTCGAGACTACTGGAACAGCGCCTTCACGCCGCCGAAGCTGACGTCGTCGTTGGGCACGACACAGGTCCACATACCGAAGATGGGCTCAGAGAAGTCACCCGAGACCGGGTAGGCCTGGGAGATCTCGAAGTTGTCATCGGCGTCCGTGATGGCGATGGCGCCGGGGATACTCTGGGCATTCTCATCACTGACCGGGGCCAGGCTCCACAGCACGGGATCCGCAGTGAAGACACCGATCGTGACGGTGATCAGTGTGCACTGGCCACCCACCACGGGGATGTTGGCGCCGCAGAAGAAATCCGGGGCAGTCATGAAGTTGGTGGCCGAGGGGTGGATCGCCGGGGTCACGAAGGGACCAGCGGGCCAGATCAGCTGGAACTCGAAGCCGCCAACGTTCTCGATGGGCGTTCCCAGGCCGTCATTGACGGGACCGGTCAGCACGACATAGGCCGTGAACTGGCCGGGGGCACCACTGTAGCAGGCATCTTCTTCGGCGCTCTCGGGGGTCGGGTTCTCTACCATGTACATGCCGATTTCGTTCTCGGCGATGGCCGCGGTTGCAATCAGCATGGCGGCGAGGATGAACAGGAACTTCTTCATGTTGTCACTCCTTGAGTGGACTTGGGTATTGGAGCTTTCCCCCGGGGCGAGCCGGGGGAAAGTCGACACTTTCGTGCCGATCACGATTCTAGGGGCAACGCGCACCCAGGGCAGCGGACATGAAACCCGCGTCCTGGATGTTCACGACACCACCGGAGTTGTTGAAGTCACCCTTGAACTCGACATTCCCGATATAACCGGTGAAGAAACCGGCGTCACTCAGGTTGACCACGCCATCACCAGTGATGTCGGGGCTGTTGAAGCTCAAGGCGAACCCGCCACTGCTGGTCAGGGCGTCACCGTTGACGTAGACCACGCAAAGGGCCTGGCTGCTGCCACCGGCAAACAGCGCATTGACCCAGGAGGTCTCGCCAAGATCGTTCGTGTTGAAATCGGCCGTGGCGGTTCCGCCACAGGGCTTCATGCCGTCGTCCGCCGACGAGACCCAGAGGTCTTCGAAGGGGAAGTTGGCAATGGGCACACTCAAACCGTCAAGCAGAGTCAGGTTGATGGTTCCATCGACCACGACTCCGCCGAACTCGAACGCCTGGGTGAAGGGCTTGCCAGCACCGTTGGGCACATTGAACAGGGACAGGGTCTCGGTACCGCCGTACGCGAGGCTTGCCGTTGATGTCTGCAGATCAGGTATGCCCGCCGTAGCGAACACAGCCGTACCGAGAATCAGCGCGCAGGCCAGCAGACCCAGGGATTTGTTAAGGCTCATCAGGTCACCTCTTTAAAAGGGAGATCCAGCGAAGGTGGCTAGCCCAAGCGAACGCATTCACAATGATTGATGGTTGCCTCCTTCCACTCGCAGGCTCATCACTTGACTGGATAATAATAGCACAAGTAAAAGAGTTCTACATACAGAAGAAATGTAATCCGGGAAAAAAATACGCGGACACAAACGGAATATTTCCCAGTATTTCCGGCCGTTTAGTGCGGTAAATGGGATCTCTACCCAAAAACCAAAGCCACAATTTGCTCCAGACCAGTGGCGTCAAGGTCACTGAAGGCATCCAACTGGTCCGCGTCCACATCCAGGATACCGACAACTTCTGTCCGGTCGCGCACCGGTACCACTATCTCGCTGCGGCTGCGAGGGTTACAGGCCACGTGACCCTCAAAGGAGTGCACGTCGGGCACAATCACCGGGGTCCCGTCCCGCAGGCCCTTCCAACACACTCCTGCTGGTCCTGGTAGAACTGCGCAGGCCAGGGGACCCTGGTAGGGTCCTACCACCAGTTGGTCGTTCTTGAGCAGGTAGAAACCGGTCCAG
>CAYPVD010000253.1:0-2589 GCA_964414055.1 uncultured Fibrobacteraceae bacterium
TCCTGGATTTCGCGGCCGGCAGTGACGCCGACGTGATCTGCCTGCAGGAAGTGCGCGCCCTGCCCGAGCAACTGCATTTCGAGCTGCCGGGATACACCATGTGTTGGAATCCCGCCCTCAAACGCGGCTACAGCGGGACGGCCATTCTGACCCGTCGCCGACCGCTTCATGTCTTTCCCGGCCTGGGTATCGCCGAGCACGACACCGAGGGCCGCGTGCTGACGGCGGAATTCGACGACTATTTCGTGGTCACCGTCTACACGCCCAACGTCAAGCGTGAGCTGACCCGCCTGGAATACCGCGCCCGGCAGTGGGATCCGGACTTCCTGAAGTTCCTGCGGCGGCTGGAGAAGACTAAGCCCGTGGTCTTCTGCGGCGACCTGAACGTCTCGCACCGGGAGATCGACCTGGCCAATCCCGGTCCCAATCGCGGCAACGCGGGCTTCACCGACGAGGAGCGGGCCGGCTTCGACCGGCTGCTCAAGGCCGGTTTCATCGACACTTTCCGGGAGTTCGAGTCCGAAGGCGGTCATTACACTTGGTGGAGCAACCGCAAGGGGGTGCGGGAGCGGAACATCGGCTGGCGCATCGACTACTTCCTGATCTCGTCCGTCCTGCGGCCGAGGTTGGCCGCGGCGGGCATCCTGCCGCAGGTCATGGGGTCGGACCACTGCCCCATCACCCTGGAACTAGCCGAATGAGAACACCCCGCAGCTTCGACCCCGTCTTTCTGGAGCGTCTGGCCGAGCTCCACGGCGAGATCGACGCCCGCGCCGGCGAATTGGCTGCCGTGCACGGTCCCCTGCTCGTCTGCCGCCGGGGATGCAGCGATTGCTGTCAGGATGGTCTGACCGTCCTGGAGATCGAGGCGGCCGGTATCCTGGCCCATCGCGACCGGTGGGCCGAACCACAGGCCGTACCCCACCCGCAAGGCCGCTGTGCCTTCCTGACCGTCGACGGGGCCTGCCGGATCTACCCCTGGCGGCCCTATGTCTGCCGCACCCAGGGGCTGCCCCTGCGCTGGCTGGAGGAAGAGAGTCCCGCGCATGAGGGCCGCAGCATCTGTCCCCTGAACGAACGGGAGTTCACGCGGGCGGGTGTTGCGCTCGCCGACCTGGAGGCGGACAGGATGTGGACCCTGGGGGAGATGGAGGGTCGCCTGGCCTCGCTGCAGGCCGAGGCCGCAGGGGAGTTCGCCCTGGTTCGGATCCCCTTGCGAGACCTGTTCGGCTAGTACGACGGCTCACGGAACAGGAAAAGGCGGGGGCCGAATGGCCCCCGCCTTTCATGCCGCAAACGTGCGGCGGGAATGATGCCGGAGCTAGAAGCCCACCGTCATCCCCGTGGCGTAGGTCCAGATCCTGCCGGTCAGATCGCCGTAGACGTACGTCTGATCATCCTGCAGGTCGACCACGTTGATCGAGCCGTACAGGGTGGCTTTCTTGTCCAGCTTGTAGTTCATCCCGAAGGTTCCCTCGAGGGTCGTGTAGTCGAGATCACTGTAATCGCTGATCACGGTGAAGTCGTACGCGCCCTTGGAGTCGCCCACATGATCGGGGCTGATCTGAACGTCCGCGGGAATGTCATCGGGAAGCGGCAGATCGAAGGGATCGAAGCTGCCCTTGGCCGTGGTGTACACGCCCTCCATGAAGAAGCTGACCTTCGGCGAGGCCGTGAGGCTGGCGTTCACGAAGAACACGTTGGTCTTGGTGGTGTAATCCGACTGGGCGCTGGTCGAGTCGAAAGAGTGGGCATCCGCACCGGAGCCCTCGATATGACCCGCTCAGCCGTCGAAGAACGGTGGACACAGGTTGGCGTTCGATTGCACCCACATGTTGTCCCAGCCGAGAGTGAACAGCAGACGGTCGCTGGGAGCCGTCCACAGGTTGATGCCCGGGGTGAACATGTCCCGCGTGTACTCGTACACGTTCAGGTCGTCGTTCTTGTCGTGGGCATAGTTGGCGAATGCGGAGATGGACGTCCGCGGCGACAGCTGATAGCTGCCGCGCAGGGCGAACTGGTGCGCCTGGCTGGGCATGTTCGAGCCGTTGCCGTAGCGCTGGCGCTGGAAGTAGTAGATCCGGCCCGTGGCACCGCCGTCGGGGTGGGCGCTGCCGATGCCGGCCACGCTTTCCTCGCAACCGGCCGTGGGGTTCATGAACGGCTTGTCCACGTTGGTGTAGGTGTACGTGAAGTTGTAGTTGCCCTTCATGCCCAGACGGGCGTTGTAGCGCAGCTTCAACCTGTTGATGGTGGTCTTGTTGGCGTAGGGCTCCGAGGGCACCAGGGTGGCGCCGTCGTTGCCGGGGTTCACACCGTCGAACAGGTAGCTGGTCTGGCTCTGGGCCATGGCGTCCCGGTCGATGACCTGCACGCGCCAGCTGAAGTTCAGATGCTTGCGCTTGGCCATTTTCCAGTTCAGGTTCAGGTCGCCCTGGGTGACGGTGCGATTGGCCGCGGAGATGCGGTTCCAGTCGAAGTCCAGGTTGCCGTACGTCGTGTCGTAGGCCCTGAAGCTCGGCAGGTCGACCAGGTAGTCGTCCACCTTGTTCTCGTAGGTCAGGAACCTGGCCGTCAGGCGCCAGTCGG
>CAYPVD010000254.1:0-2581 GCA_964414055.1 uncultured Fibrobacteraceae bacterium
CCTGCTGCGCAACCGCGAGCGCGCCGAGTGCGAGGCCAAGCTGGCGGCCCTGAACTTGACCTGTCCTTGGTGACCGACTGGGGATTGCGGCTTTCCCGCGGCGTGATAATATCAACGGCGTTCATGACCCGTCCGTTCAACGGTGGAGGGCTACATGCCGGTATTTTTCCTCTACTTCTGCGTCATCATCAGCGGCGCCGCCGTCCTGATACTGGAAATCCTGGGCACCAGGCTGCTGGGTCCCTACTTCGGCGTCAGCCTCTACGTCTGGTCTTCCCTGATCGGGGTGACCCTGGCTGCCCTGAGCGCGGGCTACGCCCTGGGCGGCCGCTGGGCCGACCATCGCCCCACCCTGGTCCGCTTCAGCAGCCTTTTCATCGGTGCGGGCCTGTTGACCGTCCTGATGACCTTCGTGCGGACCCCTGTCATCAAAATGACCGCTGCCTTGGGGTTGCGCGCGGGCGCCCTGGCCGGAGCTTTCCTGCTGATGTTTCCTGCCCTACTGATCCTGGGCATGGTCAGCCCCTACGCCATCCGTCTGAAGACCCGGCGCCTGGACGAGGTGGGCCGCTCCGCGGGCAACCTCTTCGCGGTCTCGACCTTGGCCAGTGTCCTGGCGGCGGTCCTGACCGGGTTCTACCTCATTCCCGGCCTCGGCGTGCACCGTCTTCTGGTGGGAACGGGAGCTCTGCTGCTTGGTACGGGCCTGGCGGGATTGGCTATGAACCGCAGGGGCCGCGCATCCGCGGCCGGCCTGTTGCTGCTGCCGCTCCTGACGATTGCGGGCCTGTACCTGGTTCCTCCCGTCGAACCCCAGCCGGCCCGGGGCCTGCTGGCGGTGACCCAGAGCCCCTACGGTGAGATCCGCGTGCTGGACCGCGATGGTCTGCGCTACATGCTCATCGACGGGGCTCCCCACACCATCTGCGATCCAGTGACCTGGGCCTCGGAATACCCCTACGTCGATGTCCTGGAAATTGCCAAGGAATTCAAGCGAGAGCCCGGCCGGATGCTGCTGGTGGGCCTGGGCGGCGGTTCCGTGGCCAAATCCTTCGCCCAGAGCGGATGGCAGGTGGACGCCGTGGAAATCGACCCGGTCGTGGTCCGCGACGCCGTGCGCTGGTTCGGGTTGAAGGCGGACGAGGCTGCGGTTCACCTGGCTGACGGCAGACGTTTTCTGGAGGAGCAGCCGCCGGCATCCTACGACCTGATCATCATGGACGCCTTCGGCAGCAGTTCCATCCCGTTTCACCTGGTAACCAGGGAAGTGTTCGGCCTGATCCGTTCTCGACTCAAGCCGCAGGGGATGCTGGAGATGAACATCGAGGCGGTGGGCTGGCACCATGAACTGGTGGCATCTCTGGCTGTCACCCTGGCTGACGTTTTCGGCCAGGTCAGGGTTCTGCCAATCGCCGAACCGCCTGACCAGTTGGGCAACCTGATCCTGGTCGCTGCGGACTTTCCCCTGGAATTGGACCACGAACTTGCCCCGCCCACCTCCCGCTGGTCCCGGGAATACGACCTGGTTCACGCCTGGGACAACCGGTTCGGACCGCAGCCCGACCGGGGGATGGTCCTGACCGATGACCACAACCCGGTGGATGTGTGGTCTGATGGGATCAACCTCGTCTCCCGCCGGGACATGCACCGGTTTTTCGGCGCCGGCGCGCTGACCTGGTAGTCAGTCCCCGCCCAGGGGTCTGATCTCGCCGCTCTCTTCTACTTCCACCAGGTAGCCTTCCACCATATCCGGCAACCGCTGCTGCAGATCCGGGGTCAGGGTCTTCACATAGATCCGCAGACAATCCGCGCCGTCCGGGGTCTTGCCCTGGGCAACCATGGTCACCCCGGGGATCTTCATCCATACGGACGCATGGTCCTTGAGAACAGAGCCGATATCTCGAGTGGGCTGATCCATGGCGGAATTCCCTTTCCGGTCAGAATGGCATCCAGGTACCACAATGGTCATCATCATACCCAGGACCACCGGCGCCAACATCGTTCTGATCATTCTTGCCGCCTTTCGTCACAAAAGCGGCCGACGCTTTCGGCGCCGGCCGCATTCCCCCGCATCACAAGTTCAGAATCAGTTGCCCACCATGGTGGCGCCGAAGAAGCTCAGCACATCGTCGATGGGGTTGGCGATGGCAGCGGAGCGGGAACCGGCAAACAGCAGGCCCACGGCGCGGGGATTGGTGGTCACATCCTCGACCATCAGGGAACCCGAATCGCCGCTGCCCAGGAACTTGCTGCCCTTGTTGTTGATAACGATCTGACCGGTGAAGGTCACGGTGAAGGCCTCGGAGCCAGCGCACTCGTCCTCGTAGGACACGCTGACGGTGGCGTTCAAGCCCGAGACTGTACTACGGCTAAGACCGGTGGTGCGGCCGCTCTTCTTGACAGCCTGGTTCACATAGGCGGCCACGGTCTGACTCGACAGGGTGCCGATCTCCAGGATGGCGCCGCTGGGATCGACCATGCCGTCGATGATGGTGGCCGATGAGCAGTCCACGTTGTTGTTGGGCAGGGCATGGGTGACCACCAGGGTCGCCACGTCCTGGCCGTTGGCCGCGTTGCAGCC
>CAYPVD010000255.1:0-2560 GCA_964414055.1 uncultured Fibrobacteraceae bacterium
GGGTCAAATGGTTCAATAACGACGGAACCAAGGTGTTTCCTGAGTTGTTGGCCGTGGCCGGCGATGCGGCCTACCCCTCCCTGTTGAACGACGCTGTCCAAGTCGGCACCGACGTCACGGGCGGCACCCTGGGCTGGAGCGAGCTGACCTTCCAGCAGGCCCTGGCCTCGGCCACCCCCGGCCTGTTCCTGGTGTTCAAACTGCCCGCCGACGGTGCCTTCGTCAGCGAGGGGGATGGCTGCGGTCTGGGGTACCAGCTTGGTGACGGCCTGATCCGCTGCTGGGTATCAACCGAGCCCGGGGAATGGAGCCAGTTGAGCCCCGAGTTCCAGATGGCCGTCACCCCGGTCATGAATACCAACAAGAGCGGCGAGGTTCTGGTGCTGGGCGCCATGGACCGGGCGCCTCGAGTCGGCGAAAAGCCCCCTGTTGTGATCGCCGCCGACCTGCAGGTCGCGCCCAACCCGTTCAACCCGCGCACGACCATCACCTATGCCCTGCCCGCGGACAGGGGTGTCGTCCTGGCCGTTTACGATGTCCGGGGCCGCAAGGTCGCCACACTGTTCACAGGACCGCAGGCCGCAGGCTCCCACGCAGTCACCTGGGACGGCCGTAACGACAGCGGAGTTCCCATGCCCAGCGGCGTGTACCTGGCGCAGCTGCGGTCAGGCTCGCTCTGCATGACACGTAGGATGACCCTGGTCCAATAACGTCTTCACACCCGGGAGGGTGGGCGATGGTCCACCCTCCCTTTCCGGATTTCGAGGTTTGCCATGCGGAATGACACTTATGCACCTCTGATGATTGCGCTTCTGATCTGCGTGTTGCTCGGCGCACCCGGGCAGGCCGAGGCCAAGACCTGGCATGTGGAGAAGGACGGCAGTGGGGACTACACCATCATCCAGGAAGCGGTGGATGCCGCCGCCTCGGGCGACACCATCCGCATCGGGCCGGGACGGTACAACGACCGGCGCCTGTACACATATCCCGGCTGGTCCGACTCGGTCATCGTGACGGTCTTCCAGTACGAACTGACCCTCATCGGCTCGGGACCGGCAACCATCCTGGGCCAGAACTTTCCCTGGACCCTGGAGCAGGGCTGGCCGAAAGCAATCAATACTGGCCATATCGCCGGCAACCACATGCTTCATGTCAGCCGGCTGCGCATCGAGAACATGGCACAAGGTATCTACATGAGCTATGAGCAGACAGCCAAAAACAATGCCACGATCAGCGACTGCGAGTTCTACAATTGTCATACGGCAATCTGGGCCCAGGGCAACGCGGGCCAACTGGACATCGCCCGTTGCTCATTCGCTTACCAGCCCCGCGATGGCCTGTTCATCGCCGCCTGGGACCACCGGAACCTGACGATCACGGACTGCTCGTTCCTGTTGCTGGAACATTTTCCCTGGGGGCAGGGGTCCATTAATCTGACCGCCGTTGAGTACGCGATCATCCGGAATTGTGATTTCACCAATGGCAGATATGCAATCGTAGTTGCCTTCTGCCAACAGACCGATATTTCTGATTGCCGTTTTTATAACCAGGATAATGTCGCCTTCGGAGCAGGCATTGCATCCAGG
Source organism: uncultured Fibrobacteraceae bacterium (assembly GCA_964414055.1). Taxonomy (GTDB): domain Bacteria; phylum Krumholzibacteriota; class Krumholzibacteriia; order LZORAL124-64-63; family LZORAL124-64-63; genus JAHJTW01. The sequence goes on from CAYPVD010000255.1 coordinate 1,587, forward strand.
GTTTCCTTGGATAATTGTGTTTTCAATACACCTGGATCGGCTTTGATTTCATATTCAGGCGATAATTTCATATCATTGTGCAATTCGGTTATTAGTGGGGTCAAGTCAGAGTCCTTCCTTTTTTGCAATGTTGGTTCCCTGAGTGTCCGTGATTGCGACATTGACCATGGAGCACAGGGAGCGGTCAGGGTATGCGACATCTTTAACTGCACAACGCCCATTCATCTTGACTTCACCAACAACTACTGGGGCACCGACAACCCCGACAGCATCCAGGCCTGGATCCACGATCATAACGACAGCGACCAGGCCTGCTACATAATCGACTACGAGCCATACCGGGGAGTATCCACCCCTGTGCGGAAGAAAAGCCTAGGCGGAGTAAAGGCCATGTTTCGTTGATCGCGCCCCGGGATCGGGAGATCGGCGAAATCAGTCGTACAAGGCCTTGATCCCGCCCCAGGAAGTCATGTCATCATCCACGGTCGGTGCACCGATGGATTCCAGGGCGTGGGTGTAGAGCCAGGTACCGGTCTCGGTGGTGTAGGTGCAGCTGTCGGTATGGGAATTGTCGTCCATGAAGATCAGACATTCGGTGCCTTCCTGGAAACGGAACCCGCAGGAGGCCAGGCTGGACTCCGTCGAGACGTGCACGACTCCCGGCTCCACCCCTTTCCACACCTGGGTGACCTGGACCGAAACATCGAGGAACCACTCGTTGACGTCGATATGCTGGATCACGCCCTGAAAGACGGCGGCGCTGGCCTCGTAGGCCTCCAGGACAGTGGGAGACGGGGGGCACACGCAGGCCCGGCTCGCCGTGGCCGACAGCAGCAGGAACAGGAGGGTCATCAGGAACGGATTATTCGGCGTCATGGCTTTCATCATATCGATCTCCATCTCAGCTTACGGAACGTTGTCGCGGTCCGCCGCGGCCTCACCGGTCGGCCGACCACCGATGATAAATGACAGTG
>CAYPVD010000256.1:0-2542 GCA_964414055.1 uncultured Fibrobacteraceae bacterium
TGGCCCCGGAGGTGAAAACGATCTCGCGGGGCTCGGCTCCCACCAGGGCGGCCACCTGCCCGCGCGCCTTCTCCACCAGGGCGGAGGCGGCCCAGCCGAAGGCGTGGTAGGAACTGGCGGGATTGCCGAAGTGCTCGCGCTGGACACGGTCCATGACCTCCAGCACCCTGGGGTCCACGGGCGTGGTGGCATGATGATCCAGGTAGACAGGCGTCCTGACCCGGTCTGCGGTCATCGGCGGCTCAACTCCAGCATGCGCTGGATGGGAACCAGGGCCCTGGCCGCCACCTCGGCATCGACGGTGATCTCCGGGGTCCGGTCGCGCATGCAGAGGTAGAGCTTCTCCAGGGTGTTCTTCTTCATGTACGGGCACTCGTTGCAGCTGCAGGCCTCGTCGGCGCCGGGCGCGGGGATGAGCTCCTTGTCCGGGTTGTCCTTGCGCATCTGGTGCAGAATGCCCGGCTCGGTGACCACGATGATGCGCTTGGCCGGCGTCTGCCTGGCGAAGGCCAGGATCGCCGCCGTGCTGCCGATGTGGTCGGCGTGCTGCAGGATGCCCTCGGGGCATTCCGGGTGAGCCGCCACCACGGCATCCGGATGCAGGGCCTTGAGCTCGACAAGACGCTTCTCGCTGAAGACCTCGTGCACCTCGCAGGACCCCGGCCACAGGACCAGATCCCGATCCAGCTGACGGCTGACCCAGCTGCCGAGAAACCTGTCCGGGGCGAACACCAGCGGCTGGTCGGGCCCGAAGGACGACACGATCTTCAGGGCGTTGCCGCTGGTGCAGATCACGTCGCTCATGGCCTTGGTCGCCGCCGAGCAGTTGATGTAGCTGATGACCTTGTGGCCGGGATAGGCCTCCAGGAACCTGGCGAAATCATCCGGAGGACAACCGTCGGCCAGGCTGCAACCCGCTTCCAGATCCGGCAGCAGCACCATCTTGTCGGGGTTGAGGATCTTGGCGGTCTCGGCCATGAAGTGCACCCCCGCGAACACGATGACCTCGGCCTCGGTTTCGGCGGCGGCCTGGGCCAGGGCCAGGCTGTCCCCGACATGGTCGGCTATGTCCTGGATATCGTCTTCCTGGTAATAGTGCGCCAGGATCACGGCCTTCAGTTCCCTGCGCAGATGGTCGATGGCCTCGAACAGGTCGAGATCCGGGGCCACCGTATCATCCTTATGATCATGCATGGCGACTCGCTTTCAAGTGTGGTTGCCTATAATCTTGCCCAACCTCGTCCTTTCTGCAACCTTCTCCTTGCAGGAGGGACATCATTGGCGTATGGACTTTCGACGGGAAAATGCTTAATATTCATGGGTTGAAATTTGCGGCCATTGCCTCCACCGGGCATGGACCAACCCATACCCCCCCGGGTATCGGTTGTCGGCGGCGGCCGTCACCGTTCTCCCCACCAACTGAACGTGAGGATCACGCGGCAATGAACTATTACGCCACTGCCACAGCAGTCAAATCCGTCTCCCGCCCCGGTTTCATGTCCAGGATCATCACCCTGGGGATTCTCCTGTGTTCCCTGGCCTGGCTGACCGCCTGCAACAGTGATGACAACATCACCTTCCCCACTCCGCCCCCGCAGGAGCCCATGAACTGGCTGTTCGACATCACCGGGACCGCCGGCGACGACATCTGGGCCTGCGGCAACACCGGCGCCATGTTCCACTTCGACGGTTCCCAGTGGCAATACAAGGACATGGGGACCGACAAACCCATCGTCAAGATGTACCAGGCCGACGACGGCACCATTTACGCCTGCGGACACGGCGGCGGCATCTGGCGGGAAAGCAACGGCTCCTGGTCGGCCATGGACTCGGGGACGGACAAGGACCTCTACGGCATCGGTTCCTATCTCGGCAACATCCACGCCTGCGGCCGAGACGGCGTTCTGCGCCGCCTGGCCGGCAACACATGGTCCGATGTGCCCCGCAACGTCATGATCCTGCGGGACGAACAGGGCGCCCCCCAGGACACCCTGTACCAGAAGGAAGACGTCGTCGCCCTGTTGACCGTCAACTACTTCGCCATCGGCGGCGCCTATCTCAACCCCGGCTACGACGGTCCCTACATCGGCATCCTCGGCACCAGGGGCATGATCCTCGCCGAAGACAACGAGTACGACTGGATCCTGCGTCCCCTCGGCGGTGACGAACTCTACAAGGAAGAATGGGTGATCTCCTCGTTCTCCGATCCTGAAGTGCCCCGGAACAACTACTTCGGCACCTCCGAAGGTTGGCTGTACCGCCTCAACGACGACAACAGCTGGGTGCTGAACCTGCCCAAGGTCACCAACGATCCCCACGGCGGCATCAGGGGCATCTGGCTGGACGCCCAGAAGAACGCCTACCTGGCCACGGACGAGGGCCAGTTGGTCTTCCAGACCGAGGATTACGACTTCATCGCCGGCACGGGCAGCCGCACGACCCTGGTCGACCTGCCCGTTCCCTTCACGGCCATCTGGGGCACGGACCCGGGGAATCTCTACCTTGTGGGCCTGTTCGAGAACAAGATCATCCATGCCTCTCA
>CAYPVD010000257.1:0-2521 GCA_964414055.1 uncultured Fibrobacteraceae bacterium
CCACGTTCATCTGATTCAGGGTGGGAGACATGACCACCACGGTCAGGAACAGGGCCAGCCCGATAATGATCTGGTTGTTGGGAGCCTGATTGGCGCCGATGGCCTGGCGCAGGAAGCCCAGCACGATAACGATGCGGGTAAAGCTGGTGAGGAGGATCAGGAACGCCGGCGCCAGGGAGATGACCGTCATCAACAGGACGATCTTCAGGGCCGAGTCCATGCCCTTGGGCCCGGCCACCCCGTCGATGCTCAGCGTCAGGGCTCCGGCGCCGCTCGTGCTATCCGGTGTGGCTTCCTGGGCCCCGGCCGCCACCGCCCCCAGCAGGCACACAGTCAGCAACAACAGCGCCAGGCAGACCCTGCGGTTCAGGCGGGAAAAGGGTTTCGGCAGGCTCAAGGGATTCATGTGACATCTTCTGGCGCTAAGGACGCTGGTTCAGGTTGACACCCCACCAGGGCAATGGCCGTGCCAGGGCGTCCGTAAACAGCGCGGAACACCGGAAATGCAACCCCTTGTTACAGAACAAGGTAAGAATCACAGGCCCGAGACCGGCCGCAGGTGTGAAGGCCCGGTGGCGGGGAATCTGGCAGGTGAATGGGAAACGACCACTGCCGCCCGGAGTCGGAACAGGATCGTGATCAGATCGAGGGAGCAGGATCGGCCGGTGATTCAACCGCGACCGACGGCTGGTCGGGCTGGCGGACAGCCACATGGTACTGCGCCAGGGGCTGCTGCTTCAACTCCACCAGGCCGCCTTCGTGCCGGTAGATGTAATGCACGGTATCGAACAGCTTCAGCACCTGGATCTCCCTCTTGGGGCCCAGTTGCCAGACGGCCAGCAGGGAGGCGTTCCCCCCCGCTCGGTTGCGGTTGAACCTGCCCAGCAGCTTGAGGCTCAGCATCAGGAGGCCGAATACCACCAGGAGGCCCCCGATGGTCTGCCACCAGGAAGCTCCCATCCCCGTTGATTCCTGCAGGGCGCAGAACACCATCAGATAACCCGCTTCAGCCTTTCCACCCGGTTGAGCAGCTTGAGGATCCGAACGGCGAAATGGTCGTCGACGACCACGACCTCGCCCGTGGCCAGGAGGGCGCCGTTGACCATGATGTCCACCGGCTCGCTGGTCTGGCGTCCGAGCTCGATGACCGATCCCGGCGCGAGGTTGAGCACGTCCCGGAACTTCAGTCGGGTGCGGCCCAATTCCACCGAGATCTTGAGGTTCACGTCCAGCAGCAGGTCCAGGTTTCCCACATCCTTGACTTCCTCCCCCAGGTCGTTGATCAGGGAGCGGGAATCGTCATCCATCGGCCCGGTAGCGGAAGCGGCAGTCCCCTCCGCGGAACTGTCCCCGGCGATGACGGTATTTTCTTCACTCATGCCTTCACTCCTTGGTCAATTTGCTGGTCAACTTGACGGCCCTGTTCTGGCCCAGCCGCCCCGCCTCGCCGAGCCAGGCATCTTCGCCCTCGATTTTCACCTTCAGGGGAGCTTCCACGGCCTGCGGCAGATGGAGCACGTCCCCTTCCTGGAGCTTCATGATCTCCTCGAGGTTGGTATCCAGATCCCCCAGTTGGACAACGAGTTCACTTCCGGTGCCGCGGACCATCTCCAGGATACGGCGGCGATCCTGCCGCATCTCCTCCGGGGTCCTCAGATCGAGGCTTTCCTGGGGGTCGAATACATCCTTCACCGGAGAGAAAGCGGACAGCGGAAACGCAATTTCCACCGGCGACTCGACTGCATCCAGCATCACCTTGAACTTCAGGATGATGAGGTTCTCCCCGTCGGCGACGCCGCCGAGGTAGTTGGGATTGTTCTCCAGGCTCACGAACCGGGGTTCGAGCGGAATCAACTTGCTCGCGGCCTTGCGCAGGATCTCGGTGAACCTGTTGACGAGACCGGCGTTGATCCCCCGCTCGATCTCCGTGAATTCCCGTACGGTATCCTCGGGGCTGGGCGCCCCCCCCATGAGCTTCTTCATGAAGATGAAACAAAGCCCCAGGTCCAGGTGGATGATGATGTTCCCCTTCAGGGGAGCAAGGGTCACCAGGGAAACGCACGTCGGCTGTTCCATCTGGGTGATGTATTCCCCGTAGGTCTGCTGGTTGAGGCCCTTGAAATCCACCTGCATGGACATGCGCAGAAGACTGGTGAAGTCGATGGTGCCGACCTTGGCGAAAGCCTCGCCGACCGCCTGCAGGTTCTGCTCGAAAGCACGCGAAATGTTGTGGGGCCGGTTGAAATCGTAGAGACGGGGGCCGGCCAGGTGGTCCTCGGCGTCGGATTCGGCGTTCAGCACCTCGTCGAGATCCACTTCCATCCGGGCGTCGTCGCCGAGGAGGTCCTCGGCCGCGCCGATGGCGGCGTCCAGATCCAGGTTGTCATGCTCAGAGCTGCTCATTTGCTCCTCGTCCACCTTATCGGGATCCATGGGCCGGCCGCCTACTGGATGACCAGGTCCGAGAAATAGATGTTCATCAGGGCGCCGTCGGGGAAGTTCGCGTCGATCTTGCGGAATA
>CAYPVD010000258.1:0-2420 GCA_964414055.1 uncultured Fibrobacteraceae bacterium
AAAATATCTTTTGTCGCCACTGAGGTGCCCCGGCAAAATCTCCAACAAAAAAAGGCCGCCCGCAAACGAGGCAACCTCTAGCAATCATTTAGTTTATCTGGTCGGGACGGCGAGATTTGAACTCGCGACCCCTTGCCCCCCATGCAAGTGCGCTACCGGACTGCGCCACGTCCCGACCATAAATCCGAATCCCGCAGGGATTCAGGGGGTGTTCCGGGCGGACAATGTAATACGGGAAACTTGTCCGGACAAGGCAAAACCGCGGTCAGCGGCATCAAGGCCTGATTCCTAGAGTTCCGGATTCTTGAGCAGTTGCAGGATTTCCCGCAATTCCTCCTTTACGGCCTCCAACTGCCCGGCGGCATCGAGACCCTCGAAGCCAAGGCTGAGCTGGGCCTTGGCAGGTTGCGGCGTTTTCCTGTGTGCGGCGCGACGCATTTTCCGGGCGCCGGCGATCTTGAAGCCTTCCTCGTACAGGAGCTTCTTGATGGCCAGGATCTCGTCGATATCCTGCTGCCGGTAGCGACGGCTGCCCGAACTGGTCTTGCGCGGCCGCAAGGTGGGGAATTCGGCCTCCCAGTACCGCAAGACATGAGCCTTGACCCCGGTGAGGGCAGCGACCTCCCCGATGGAATGATAAAGCCTGCTCGCTTTTTCGCCCTTCATGGCTGTTGATCTCCAACCGCAGTTATTCAAGCTCGGTTCGCAGTTGCCGCTCCATCAATTCCCTCATGGCCTGACGGGGCGGCTTGCCGGAGAATAACACATCATGAACTTGCTTGGTAACAGGAAGTTCAACCCCATACTTCATGCCGAGCTTCAAGGCGGCCTTGGCCATGGGAACACCCTCTACTACCTGAACCTGCTCGCCGAGCAGCGCCTCGGGGGAGCGGTCGCCCCGGGTTACGGCCTCGCCGAAATTCCGGTTACGGGAGTGATGGCTGATGCAGGTGGTGACCATGTCCCCGACCCCGGCCAGGCCGAAGAAGGTCTCGGTGTTCGCGCCCAACGCAACCCCCAGCCGGGCCAGCTCCTTCAAGCCGCGGGTCATCAAAACACCGCGGGTGTTGTCACCCGTACCCAGACCATCGGCCATGCCCACGGCCAGGGCGATGATGTTCTTGAAGGCGGAGGCGATCTCCACCCCGGCCATGTCCTCGTTGGTGTAGACGCGGAAGAACGGGCCGGAAATCTTGTGCTGCCAAACGGACCAATCCGTCCCTGCGGTGCCTGCCAGCACCACGGCGGTGGGAAACTCGCGGGCGACTTCCTCCGCGTGGCTCGGGCCCAGCAGGACGGCCACGGGATGGCCTTCGGACGAGTCCGGCGTTCCGAGGACTTCGATGATGACCTCGCTCAACCGCTGCAAGGTGGACACCTCGAAACCCTTGGCCAAGGAGATGACGGGCGCGGCTTTGGGCAGGATGCCTGCCGCCGCCACCTGCTCCATGACCGTGCGCACCACCTGGCTGGGAACGACCACGAACAGGGCGTCGGCCTCGTTGAGGCAATCCTGAAGATCCAGGGTGGCGCGCAGGTTCGGGGGCAGGACCACGTCGGCCAGGAACGCGGGGTTGGTTCCGGTGGTATTGATGGCGTGGACCTGTTCCGAATCAATACCCCACAGGACTACCCGGTCCCACTTGTGGGCCAAATGCTTGCCGAAAGCGCTGGCCCAGCTGCCGGTGCCCAGGATGGCGGCCTTCACCGTTCCGCCTCCCCCGGTTCCTGATCAGGCGAGCCGGCCTCGTCGGAGGGGTCCTCTCCTGGAGTGTTGTTTCCGGCCGAGGTGACGATCTTGCCTTCCGTTCCGTCCTGGAGACGGATGATGTTGGAGCGATGCTTGAAAATCACCCACCCGCAGAGCAGGAACACGAACACGATGATGGTGGTGGAGGGGTGATCGCTGGAAAGCTCGAACAAAAGCACGGAAACCGGCAACACCGAGGCCGCCGTGATGCTGGCCAGGGAAACGATGCCCGTGGTGAGGAAACAGGCCAGGAAGGCCACCGTCGCGATGATGATGGAGAATGGGGCCAGGACCGCGAAAGCACCCGCCGTGGTGGCCACGCCCTTGCCGCCATGGAAACCGACGAAGGGGCTGAAGGTATGGCCCAGGGCGGCGATGACCCCGGCGAAGATCCTGAAGAGGTCGGGGGTGATGTGGAAAGGTGTCGGCTCGCCGACGGGCCAGGTGTTGACGAGCCAGGTCATGAGGCCCACCGCCGCTGCGCCCTTGGCCAGATCCAGCAACAGGCACAGCCCCCCCCAGGCCGGCCCCAGGGTGCGAAACACGTTGGTAGCTCCCAGATTCCCGCTTCCGTGACGCCTCAGGTCCAATCCCTTGACCTGGCGGCCGATGATGTAGCTGAACGGCAAGGCGCCCAGCAGGAAGGCGAGGACGAGAAAGAAGACGAGCA
>CAYPVD010000259.1:0-2413 GCA_964414055.1 uncultured Fibrobacteraceae bacterium
CGGCTGGTTTCGAAACAACCACCCTGGTCCACCGAGATGTCGATGACCAGGCTGCCCTGCCTCAGGGTGCCGATCATGTCGCGGGTGACCAGGTGGGGAGTCCGCGTGCCGGGCACCAGGACGGCGCCGACCACCACGTTGGCGTAGGCGAAGACCTTCCTGATGGTGGCCTCGGTGGCCAGGAAGGTGGTCACCTGGCCGGGGAACTGCCAGTCCAACTCGCTGACGCGGTCAAGGTCGCTGTCCAGCAGGGTGACCCGCGCTCCGGCGCCCAGGCAGGCCCGCACCGCGTTGCGTCCGACCGTGCCCGCGCCGATGATCACGACCTCGGCCGGCGGCACCGCCGGGGCCCCGCCCAGCAGGATCCCCATGCCGCCGTGGTCGGTCTGCAGGTAGCGGGCGGCTATCTGGGGCACGATGCGGCCGGCGATCTGGGACAGTGGCCTGAGCACGGGCAGGTGACCCCGGTCGTCCTCGATGGTCACATAGTCGATCACGGTGCAGCCGGTCCCCAGCAGGACGTCCAGCAACCGCCCGTCGGCCACCGCCAGGTGGAACACCGACATCAGGATCTGTCCCCTGCGCACCAGCGGGTACTCCTCGGGGATCAGCGTGTTGACCTTGAGGATCAGGTCGGCCCGCCCCCACACCTCTTCGGCGCTGTGGCAGATCACGGCCCCCACCTTCTCGAACTGGGCGTCCGGGAATCCGCTGCCCAGCCCGGCGTTCTTCTCCACCAGCACGGTCCAGCCCCTGCGGACCAGGTTGCCGGCCATGCGGGGCGGCAGGCCGACCCTGAACTCGTCGGGGACGCGCGAACGGGGAATACCGATGATCATGATCCAGCTCCCGTGTTGACGGACAAGGCCGGTCCGGAACGATCCGGACCGGCCCCGTAAACCAGGCGGACGGCCCGGGTCACATGTTCTTAACGAAATCGTAACCCTTCTGGAACGCCTCCATGTTCATGTCGATCAGGTTCTTCTTCTTGATGACCGAGCGCAGGGTGTCCATGCAGAACTCGGGCGTGAAGGCCCCCGTGGCCGCGGCCAGGGCGCCCAGGATCACCACGTTGGCGATCTTCGGCGTACCCACCTCGTCGGCGATCTGGCTGGCCGGGATCAGGACCGCGTTCAGCCGCTCGGCATCGGGCTTGCCCTCGACGATGGTCGTGTCGACGATGATCGTACCCCCGTCGGGCACCGTCTGCTCGAAGGCGTCGAGGGAGGGCTGGTTCATGACCACCAGCACGTTGGGCTCGTCCACCAGGGGCGAACCGATGCGCTCGTTGGACAGGTTCACCGAGCAGTTGGCCGTCCCGCCGCGCATCTCGGGCCCGTAGGCGGGGAACCAGCTGACCTGCTGGCCAGCGCGCATGCCGATCTGGGACAGGAAGAGGCCCAGGGTCAAGATGCCCTGGCCGCCGAAACCGGCGAACTTGCAGTGCAGATCCTCCTTGAGGACCACCTTCTCGCCCTCGGTCATGCTGGTCTTCATCCGGTCGAGGTAGGCCGTCACTTCCTCGGTGTCGAACGGCTTGAACGTCCGGTCCCACGACCCCTCGTCCACGTTGCCGCTCTCGTCCTTGTACACGCCCAGGGGGAAGATCTTCTCCATCTCCTCGGACATCCAGTCGCGGGCCACTGTGGGGTCCATCTTCCAGCCGGTGGGACAGGGCGAAAGGATCTCCACGAAGCTGTAGCCCTTGCCCTCGGCCTGGATCTTCAGGGCCTTGCGGATGGCCTTGCGCGCCTTCATGATCTGCTTGCTGTTGCCCAGGCCCACGCGCTCGATGTAGGTGGGCGCCGGCAGGGTGGCCAGCAGTTCGCACATGCGGATGGGGTTGCCGTGCACGTGCTCCAACCGGCCCAGGGGCGTGGTCGTCGAACGCTGCCCGATCATGGTCGTCGGGGCCATCTGCCCGCCGGTCATGCCGTAGATGGCGTTGTTGACGAAGAACACGGTGATGTTCTCGCCGCGGTTGGCCGCGTGGACGGTCTCGGCGGTGCCAATGGCGGCCAGGTCGCCGTCACCCTGATAGGAGATGACGATGGAATCGGGGTTGGCCCGCTTGACGCCCGTGGCCACGGCCGGGGCGCGCCCGTGGGCGGCCTGGGAATTGCCGCAGTCGAAGTAGTAGTAGGCGAACACCGAACAGCCCACCGGCGAGATGAGCACCGTGCGGGAATTCAGGTCCATGTCGGACAGGGCCTCGGCGATCATCTTGTGGATGTTGCCGTGGCCGCAACCGGGGCAATAGTGCGTAGCCTTCTTGGCCGGCCCGCTCTTGCGCTCGAACACCTCGTAGAAGGAGGGTGCTTTCTCGTAGACTTTCATGCGTTTACCACTCCTTCCATCAGCTTGCGGTACTCGTTCATGAGCTCGGATCCCTCGGGGACCATTCCGCCGCAGC
>CAYPVD010000260.1:0-2382 GCA_964414055.1 uncultured Fibrobacteraceae bacterium
TAACTTTCAGGGTGCACTGCGCTGGCATCCAGGGGGTTGCCGCCGTCGTTGAGGTTCATGACGCGGTAGGAACCCGAATCCTCCCGGCTCGCCGACCAGTCCACCAGGACCGGAGCCATGGCGGCGGCCCAGCCGCCGGGCAGCACGACCTCGCTGGTGCGCAGCCGCATCATCGGCGCCTGCTGCTCGGTGTACGAGAGCACCCGCCGGGCGGTGACGGGCTTGACCGAGGGGTGGGGCGGCTCCCGGTCACCGCCGCAGGACACCAGGCCTGCCAGCAAGAACAGCAGGCATCCTGAACCCCAGTAGAAACCGAAAGATCTAGTCACTGTTGAAATCATCCTTGTCGATGTACAGGGACCGGCCGCCGGAGAAATAGGACCTCACCACGGGAGCGCCGTTGCGGGTCTCCACCAGGCCGGCCTTGGCCAGGATCCCGGGAATCTTGGTGGGGATCACTTCCTGGTGACGGGTGATCCACCAGATGGCGAAGGGCGCCTGCCTGACGATGCTCTTCAGGCCGCTGCGCCCCATGGCCTCGAGCCAGGGCACGGGCTTGACGATCTCCAGGTTCTCCAGCACGGCGACCTCGGAGTCCTTCATGTAGCCGTGAGCCGCCAGGCGCTTGGCCGCCAGTTCGATGGTGTGCAGGGCCATGGTGGCGCAGGAGCGCAGCAGAAGCTGGTAGCTGGTGTAGATGTGCGGCATGTCGTCGATGGGCGAGCGAGGCAGCTTGTTGCGCTTGAGGCTGGCGGCGATGGCGTCCCAGTCCTGCCGGTTGGTGGTCCGCGCCTGATGCGGGCTGAGGTTGTCGCAGGGGATCTCCACCCCCTCCATGGCGGTCTCGTCCAGCTTGTGGTCCAGGTCCGCCAGGATGCCGGCCAGGGTCTCGCGGCTGACGCTGTCGGCCAGGGTCAGCGCCATCTGCAGGATCTCCGAACGCCCGGTCTCGCCGCCGGGCGGGGTGAGGTCGTAGCAGTTCCAGCTCCGCCCCTTGACCGCGTCCTCCAGGAAGCGGTGCGCCGCCACGTAGAAGCGCGGGATGAGCCGGAACGCATCGGGCTTGAACCCCTCCAGCAGGTTGAAGCGATAGCCCGGCGGCCGCCATGCCTCCCAGCTGACCAGGAAATCCGTCGCCTCCAGCTGCTTGTCGCCGCCGGGACAGGGGGTCAATCTGAGCCGGTGGTCCGGTTCGAACTCGAACCTCAGCATGGCGTGGTCCACCAGGCCGCGGGTGCCCAGGCGGTCCAGGGGCACGAGGATGAGCTGGACCTTCCTGACCGCATCGACCGCCAGGGCCGCGGTGACGAAGTCGGTGAAGCCGCCCACGATGTTGCCGCCGTAGTTGACGTTCTGCACCAGGTAGCGGCCCCGATCCTCGTGCAGGTCGGTGGCGTGCCAGTGGACCAGGCCCGGCATCATGTAGGCCGCCCAGTCACCCGGCAGGACGTCGCGATAGGTGTCCACGCGGACATGGCCCTCGGTGGCCTGCAGCCAGTCATGGATGAAGCCGGGCGGCAGGACCCGGAACTCGCGCTTGTCCATACTCGTCCCGTCGTAGGGGTTCCGGTTGGCGTGCGGGAAGGTCCGGGTAATCTACCGGAAGCGACAGGAATCGGCAAAGGTTGGATTCCGCCGGGCTGCATCGGGCCCGGTGCGCCCGGGCGTTGTCATCATTCGGCCGGATCCGCCAGGGGCAGGCCGCAGTCCGGGCACTCGGTGGCGTCCTCGGGGACCTCGGCGCCGCAGGCCGGGCACTTGCCCAGCTCGAACTCGTTGTAGAAGCCGCTTTCCATGTCCGGATGCAGCTCGGCGAACATGTCGCGGGTGATCTCATCGGCCCGCGGCCAGTCGGCGCGGCGGACGAAAAGATCGTAGTTGAAACCGTTGAGCACATCCCCCACCGGCACCTGACCCGCCGGAATCACAACCTCCCGGTTGCCGAAGACGACCGATTGTTCCAGGTAGGATTCCGCCTTCTGGTAACGGGTGGTCGGCAGGACTGCCGTGGGAATGCCGACCCGGGCCAGACGAACACGGTACTGGCCGATGATGCGTTCCCGGTCGCCGGCTACCTGACAGAGGATCTCGTCTTCGCCGAACAGGCCCCAGTCGCCGTCGGTTTCCCGCTGCGGATCGCCCTTCTTGGTACCCCACCACTGGTCCTCTTCATCCAGCTCCTCCTCCACCGTCAAGACAGGGACCTGGGTCGATGACCACACCAGGGCCACCCCGCAATCGGCGCAGACCTGGATTTCGGGGTAGTACTCGGCACCGCACTTGGGACAGATCTTGAACTCGTCCATGGGAATCTCCTGCATATCGAGCGGCGATGGTTGACGGGTATAGGCTCCGGATCAGGGGGGATTCTACCGTATGGGA
>CAYPVD010000261.1:0-2382 GCA_964414055.1 uncultured Fibrobacteraceae bacterium
AAGCAGGACAACCTCCGCGCCCACACTAATTCCTCCAGAGATGTGGTCGTCTTAAACCAGCCCAACTTTCGGGTCTTCATCCAAGGGCATCGGGTGGTGGTGGTCAGCGCGAACGTGGAATGGGACGAAGTACCGGCCAGCATGGCGTCTTCGACCTCAACGGGGCCTTGGGCTTTCTCCTATCGCTTTCATTCCTTGATCGCGGGGCAGAACACCCTGGCCGCTTCCGCCGCCATCGAACTGTCCATTGATGGATCCCGGGTGCGCCGGGATCACATGAACCAGGTCATCGAAGAATACGAAAACCTCCCTGAAGGCATAGAGCAGCGCTTTGTGATTCAAAGCGGCCCAACAGGGGATCTGACGCTACGGGGGCGCTTGCATGGTCCTCGTATCGAGACCCGCAGCGAAGGCGGAGAGGTTATCGTTTTCAAGCAGGACATGGATCTGTTGCGCATGACGGCACCGGTTACCCCTGCTGGACCATGGATGGAGACAGTGCCGCCCTGATGTTCGGATACAGTTTGGCCGGATCCGGGGATGTAAACAGTGACGGTTTCGACGATCTGGCCATCGGCTCGCCCTATCTTCCCGGCAGCCTGGGCAACATGCAAGGGAGGGTGGATATCTTTTTGGGCTCTGCCACCGGGCCCGGCAACAATTCATCCTGGGGCGAGGTGGGCAGCGTGGCCAAGGGAATGTTCGGTTACGCCGTCAGCCGCGCGGGCAATGTCAACGGCGATCAAGGCGGCAGTTACGATGAGCTGATCGTGGGTCAACCTGGAATCATCATCACAGACCCTTCAGCCGACGGCAGCGAAGGGATGACCTTTTTGTTCATGGGCGCGGACGCCCCAGGCGGCATCTGTCATCCGAACGGGATCGAATGCAGCGACGGTGAATTCTGCACCATCGACGACTCCTGCCTGAGCGGCATCTGCGTCGCGGGCGGTGCAAGAGACTGCTCCGCAATGGACAATGAGTGCACCGAGGGGATCTGCGACGAGGTCCAGGACGCCTGTGTGCCTGATTTCTTGACCGGCGCATGTGAAGACGGCCTGTACTGCACGGTGGGCGAATACTGCAAGGCCGGAGACTGCGTGAACGGAGAGGATCGTGATTGTTCACACCTGGATGACGAGTGCAACCACGGCGTCTGCGATGAGGAAGACAATCACTGCAAAAACGAGCTAATCAGCACAAGCTGCGATGATGAAAGTCCTTTCCTGCACAGAGAACGACACATGCTTGGCCGGTGTCTGCGCCGGCACGGTCAAGACCGGCGACATCGACTGCGACCCGGACCACGACGGGATCCTGAACGACGCCGATGGCGACGGCACCCAGGGCGACGAGCCGCCATGCACCGGCGGTGCCCTGACCGCATGTTCGGACAACTGCCCCAACGACTACAACCCGGAACAATACCGGATTCGATACGATCAAAATGAGGAATGCGGTCAAGCACCGAAGGTCGAAGATGAAAATATGCTCTTCTGGTATTTCGGAAATGGCCCCATCTCGAACCCGGAGATGCCCATGTCACAGGGGGGAATACCATACCAACTCGCCTACGCCATTCCCCTGGAGCTGCTGCGCAAGGGAGAAACAATCGAAGAACATGCCATCATGTTCACGGAGATGAACGAGGAGGGCGAGACATGGGTGATGGGTTCGGTGACCTTGACGCCCATCGTCGCGGAGTTGTCGGACACCCCTGGCGACTGGCTACCGATTGGCGGTGATGAATCCGACGACGAACAAAATGACCTAACCTACCAGGTCCGGCTTCTTCCCGAGACGGTTGGGGGCCAGCCCTTGCAAGCCAAGATCAGGGTGGAGGTCACGGAGAGGACGAGTTACAAGGGCTACGCCATGAACGCCTCCTACAACGACGGTACGGACGAGGACCCGGACTTGGTTTGTCCCACCTCCACCTTGGCGGACTGGACATGCGCTCCAGGGGAAACCCCGGATGGACAGCCGGCGCTGGTGTATGAGACCAGGGACGTGGTGCAGGGCGGACAAGAACTGGAGTTGAAGGTCAAATCCCGTGATTATGGTGCCTACGGCAAAATCGCTGCCTACGTTGACACTTACGTCGGCCCTGGCATGGAAGGCTTTGGGCCCGGGGTTTACAGTCGGGGTTGGATCAAGGACCGACCCCGGAGAGAAAACTTTACGACCATACCCATCGACCGGGGCGATGATGGGGCCACAAAGGGCAACAAGATCGCGGATCCCGGATGGCCGGTCCAGGTCAAGGGAGAAGCCACCTCCTGGGTCGATGACCTGCTTGAGCCTGGAATCGATGAAGACACAAATCCTGTCGGCGACGGAACACAAGGCGACGGCCTGATCGCCCTGAATGAGTATCGGGGC
>CAYPVD010000262.1:0-2376 GCA_964414055.1 uncultured Fibrobacteraceae bacterium
CATGGCGAGGCTGGGAGCCCCCGCGACCGACGGCCGCGAAGAAGGCCTGGTGGATGTGGACACCCTCGGGAAAACCTGGCTGGAGACCATCGCCACAGCCGGCTGCGACCGGATTCTCCTGCGGGGTATTCCCTGGCGGGCGCTTCCCCTGGCGGGTTCCACCGGTGGCCCGGACGATCAGGTCGGGGATCCGGCCACCTCCGTGCGCATCTCCCTGCCTGAGGCTTCAGGTTATGATCGGGTGCGCCGGTCGGCCGCCAGGCAGGCGGTCTCCGAATTCGCGTCGCAGGACAGGGACCTGCTGTGGATCGATGCGCACACCCATGACCGCTGGTGGGGCATAGGGCAGGATCCCGACGCAGGCCGTCGGGAACTGGCCGCGGTCCTGGAGACCGGGTTCCGTTCGCTGCGCCGTTATTCCGTCGACGAGGCGCTGGATGGTCGGTACGATCGCCTCCTGGTGACCTCGTTCCGGCCCTGGCGGCCCGCTGAAGGCGTTGTCCGGCATCTGCCCGGGTGCCTGGCCCCTCGGGGGACGGCCCTGGTCATGGGTCATCCCCAGCTTCGGGAGGCCGTCAGGGCCCTGTTGCCGGATGGCTGGACGATTTGCGCCCTGTTCGACGTGTTTCCGGGGGATATCGAGGCCATGTCGGCCCAACAATAAATTTGACACGGGCAGGGGCCATCGCTATCTTTCGCCTTCGATTTTCGCCCTTAGGCGGGGGCGTAGTTCAGTTTGGTTAGAACGCCGGCCTGTCAAGCCGGAGGTCGCGAGTTCAAGTCTCGTCGCTCCCGCCATCTTTCCCTTCCGCCGCGCGGCATGCGCGGTTTTTTTTTGCCTGCACCCGCTGCCCGCGGCTATTGACTCCGGAGTGTCGCGGGGACAGAATGGCCCTGATCCAGGCGGGTCGATCATCCTTTCCGGCACCAGGTTTCCAGCCCGAGGAGTTGTCATGTTCCGTTTCCAAACCCATGTCCGCGCCGTCGCCGCAGGTGTTATTCCGGCGCTCGCGCTCTTGATCGGGATCGCCGGTTGCGGTCCCCAAGCAGAGGACCAAGCCATGAAACAAAAATACGAAGGTGATTGCTCCTGGGTCGATCAGGGGGAGCTGACTGTGGTTCCCGATCTGGCCCAGCGGCTGGACGCCTATGTGCCCACGGAGTTGAGTCCGGACATCAGTCATCTGAACGAGGTCCAGACGGGGGTCCTGGAGAAGCTCGTGGCCGCCAGCAAGCTCATGAACGATATCTTCCAGGTCCAGGCCACGCCCTGCCGGAAGGAGCTTCTGGTCCGGTTGGGGGGGCTGCCGGAAGGGCAGCGGGAGATGGTGGCCCGTTACTTCCGCATCAACATGGGGCCGTGGGACCGGCGCTTCCATTTCGAGCCTTTCGTGGGAAGTTGGTCGCACCCCGACGGCGCCAACTTCTATCCCCTGGATCTGACCGATGAGGAGAAGGCGACCATCAGTGATCCCGATGCCGGGCTCGACGGCCTGTTCACCATGGTGCGGCGGGACGACAAGGGCGTCCTGCGGGCTATTCCCTATTCCGAATTCTTCGCCGGGCCCCTGGGCAAGGCGGCGTCGCTGCTGCGCGAGGCGGCGGCCATGACCGACAACGCCAGCCTGAGGGCGTTCCTGGAGGCCCGCGCCGACGCTTTCGGCAGCAACGACTATTACCGGTCGGACATGCTGTGGATGGACCTGGACAGCGACGTGGAGATCACCATCGGTCCCTACGAGACCTACGAGGACGGGCTCTTCGGCTACAAGGCGGCCTTCGAGGCCTTCATCTGCGTCGCCCAGCCCGAGGACTCGGCTCGGCTCGAGGTCTTCAAGTCCGAGCTGCCGTTTCTGGAGCGCAACCTGCCGATCCCAGATGAATACAAGAACTTCGACCGCGGGTCGGAGTCGCCGATCCGGGTCGTGGACGAGCTCTTCACCGCCGGCGACACCCGTGCCGGTGTTCAGACCATTGCTTTCAACCTCCCCAACGATGAGCGCGTGCGCGAGGTCAAGGGATCCAAGAAGGTGCTCCTGAAAAACGTCATGCGCGCCAAGTACGACGGGATCCTGACCCCCATCGCGGGGCGTATTCTGCCCGCCGGGAGCGCGGACAAGATCAGCTTCGAGGCCTTCTACCAGTTCACCCTCCATCACGAGCTCTCGCACGGAATCGGACCCGGCAAGATCACGATCGACGGTCGAGAGACCGAGGTCAGGCTCGAGCTCAAGGAGCTTTACTCCGCCTTCGAGGAGGCCAAGGCCGACGTGCTCGGGGTCTACGACATCTATGCCCTGGTGGAGAGTGGGGTGATGGCGCCGGAGATTCTCGACAGCCTGCCGTGGACCTATACCGCGGGGATGTTCCGTACCA
>CAYPVD010000263.1:0-2374 GCA_964414055.1 uncultured Fibrobacteraceae bacterium
CATCTACTTCCCGTTGATCGTCGAGGAGGCCATCATGATCGAGCCCACCGAGACCGAATCCCGGGAAAGCCTGGACGGATTCATCGCCGCCATGAAGGCCATCCACGCCGAGGCGGTGCGGGATCCGGACATCCTGCGCAACGCCCCGGTGACGACTCCCGTCGGCCGCATGGACGAGGCGCGCGCGGCCCGCCAGCCGGATCTGGCCCGGCTCGGGCCCTGCCAGTGCGGTTGACGAGGTGGGCGGCGTCCTGCGGATATTCCTGGACGGGGTCCGCAAAGGACCCTGGAACATGGATCGCGACCGGGAATTGCTGGCCTCCCACCGGGCGGGCGATGACCCGGTGCTGCGGATCTACCAGTGGGATCCTCCCTGCGTGACCCTGGGGTACAATCAGGATCCGCAGGCCTTCGCCGCGGACCGGGTCGCCGCGGCCGGCTACGACCTGGTCACCAGGCCCACCGGCGGGCGCGCCATCCTGCACGCCGAGGAACTTACCTACGCGGTGGTCGGCACCTCGCCCGGCCCCCTGTTCGGGAACTCCCTGCACGAATCATACATGACCATCAACCGGGCGCTGCTGGCCTTCCTGGCCGGACTGGGGATCCGGGCCGATGTCTCGGCCGGGGAGAGCAGGGAAGAGGCGCGGGGACTGGTGTGTTTCCACAGCGCGGGCCGGCACGAGATACGCACCGGCGGCCGCAAGATCATAGGCAGCGCCCAGCGTCGGCAGCGAGGGGTGTTCCTGCAGCACGGTTCCATCCTGGCCGGACCCAGGCACCGGGAACTGGTGAGGTTCCTGGGACTGGACCCGGCGGCCAAGGCCGCGCAGGAGGCGGATCTGGAAACCGGAACCACGGATCTGGCCGCGGAGCTGGGCCGGGATCTTCCCCCCGCCGAACTGGAGAACATGGGAGAGGAACTGGCCCGTGTGTTCGCCGAGGTCCTGGGCCTGCGCCCGGAATTCATGATGACCTGAGGCCCGGTCTCAGAAACTCACGTATGTACCGACGGCGGCGCCGAAGCCCTTGGCGCTGCCGGGCATCAGGCCGCCCGTGGTCATGGCGGCGGCGTCGATGCGCCAGGGGCCGGCGCCGATGCCCAGACCGATCGAGCCCCCGGTGCCTGCGAACTCGTCGAGGCGCAACCCCACCCTGGGCGTGAGCCAGGAAACCAGCCTGTATTCGGCCCCCGCGGCCGCCCTGCTGCGCGAGGGCTGGTCGGCCGTGACACCCTCCTCGTAGGCCAGATCCGCGCTGGTCAGCAGCGACCCTGTGCGGTGGGCGATGCCCAGGCGATAACTGCGGGGCAGATGCGTGCGGTAGGGTGCGGCGACCCTGGTGTCATGCCGGTCGATCACAGCGGTATCCAGTTCTCCGTCCAGCAGGGTCACGGCGGTGGCGGTGATGGAATAGGAATCCTCCTGCAGGCCCTTGTCCCAGTCGACGGCGGCCCGGACGTTGTCAACGGCCAGGGCCAGATCCCAGTTTCCCCGCTGCCAGGCCAGGCCCAGGTCCAGCCCGTAACCCGTACCGCCTTCGGCGCTCAGGGCGTCCACGTACGCCTGGCCGTCGATGTCGGCGAGGGACGTGTCGAGGGTTCCCCCGGCGTGCGCGATGTGGATCTCGTAGAGTCCCTGCAGGTAATGCAGGTTGCAGCCGACGGCCAGCGTGCTCCCGGGCTTGCGCAATAGCGCCGTCCCCCAGCTGATGGTGGCCATGCCCACGGCGTACCCGCCACCCCAGGTGTTGCTGAAGTCCACCTTCTGGTCCACCTGGTTGCCGTACAGGGCCAGGTCGAAGTAGTCCCGGTCCAGGTTGCCGCGGCCCTGGCCGCGGGCGCCGAGGGTGAAGGCGAAGGGGCCGGACCGGAACCCGGCCGCCGAGACCCTGACGTCGGCGTCCAGACGGAAACCCTCGGCAGGTATGTCGGCCATCAGCAGGTCCTTGTCCGCGGTGTCCAGGTAGCTGCCGTTGATCTCGTTGTAGCGGTCGAGGCTCAGCGAGTTGTTGCCCACCATGACGGCGGCCGAGGCGAGACCCAGGCTGGTGCCGCGGTCCAGGGCCAGGTTGGCCGGGTTGTACTGCACGGCCTCCAGACCGCGCGCCGCCGCCGTGAGCGCCCCGCCCAGGCCCCAGGCCCTTACTCCGCCCTGGGCCCGGACGGTCGTGGCGGAGATGGTCCCCAGGGTCAGTGCGACAAGGGGGATGAGGAAGACTGTCGGGGCCCATTTCACCGCTTGGCTTTCCATCTCAATACTCCTCGCCGACGCGCAGATCCATGGTCACGAGTCCGGAAACCGTCAGGTAATCCGTGCTCCGGAGCCGTACGGGATCTCCGCCGGTCGAGGACAGGACAGCTCGGTACATGGTG
>CAYPVD010000264.1:0-2355 GCA_964414055.1 uncultured Fibrobacteraceae bacterium
ACTCCGCCCGAGGGTGGAACCGTGGTGCTGGGTACGGGCGGGGCGGCTCGTGCCGCGGTCGACGCCCTGTTGCGATGGGGGGCCGCGCGGGTGACCGTACGCTATCACACCGAGGCCGGGGCCGGGAGGTTCCGGGAGTGGCTGAAGAGGCTCGGGAGGGACGATGATGTGGGTCTTATTCCTCTCCAGGCGGAGGTCGAGGCGGGGGCCGTGCTCTGGATCAATGCCCTGGCCCGGGAGATACCCGTCTCTCCCTTCCTGCCCGTCGCGATCCGGGCCGAGCGGGCGCTTCTGGTGGACCTTCGCTATGGGGCGGGGGTGCCGCAGGAGAACTATCCCCTGGGACTGGACGTCATCGACGGCCTGCCTCTGCTGGTGATGCAGGGCGGGTTGTCCTTCGCGTGGTGGTTCGGCCCGCCGGTGCCCTGGCAGGAAATGCGACAGTCCCTCGGCGGTTGAACACCAGGGCCGGGGGATGAAGTTTCTCCTCCCGGGAATGACGCTTTCCATGAAATTACTGGATGTTTGCATCGGCGGCCTGGCCGAGGTCTTCTACCCCGAGACCTGTGCCTGGTGCGGGGCCTTCCGTGGTGACAGGCCCTGGTCCCCGCCCGGTCTGCGGGTGCCCGGCCTCCGGAGGTGGGACCTCGGTCATGTCTGCCTCCATTGCTGCACGCATCTGTCCCGGTTGGCCCCGGTACGGCGGACGCTGAAGGACGGGTTCCCGGTATGGGGCGGGATGATGACCGACGACAAGCTCGTGGAGGTGGTCTCGGCCTGGAAATACCACGGTCTGCGCGGACTCGTCTGGCCGCTGTGCCGGCTGGCCGAGGGGGCGTTGTCCCTGGCCGGTGCCTCGCTGGAAACCGACCTGCTGCTGGTGCCCATCCCCCTGCACGGCCGCCGCAGACGGAAACGGGGCTTCAACCAGGCCGAGCTGTTGGCGTGCCTGTTGCGGGCCGAAGCGGGTTTCATGATCGACACGGAAATCCTGGAACGTTGCCGGGCGACGGCGCAGCAGGCCCGCATCGCTGATCCCGGGCGTCGCCGAAGAAATGTCGCGGGCGCATTCCGTGTTCGTGGCACGCCGGCCACCGAACGAACAATCATGCTGCTGGACGATCTGGTGACCACCGGGGCCACGGTAAGGGCCGCGGCGGCGGTCATGTCGGCGGCCGGTTTCCCGGTTGCCGGTGCCGTTTGCCTGGGTCTGGCAGCATCCGGGTGCGATACCGGGTATTCCGACGGCATCCGGCGGCGGCCGGGTTGACACCCGTCATGACCCCGCCTAGAATTTCCCTGGCGGTCGGGATTCACATCCGGCCGGCACGGGTTTTTCATCGCTTTCCAACACAGGTGGTTGCCATGTCTGCCAAGTTGAACCTTTCCGGCTGGGATCCTGACGGACTCAAGGTCCTGGTGCGTGTCGATTTCAATGTTCCTCTGGACGGCGACCGCAACATCACCGACCAGACCCGGATCACCGCCGCCCTGCCCACCATCGAGTACCTCTGCGGCAAGGGTGCGCGGGTGATCCTGATGAGCCATCTGGGCCGCCCCAAGGGCCGGATAGATCCGGCGTTCTCCCTGAGGCCGGTGGCCGATCGCCTGGCCGAACTCGTGAATGTGCCGGTCAAGTTCGCGTTGGACACCGTCGGGCCGGATGCGGCGAAGATGGCGGCCGGCCTGGCGCCGGGGGAGATCCTGTTGCTGGAGAACCTGCGGTTCAACCCCGGCGAGACCGCCAATGACGATTCGTTCGCCGGGGCCCTGGCCGCCCTGGGCGAGACCTATGTCAACGACGCCTTCGGCACGGCCCACAGGGCGCACGCGTCCACGGTCGGGGTGCCCCGGATTCTCGGAGGCGGCCGGGCCGGGTTCCTGATGGAAAAGGAACTGGCGCACCTGGGCGGATTGTTGAACGCTCCGGAACGCCCCTTCGTCGCCATCCTGGGCGGGGCCAAGGTCGCGGGCAAGGTCGACGTGATTCTGAATCTCCTGGACCGTGTGGATTATCTCCTGCTGGGCGGGGGGATGATCTTCACGTTCTATCATGGTCTGGGTTTGAACATCGGGACCAGTCTGCTGGACGAGGACAGCCTCGAGGTCGTCCGCACGGTCAACGAGCGGGCCAAGGCCTCGCGTGCCGAGTTGATCCTGCCGGAGGATTGCGTGGTCGCCAGGGAGTTCAGCGACAGCGCCGAGAGCAGGACGGTCCTGGTGACCGATATCCCCGACGGTTGGATGGGGCTGGATATCGGACCGCGCAGCGTGGAGCGCTTCAAGCAGGTGATCACCGGGGCGCGCTCGATTTTCTGGAACGGACCCATGGGCGTTTTCGAGTTGCCGTCCTTC
>CAYPVD010000265.1:0-2298 GCA_964414055.1 uncultured Fibrobacteraceae bacterium
GGGCACCACCCTGGAGCCCGCGGCGGCCTTCCCCATCCTGTGGGCCAAGCTGAAGCGGCGTTACGGCGACGGCGCCGCCGCGCGGGTCACCGCCATCACCGACGCCAAACGGGGCGCCCTGCGCAAGCTGGCCGACCAGGAGGGCTTTGCGACCTTCGTCATCCCCGACGACGTGGGGGGGCGGTTTTCGGTGCTGACGCCGGTGGGCCTGGTGCCGCTGGCCGCGGCTGGGATCGACATCGCCGGCCTGGTGTCAGGGGCCCGCGGCATGCGCGAGGCGTGCCTGTCCCCGGAGCTGAGGACCAACCCCGCCCATCTGTACGCCGCGGTGCGGCACGGGCTCTACCGCAAGGGTTTCACCGTCGAGATCCTCAGCAGCTTCCACGGAGACCTGCGCCTGCTGCAGGAGTGGTGGAAGCAGCTGTTCGGCGAGAGCGAAGGCAAGCAGGGCCGGGGGATCTTCCCCGCCTCGGCCGTGTTCACCACCGATCTGCACAGCCTGGGGCAGTACATCCAGGACGGCCGGCGCAACCTGCTGGAGACATTCCTGACGGTCAGGCACAGCGGAGCGGAGATCGCCGTGCCGACGGCGGACGCCGGGGCCGCCGACGGCCTGGGCTACCTGGAAGGCGTGTCCCTGGACGCCATCAACGCCAAGGCCTACGCGGGCACGCGCACGGCTCACATCACCGGCGGGGTGCCCTGCCTGGGCTTCGAGCTGGAACGGCTGGATCCCGAGACCATGGGCGCCATGATCTACCTGTTCGAGAAGGCGGTGGCGATCAGCGGCCTGCTGCTGGAGGTCAATCCCTTCGATCAACCCGGGGTGGAGATGTACAAGCGGGAGATGTTCCGGTTGCTGGGCAAGCCGTAATCATGCAGATCGGCACCGGGTAGAGGCCCCGCCCTTCGGAATGTCCTCGCCCCATTCCTTGCGGAACGGGGCTGCGGATTATCCGAAGGGCGGGGCCTCTACCCGGTGCCGGTGCCGTGCGTTTCCGGCCTGCCCGGCAGCCGGGACATCTGCCGCCTGCAACATCTCCATAGCGAAAGCGGGGGGGCGGAGATTATATTGGCGGGGTAAATTCGCGTGGTTGAGGACCGGGAGCCGAGGCTCCCGTCATAGAGAAGGAGTTCGCCGTGACCAAGAAGATCATGCTGATTCTGCTGTCCGTGGCCCTGGTTTCGTTGCTGGCCGCCTGCAACGAGGTCAAGGATGAGGAGAGCCAGGGTGCTCCCGCCGCCGAGGCCCGGATGCCAGCCCCCGCAGCCCCCGCCGGCTGGACGGGCGAGATCGTCGAGACCATGAACTCGGGCGGTTACACCTACATCCAGCTGGATACCGGCAAGGAGAAGATCTGGGCCGCCGCGCCCGAGACCGAGGTCGAGGTGGGCCAGAAGGTGTCCGTGCCCCAGGGCATGATGATGAAGGACTTTCCCAGCAGCACACTGAACCGGACCTTCGACGAGATCTGGTTCGTCAGCGGCTTCTATCCGGAGGGGCAGATGCCCACGGCCGGCACCGCGGACAAGCCAACGGGGGGCATGGGTGCCATGACCAGCCCTCATGGCGGCGCCATGGGCGGGAGCGTGGGCTCCTCGCACAACAAGGTTCCCGACGCGCAGGTCTCGGGCGTGGAGAAGGTCGCCGGCGGCTACGACATCGCCGGGATCTACGCCGACAAGGCGGGCCTGGCCGGCAAGACGGTCAAGGTGCGCGGCCGGGTCGTGAAGTTCACCCCGCGGGTCATGGGCACTAACTGGATCCACATCCAGGACGGCAGCGGCAGCGGTGAAACCGCTGATCTGACGGTGACTTCCAGCGCCGAGGTGCAGGCCGGCGACCTGGTCGTGGTCGAAGGCACCCTGGAGGTGGACAAGGACTTCGGGGCGGGATACAAGTACAGCGCCATCATCGAGAACGCCAAGGTGACGAAGGAGTAGGCTCCTTCCCCATTACCTGACACACGACGGCGGTTCGGAATGTCCTCGCCCCTTTCCTGTCGGAAAGGGTCTGCGGATTATCCGAACCGCCGTCGTGTGTCAGATGGCGGGGATGACAGCTTATCTTTCGTGCACCGGTTGCGTTGCTTGGTGGGTGCACAAGCCGACTCCAAACAGAAGAGACCCTCACAACAAGAGAACCGGCGTAATCCGCAGGCTGTAGGCCGAGGACATCGCCGGTTCTCTTGTTGTGAGGGTCTCTATCTGTTTGGAGCCGGCTTGCGCTCACTCAGATACTTCGCCACGCCCTCAGCCGTCGGCTTCATGGCGTCCTCGCCCTTGTGCCAGTTGGCC
>CAYPVD010000266.1:0-2295 GCA_964414055.1 uncultured Fibrobacteraceae bacterium
ATGGACACCCAGCGTCAGATTACCAACCGGCCCAACCCGTTCAACCCGCGCGAGGGTTCGACCATGATCCTGTTCC
This sequence comes from uncultured Fibrobacteraceae bacterium, assembly GCA_964414055.1. Classification (GTDB taxonomy): domain Bacteria; phylum Krumholzibacteriota; class Krumholzibacteriia; order LZORAL124-64-63; family LZORAL124-64-63; genus JAHJTW01. Next base: position 77 of record CAYPVD010000266.1, read on the forward strand.
GCCCGCCGTCCAGCGGTGCGGTCACCCTGACCCTCTACGACCTGTATGGCGACGTGGTCTTCACCGACCAGCTCGTCGTGTCTGCCGGTGAACTGGTCCAGTACCCGTGGGACGGCCATAACGGCCAGCGCCGGGTGGTGGCCAACGGCGGCTATATCTGCCGCATCCACGGCAGCGGCATGGATCTGCGTCGCAAGATCGCGGTGGTGAAATAATGAGAGCCTACACCATGACCTGGAGCAATCGCATGAAGACGGCACTGGTGTTTTCGGTAGTCCTGGCGCTGGCAGGCGGCGTGACGGCCTTCGCCGGCGAGGACGGCGGCGCGGCGGCGGGCGGCTTCCTGCGCTACGGGTCCAGCGCCCGCAGCCTGTCTCTGGGCAACGCCGTAACCGGCATGGCCGACGACGTGGCCACCAGCTACTGGAACCCCGCCGGCCTGGCCCAGTTGCGGACCATGGAAGTCACCGGCATGGGCGCCACCATGTTCAATGACACGCGCTACTGCTTCTTCGCCCTGGGCATGCCCACCGAGAGCTGGGGCACGTTTGCCCTGAACGGCATCTTTACCACCAGCGGCGAGTTCGAACGGGCCACCTGGGACGCCGACCTGGACGAGACCTTCAACGAACGCGAGGGCATCGTCTCCCTGTCCTGGGCAGGTTCGTGGCGCCGGTTCGCCTACGGCGCGGCCATCAAGTCGGTCAGCCAGGACATCGGCGGCACCTCGGGCAGCGCCATGGGTGTGGACCTGGGTGCCTACTACCGGCCCCACCGCCTGTTCAGCGTGGGCGTGGCTGTCCAGAACGCCGTCTCCCCCAAGATCACCCTGATCGACGAGGAAGAGGAGCTGGCCCGCAGCGTGCGCCTGGGCCTGGCCCTGCGCTTCTTCAGCAACCGCATGCTCGTAACCAGCGACATCGTCGAGACCAAGTGGATGGATACCAGCTTCCGCACCGGCCTGGAATTCTGGCCTGTGCGCTCACTGTCCATCCGCGGCGGCTATGACTCCGAACGCGAACACATCGCCGCCGGCGCCGGTTTCCGCCTGAACAACTGGCAGTTCGACTACGCCTACGTCAGCACCGACCTGGGGGCCCAGAACGTGTTGAGCGCCACCCTGCGCTTCGGCGTGCCCTTCGGCGTGAAGGTGGACCGGGACAAGGCGCTGTTCAGTCCCAGCGGCAGCGACCGCCAGGTGCACTTCGATATCCAGACCGCCGTGCGCGGGGCCATCGAGTCCTGGCGCGTGGAGATCGCCGGTGAGGACGGCAGGATCGTCCGCACCATGTCCGGTAATGGCGCTCCTCCCGACGGCGTTGCCTGGGAGGGCGACGACGAGGACGGCCGCCTGGTGGATGACGGCACCTACCAGGCCAGGATCATGATCGTCGATAGCCTGGGCCAGGAATGGGACCACTCAACCGACGTTGAGGTGCTCGGATTCAAGGACCGTACCCGCGTACCCATCCGCGTCGAACTCAGCGGCGCCACGCCGCCCGCCACCGGGGGAACCAAGTGATGAACAAGAGTCTGTACAGTATCGGCCGCCTGACCCTGCTGGCCGCCTTGTCCCTGGTCCTGCTGGCCGCACCCGCGGCGACCGCAGGCGACCGTGAGGTGACCGTACCCACCGAGGCCGCCCTCTGGGAAGCGGCGGGACACGCCTATGCCGCCGGAACCGACAAGTCCGCTGCCATGCAGCAGTATCGGCTCTTCGTCCAGTCCTACGGCAAGAGCGGGCATGCCGCCGACGCCCAGTTCATGCTGGGCGAGTGCTACCTGGCGGCCGGCGACTACGAGGGTGCCCTGCGGGAATACGACAAGGTCTCCGATCGCAGGGGCCGCGACGACTACCTGAAGGCCAGCGTGCTGTTGCGCGAGGGCGAATGCCTCTACAACCTGGGCCGTTTCGATGAGGCACTCGAGAAGTACGAACGTCTCATCGACAGGTATGATGACACTTTCCTGCTGGCCGAGGGCCTGTACGAGGCCGGCCTGACCTACATCGTGCAGGGCAACTGGCTCAAGCTGCACACCGCCTACCGGGAGTTGCTCGAGCGTCGCCCCGGCTACGCCGAGATGCCCCAGGTGAAGTTTGCCCTGGGCCTGTTCTCCTACCAGGCCGGCGAGTACGACGAGGCCATCGGCTACTTCAGCGAGGTGCCCAGTGACCGCGGCCTGTTCTATCTGGGTCGCTGTCACGAGGACAAGGGACA
>CAYPVD010000267.1:0-2293 GCA_964414055.1 uncultured Fibrobacteraceae bacterium
GCTGCCGCCCCCGGTGAGCACGACCCCCGACTGGAGCTTGGCCAGTTGCCCCAGGTCTCCATAATCCTCCTTGACCAGGGTCAGGATCTCTTCCATGCGCGGTTCGAGGATCGCGGCCACTAGACCGGGGGTCACCTCCGGACGGTCCTCCTCGAACAGGACCCGGACCGGAACGTGGTCCACCAGGCTGCGCAGGACCACCCCGTTTTCCCGCTTGATGCGTTCGGCCTCCTCCTCCTCTAGCCGCAGACCATGGGCCAGATCCCGGGTCAGGATGATCCCGCCATACGGCACCGACCCGTTGGCCACGATGGATCCCCCGGCATAGACGACCCAGTTCGTCATATGCCCGCCGATATCTATGAGCATGACTCCCTTGGCCAGGTCCTCTTTCGTCAACAGGGCCCTGGCGGCGGCCAGGACATCCACCTCGTCGCCCAACGGCTTGTAGCCGGCGTTGTCCACGGCGTTCTCGATGTTGCCCAGGACGCTGCGGGAACCTGTGATCAGGTGGGCATGCATCTCCAGCAGGCTTCCCACCCGGCCCAGGGGATCCACGATGCCCCGCACCCGATCCACCACATATTCCACGGGTGTCACCGAGAGGATCTTCTGGTCGAAGGGCATGGCCAGGGAGCGGGCCCGCAGCCTGACCTCCTCCAGGTCCGCCTCGCGGATGGGCCGCGGACCCGGCCCGATGGGGACCTGGGCCGTCGAGCGCAGGCTGTGCAGATGCGAGCCGCTGATGTTGTAGGTGAAGCCGGTGATGTAGGTCCGGGAGGCGTCTTCCAGGGCCTTGATGATCTCGGCGATGTAGCGGCTGCCGGTGCCCAGGTCGGTGAAGTCCCCGTCCTGGAAACCATGGGCCGGGCCCGAGGCATGGGCGACGATGTAGAATCCACCCGCCTCGTCCACTTCGGCCACCAGGCCCCTGAAAGTCGTGGTTCCGAAATCGCAGGCGACGATGAGGCGTTCCTGACTCATGGGGCGGCTCCTTCCGCGGATCCTGTCACTCCATCGCTATCTGAGGTCCGGCCTTCTGACGGTTACCTGGCCCGTGAACCTCAAATCCACATCCAGGCCCGGTTCCAGGTGCGACCGGGCGGCGAGATAACGCTCCAAACGGGGGCGGAAATCCTCCCGCCCCACCTGCAGCCTTCCTTGGCCGCCTTCCAACACGATAGCGTATCCCTCGGGACGAACAACAACAAAATCCACCGGCGCCACGGTTTCGAGGCCGACAGCGGCCAGGGCGTCGAACAGTTCCAGCAAGGTGTCTGACTCCGCGGCGCGGGCAGCGGTCGGTCCCTCTCTTTCCTCCGGGGAACCTTCCGCCGTGGCGATCGGCTTGTAACCAACCAGTGTCGGCAGGGCGGGCACCTCGAGTTCGGCGGGAAACTCGAGGATCCGGCCATTCTCTCCCAGGACCCAGGTACCCCGCCTCTGCGCGGGTGCCAGATCCTGCTGGGCGATCACGGCCAGCGGCCGCCACTCCCGGAAATCCACGGCCAGTGTACCGGGCAGGCGCCGCTGGATGTGCAGATCCCGCACCCAAGACAAGGCGGCCATGTCCCCGGCGACTTCATCCCTGCCGATGCCCAGCAGGTTGCGCCCCAGATACCGCCCGAGCACGGAATCCAGGGCGTCGGGCGAGGTGAAGCGATAGCTCCCGGTTTCGATGCGTGTGACGGCGAACATCGGCGTATGCAGGGCCCAGTAGATCCCCCCGCAGACGAGTCCCAGGACCAGGATCGCCGTCCCGGCGATCGCGGCGCGCCTTCGCCGGGAACCGGGGGCCGCCGGACGGCGGACGGCGAAGCGGGCGTCGGCTGCGGTGGTACGAGCCCTCGCCGGGGTCATCCGGTTTTCCTCCCGTCCAGTTGGGCGATGATGCCCGGCACCAGGCGGCCGATATCGCCGGCCCCGAGGATCAGCAACAGCTCACCCGGAGCCACCTCCGTCTCCAACCATGCCTTCACCCGAGACTTGTCATCCAGGACACGGCAACGCCCGGGAATCAGGCTCTCCAGGGGGGCGGCGATCAGGTTGCTGTCCACACCTTCTGGTTGTTCCTCGCTGGCCGCGTAGACAGGCAGCAGCCCCACCTTGTCGGCCGCTCCCAGCACGTCCGCGAATTCACGGGCGAACATCCGGGTACGGCTGTAGCGGTGAGGCTGGAACAGCACGGTCACGGGCCGGTCGTAGGTGCGGGCGATCTCCATGACGGCGGCGATCTCGGTGGGATGGTGGCCGTAGTCGTCCAGCACCAGGACTCCCCCGTGCTCGCCGTGGA
>CAYPVD010000268.1:0-2213 GCA_964414055.1 uncultured Fibrobacteraceae bacterium
CCATCCCGCCGAGTTCATGGCCGCGGTCATGAGCAACGGCGGCGGCTTCTACAGCACCGCAGCCTACCTCGAGGAGGCCCGGCGCCTGGGACTGCGGATCCTGTTGCCGGACATCAACCGCAGCGAGGACGTGTTCACGGGCCGGGACCGCGAGGTGCGCATCGGCCTGCAGCAGGTCTCCGGTATGAGCCGCGGATCGCTGGATGCCCTGCTGGCCGAGCGCCGGCGCGATGGGTTCTTCATCTCCCTGCGGGATCTGCTGCGGCGGGTGCCCCGTCTGAGCACCGACGAGGTCGAGAACCTGATCCGCTGCGGGGCCTGCGACGGCTTCGAACTCTCGCGGCCCGAGCTGCTGTGGCGGCACGCCCTGCTGCGCCGGGCGCAGAACGGGAACCGCCGGTCGACCCGGCGCCAAGGCGGCGGAACATCACCGCATCCCGGCACCACGGGTGGCCGCCTGCCTGCCGCGGCGCAGACCGGCACCCTGTTCCCCACCGGCGACCCCGCCGACCGGGCCACCGTGTCGCTGGTTCCGGCCATCCCCGACTACACGCCGGCTGAGAAGCTGCAGCAGGAGATGGAGGTGCTGGATCTGGCGGTCACCCGGCATCCGGTGGCCGCCCTGCGGCCCTGGCTGCGTGGGCAGGGCGTGATCCGCAACCGCGACCTGGGCGGCTGGGCCGGCCGCAGGGTCAAGGTGGCGGGCATCCTGATCACGGCCAAGAGCGCCACGGTGCGCCGCACCGGGCAGGCCATGAAGTTCCTGACCCTCGAGGACGAGACCGACACCTGCGAGGTGACGCTCTTTCCCCGCATATATGCCCGCTACGGTGCGCGCCTGCTGAGCCGCGGACCGTACCTGGTCGGCGGGATGGTCGAGGACGACCACGGGGCGCTGACGGTGACGGCGGACGAGCTGGAGATCATCTAGGCACCCATCCCTGCTCACGCAGCCACCGTTCGGCCGCCTCGGCCTGGTCGGCGTGCATCAGCCAGAGCACCTTCCTGCCCCGACTGAACTTCGTCTGCTCATCCACGAACTGCAGCTTGTCGTCGTCGCCCACGACGAACAGGGGCAGGAGGAAGCCCAGCACTTCCGGCGGCAGGGCCGGTTCGGAGCCCGCCTCATCATTCTCGCGTTCGAAGATCCCCGTGACCGCGGTTCCGCGCCGGATGCGAGCCGTCCACAGCTCCGAGTCGGTCTCGTTGCCGAACAGGAGGCGCACGCCGGCGTCGGCGAACTGCTCGGCCGTCACCCCGGCGTGGGTCATCTCGCCCAGGGCGTAGACGAAGGGCACCTTGGCATCCTCCCGCATCTTGCGGGCGAACAGCAGGTTCACGCCCTCGTTGTGGGTCACGCCGACGGCGACGCGGCGGGTATCCATCTGGGAGCGCAGGATCATGCCCTCGCTCAGCCCGTTGCCGTACAGGACGCGCAGCTTTTCGGCCTCAGCCTCCCGGCACGACCCCGCGTTGGCGTCGATGAGCACCACGTCCTGCCCGTGTTCCTGGAGCAGACGGGCCAGCAGCCGGCCCAGGGGCTGGGCCCCCAGCAGAGCCAGTCCCTTGCCGCCGGGCCGCTGGACGCCCAGCAGCCGCGCCGCGAATTCCGCGCTCATCCCCTGCACCACCACCGTGCCGGCGATGACCAGGAAGACCAGGGCCCGCAACTCCTCGCCGTAGCCGCGGCCCACCGCGTCCAGGCGCACCACGAACAGCGAGGCCACGGCCGCCGCGACGATGCCGCGGGGCGCGACCCAGGCCAAAAACAGCTTGTCGCGCCAGCCCAGATCGCTGCCGAGGGTCGAGAACAGGATGTTCAGCGGACGCACCACGAACATCAGCGCCAGCACGACCAGCAGTCCGGAACGGCCCAGGGCCGCCACCTGCGCCATGCGCACGTCGGCCGCCAGCAGCACGAACAGCATCCCTATCAGCAGGGTCGTCAGTTGCTCCTTGAACTCCCGGATCTCGCGTTCGCTGTGGGGGTTGACGTTGCCCACCACGACCCCTGCGATGATGGCTGCCATGATGCCCGATTCGGGCACCAGGGCGTTGCTCACCTGGTAGAGCAGCAGGGTGAACGACAGGGTGAAGATGGTGGCGAACCCGTCGGGGACCACGGTGCGCCAGCGCAGGAGAAGGCCCATCAGGCCGCCGCCGACGAACCCGGCCGCCAATCCGACCGCCAGTCGCACCGGCGCGCTCAGAGC
>CAYPVD010000269.1:0-2190 GCA_964414055.1 uncultured Fibrobacteraceae bacterium
GGTCGCTGCACATCCTGCCACCGGGGAGATCCGGAAGCTGCGCGGGAAAATCTTGCCCATCACAACTTGATCCAGGGCGCGGCCGCCGCCTGGCGTTTGCCGACCTCCCCGGTTCTGGCGTGCGCCACGGCGATGAGGGACAGCCTGGGTTGCCGGCGTTGCCATGTCACCGGAGGAAAGGGTGAACGCCTGGCCATCGACCTGGATGCCGTCGTCTGGGAACGGAGCCAGAGTCAATTAAGGAAGGCCCTCCAGCAGCCTGCAGCCGCCATGCCGCGTTTCGACCTGGCGACCGCACAGATCGATACCCTGATCGCACTGCTGTTGCACGATGGGAATCGCGATCCGTCTCGAGAAAGCTATCGGGTTCGGTTCAAGGAAACGGCGACCGACACCCTTCCGGTGTTCACTCATCTATGCGGCGACTGCCACCGCGCCCTGGGCCGAGGAGGCCCCATGGGCACAGGCCGGGACGGCCCAGACCTGTCCGGTCTGACCGGGGAATTCTATCCTGCGTCGCCGGATGAGCGATGGAATACCGAACGCCTGGAAAAATGGCTGGCCAATCCCCGTTCCCTGCGACTGAACGCCACCATGCCCCCCGTCAAGGTGAGCCCCGGAGAATTGCGGGCAATCCTCGGAGAACTGGCCACCGGATCAGCCAAGTAGACACGCCCCCCGGCCCAGCCTATATTCCCGCCATGGAGCTTCTGTTGTTCAGAACCTTTGTCGTCGTCGCCGAAACCGGTAGCTTTACGGCCGCCGCCGAGCGCCTTTGCGTCACCCAGTCAGCCGTTTCCAGGCGGGTCAGGCAACTGGAAGACCAATACGGCGTCCAGCTCCTGGAACGGGGAACCGACCCGGTGTCACCAACCACTGCCGGCGGTCTGATGCTGCAGAAGGCCAGGCAAATCCTGGCGGTGGAAAACGAGATGGAAGAAGAGGTCGCCGAACTGGCGGGCAGGAAGCGCCTGGGTTTCTGCTGCACACCGTGCTTCGGCACCGGTATCCTACCCCGCGTCTTCGAGGACTTCGTCGCCGCCCGCGGCATGACCTGCGACTTCAATATCAACTTCCTGTTGCCCGAGGAGATCACCGCCGGCATCCGCAACGGGACCTATGAATTCGCCGTCGTGGAGCACTGCGACGACCTGGACCTCGCAGGCCTGCCGCACTATGCCCTGCCCCCGGACACCATGCTGTTCGCTTCCGCCCCCCGCTGCATCTGGACCGGCCCACGATCACCATAGAAGATCTCGCCCGCTTCCCTCTCTTCCTCAAGGCGCCACACGGTTGTGCGTACCGCTTCATCGATAAAGGCATGCGGGAACTGGGCCACACCATGGACGAACTGCCCAACCTGACTTTCTACGACGATCTGCCGGGGTTGATAAGGCAAGTGGTCGCCGGCACGGGTATCGGTTTCCTGTCGCGGACCCTGATCGCCTCCGAACTCGAAGGGGGCCTCCTGCGCGGCCATCGGATGGACGGACTGAACCATTTCCGGCAACGAACCCTGTTGCTGTCGCCGGGCCGGGAAACCCGGCCGCTGATACGGGATTTCGCCGCCGCAATCTTCACCGAACTGGGCGCGACCATTCCCCCCGCATGCCTCGACACGGGCGCGGATAAACCCGCCGCAGGGCGGAGATGAAACGGGGCCGCCCCCCCTGTAGACCGGCCCCCGGACGCAGCTGGAATTATCTCCCGCTACGAAGCTTAATTATCGAAGCTGACCGTCCGCTTCTCCTGGCGCCACAGGAAGGCGTCGTCGTCCTTCGTCCCGTAGGGCAGGTACCAGAGCTTCACATCGATGTCCATCCTGTCACTCGGATAGGTGCGGACCGTCTCGTCGCCCTGCTCCACCTCTTCCACGGGGAAGAAGATGTCGTAGGACGTTTTCACCGTGCGCAGCGGCGGCAGGCTGTTGTCCTGCAGTAATCCGCTCTTTTCGTAAGGACCACGACCCATTTTGTCGCCCCGCCCCATGCGCTGGGGTATCGGCATGAAAATCCGGTCCTGGCTGAAGACCTCGTTGCCGCTCTTGTCGACCGCTGATACCGACAGAACCAGTCGGTTGGGAGTCGGTCAGCCGTCGGGGATACCGTGGCCGGACCGGTTGGTCAGGTCGATCTCCACCGTGGCCTTGGGTCGCATGGTCGAGACATCGCGCCAGACCACCGCCTGGGT
>CAYPVD010000270.1:0-2141 GCA_964414055.1 uncultured Fibrobacteraceae bacterium
GGGGCGCAGGAGGTTGCGAGCAGGATCGGCAGCAGGGTGGCCATCATCCTCTTCATGATTCCTTCTCCTTCAGCCGGCAATCGTCGCACCGTCCGCGCAGCTGGATCTCGAAGCCGCCCTGCTCGATGGCTTCCCGGCAACCGTCGGCGCCGGCGGGGCGCAGGGTCAGGCCGGGCAGGCAGATCATCCTGCCGCAGGAACTGCACAGGAAATGGGGGTGGGAACGGACACCATGCTCCTTGGCCGCGTCCTCGAAGCGCCACACGGGTTCCCCCAGCTGGGTCCTGCGCACCAGCCCTGCCTTTTCCAGGTCGATGAGATTTCGGTACAGGGTGGCGCGGCTCCAGGGGCCGTCGTGCAGCAGGTCGGCGATTTCCCCGTGGCTCAAGGGAGTGCTGGCCGAGCGCAGCAGATCCATGACGGCCAGACGGGCACCCGTGGCCCGCATGTTGGCTTCGTGCAGGGTCCGGCGGAGCAGGTCGTTGGCCATGATCCTCCGTTTCGCGTGTTGCCGGTTGCCGGTTTTGTCGGTAGGGCGATGTTAATGCAATAATGTCCTATATGCAACAAGATATGATTAAGAATTTCCGACAGCTACCGCCCAGGAGGAGGAAAATGGTGGCAAACTGGCGAAAAGGTGTGTTAATGGCTCCTGACCGGAGTATATCCCTGATCGGGGGACCAGTGCAGGATCGCACAGCGGTTCACCCGGAGGCCCGGATGGCTTTGCAGGAATTGGGGTTCGAACCTCTCGGCACCAGCGGTACATTGGAGTTCTGAAATGACCCACAAGCAAGGATCCCGCCGACGGCCCGGTCCCGTGTTCAAGGTCAGCAGCTGCGACTGCAAGGACTGCGTCGCGGCTTGCCTCAACTCGCCGGGCTGGTTCATGCCCGGGGGCGTGAAGGCCCTGGCCAACCATCTGAACCTGGATATCCCCTCCCTGTTCAGGAAATTCCTGGCCGTGGGCGTGACCGCCATGCCCGACGGTTCCTTGCGCCACGGGGTGATGCCCCACAAGCTGCGCGACGGCAAGAAGCCGGGTAGTGTCTGGACCCTGTCCGAACTGGCTACCCCGGGCCGCTGCGTTTTCTTCGACCGCGGCAGGTGCACCATCTACCCCGTACGCCCTTACGAGTGTGCGAGGATGATCCACGACCAGGGATCGGCGGCGGTGAAGCTGCGGCGGCACATCGTCAAGGCCTGGACGCCCGAAGCCCTCGAGCCGTACGCGGAATTGACGGGCAAGAGGTTGTTCGGTTCCTCTCCGCGCAAGCCTCGGTCATCCTGATCTCAACCCCAGGGTTTTTGTGGTATCATGTGAAGGTTCCGGCAATATCGCCGGGCGCTTGCCGGGGGGATGGGCCATGCGCTATCGGAGGATGTTATTACCCTTCCTGTTGCTGTGGGTATGGATTTCGGCGCCGGCGGGCGCGGTGGAGCAGGTAGTCCTGCCGGAGGGCGTATTGCAGGCGGCGGCCCATCTGAATTTCCCGCTGCCGGAGAAGGTACCCGCCGATTTGCCGGCCAAGGCCGGGGCCAAGCGCCTCCTGAGTCCGGAGCCACAGGATATGGCTCCCTGGCCCACCGGGGATTGGACCGAAAGTTCGCCCGCAGCCCAAGGCATGAGCGCTTCGGTGCTGAGGTCCGCATTCGAGTATGCGTTCGCACATGGCGCGCGGTCGGTGGTGGTGATCCGCAACGGTTATCTCGTGGGCGAACACTACGGCGGCAGCTGGGGACCTTCCACACGCCAGCAGGCATTTTCGGTGTCCAAGAGTTTCACCAGCGCCCTGATGGGCATGTTGATCGACGACGGCGTGATCGGCGGCGTGGATGAACTGGTGGCGGATTTCGTTCCCGAGTGGGACGACCCCTCGCACGGTGCGGTGACGATGGGCCACCTGCTGAGCATGGCTTCGGGGCTCCAGTACAATCTGCTGACCGATCCCCTGCTGTTCGTCAGCAGGAACCAGAACGCCTATGCCGTCGGTCTGCCCATGGAGCATGACCCGGGAACAAAGTGGGTGTACCACAACGCGGCCTGCCAGGTGCCTTCGGAGATCATCCTCAACGCCACGGGAATGCAGGCGGCGCACTTCGCCGCCGCTCGGCTGGGGCGGGTCATCGGCATGTGGAAT
>CAYPVD010000271.1:0-2134 GCA_964414055.1 uncultured Fibrobacteraceae bacterium
CCGCCTGCCCGGCTACGAGCAGGTGGCGGCTGACCCTGTGCTCTACGCCCACGCCTCGCGCGTCATGCACGCCGAGACCAACCCCGGCAACGCGCGTGCCCTCATCCAGCGCCACGGCGACCGCGACGTGTGGCTGAACCCGCCGCCGGTACCCCTGACCACGGGAGAGATCGACGCCGTGTTCGACCTGCCCTACTCCCGGGTGCCCCACGCGAGCTACGGCCGGGCCCGCATCCCCGCCTACGAGATGATCAAGAACTCGGTGAACATCATGCGCGGGTGCTTCGGGGGCTGCACCTTCTGCTCCATCACCGAGCACGAGGGCCGCATCATCCAGAGCCGCAGCGAGGATTCCGTCATCCGCGAGATCGAGGCCATCCGGGACAGGACCCCCGGCTTCACCGGCACCATCAGCGACCTGGGCGGCCCCACGGCCAACATGTGGCGGCTGCACTGCAAGGCCCCGGAGATCGAGGCCGCCTGCCGGCTCCCGTCGTGCGTATACCCTGAGATATGCCCCAACCTGAAGACCGACCACAACCCGCTGATCCGGCTGTACCGCCGCGCCCGCGCCGTGCCGGGGGTCAAGAAGGTGCTCATCGCCTCGGGCCTGCGCTACGACCTGGCGGTGACCTCGCCCGAGTACGTCGAGGAACTGGTCGCCCATCACGTGGGCGGATACCTGAAGATCGCCCCCGAACACACCGAGCCCGGCCCCCTGCGGATGATGATGAAGCCGGGCATCGGCAGTTACGAACGTTTCCAGGCCCTGTTCACGAAGTTCAGCCGCCGGGCAGGCAAGAAGCAGTACCTCATCCCCTACTTCATCGCCGCCCACCCGGGGACCACGGATCAGGACATGCTCAACCTGGCCCTGTGGCTCAAGCGCCACGGCTTCAGGGTGGATCAGGTGCAGACCTTCCTGCCCACACCCATAGCCACGGCCACCGCCATGTATCATTCGGGCCGCAACCCCCTGCGCAAGGTCACCCGCCAGGTGCGCACGCCTGCCGACCGGGTGGAGACGGCCAAGGGTACGCGCCGACGCCGGTTGCACAAGGCCTTCCTGCGGTATCACGACCGCCGCAACTGGCCCCTGTTGCGCGAGGCCCTTCAAACCCTGGGCAGGGAAGATCTGATCGGCAGCGGACCGGAATGCCTGGTGCCTTCGGGAACGACGGCGGGCAAACCCCGCCCGCCCCGGCGCAAGACGGCGGGACCGCATCGGAAAACCCGGCCAAGACGCCGGTCGGGATGAGAGGGAATCAATCCTCCTTGGCCCGCAGGGCCGCGATGATCCTTTCCCGGCGGTCGCTCATCAATCCGGCCACCGGACGCAGGCTGATCAGCTCCGCCATCAGGGTCAGGCCCAGCAACAAGGCCATGAAGACCGGTTGCAGCTGCGGGTGCCCCAGCAGCAGGGGTACCGCCGCGAACAGCCAGACCACCGGCAGGAACACCAGGGGAAAAACGAGGGCCAGCAGGTTGCTCATGCCCGAGGTGTTCTCCCGGCGCGCGGACATCCTGCGGGGCGAGGGGAACAGGCACGACATCACGTTGCCGGTCAGGGTCCGGAACACGATGAAGGCGCCATAGAGCATGATCCCCGCCAGGAGCGTGGCCGGCCCCGGCAAGGTGCCCACCACCGCCAGCACCACCAGACAGATGGCCAGCACCAGCATCTGGTACAGCCACAACCCGAGGTTCTTGCCCAGCAGCACCTCTTCAAGCCTGGCCGGCAGGTAGAAATAACCCTGCACGCCCGAACCCTCGAAGGCCATGTTGTTGATGCTCTGGCTGTTGGCCGTCAGGGAGACGTAGACCAGCATGCCGAAGAACCGCAGCTGGGTCGCCTGGAGACCCATATAGGCCTGGGTGATGTCCCTGAGAACCGACCAGCCGATGAACCCCATGAGCAACGGCGCCAGCACCAGGATCAAGCGCCCCGCCAGACTCCGCAGGTGGATTCTCAGGTCCTTGAAGGCGTTGGCCGCCACCACCGGCGGCAGGGGACCGCAGGGGAGCCACCACTCCGGCAAGGGACGCACCGGCTGACCGGTGGCCGAGGCTCGGGGGGATTGCCCCACCCCCGGGCGGATCCGCCCCCGCGAGCCCAGGAAGTACTTCCGGAAAA
>CAYPVD010000272.1:0-2115 GCA_964414055.1 uncultured Fibrobacteraceae bacterium
GTTGCGCAGGATGTCCGGATCCCGCACCGCCTCGGCGTGGATGGACTTCATGGCGGCGATGAACCCGTCCAGGCTCTCCCGGGATTCTGTCTCGGTGGGCTCGATCATGATGGCCTCCTCGACGATCAACGGGAAGTAGATGGTCGGGGCATGGAAACCGTAGTCGAGCAACCGCTTGGCGATGTCCAGGGTGTTCACCCCGAATTCCTTCTTCCACGGGGCGCCGCTGGCCACGAATTCGTGCATGGTCTCCCCCGCGTGGGCCACCGGCAGGATTTCCGCCAGGGCCGTCTGCAGGTAACGGGCGTTGAGCACGGCGCACTCGCTGGCCCGGGTCAGGCCGTCGCCGCCGCAGCGCAGGATGTAGGCCAGGGCGCGCAGGCAGACCCCCACGTTCCCGTAGAAGGCGTGGATGGCCGCATCGTCGGGGCCGGGAACCCTCTCCAGGGCGAAGGCGTCGTCACCGAGAGGAACGATCCGCGGCCCGGGCAGGAAGGGCTCCAGTTCGGCGGTGACACAGATGGGGCCGGCCCCCGGCCCGCCGCCGCCGTGGGGGGTGCTGAAGGTCTTGTGCAGGTTCAGGTGCACCACGTCGAAGCCCATATCCTGCGGCCGCACCTTGCCCATGATGGCGTTCATGTTGGCGCCGTCCATGTACAGGCGTCCCCCTGCCTCGTGCACGATCCGGGCGATGGATGCGATGTTCTCCTCGAACAGCCCCAGGGTGTTGGGATTGGTGATCATGATGCCGGCGGTCTGCGGTCCCACCGCCTTCCGCAGGGCCTCCACGTCGATACGACCGTCCGGTCGCGAGGCTATGGTGCGGGGCTTGAGCCCGGCCATGACCACCGAGGCGGGATTGGTGCCGTGAGCGGAGTCGGGAATCAAGACCTCGGTGCGCTCGTCGTCGTCACGGGAACGGTGATACTCCCTGATGACAAGCATCCCCAGGTACTCCCCCTGGGCTCCCGCGGAAGGCAGCAGGCTGCACGCCGCGAAGCCGGTGATCTCGCACAGGGACGTCTCCAGCAGATGCAGGGCAGCCAGCAGACCCTGGATGTCCTCCACGTCCTGCTCCGGGTGCAGATCGGCCAGCCCCGGCAGGCCGGCGATCTGCTCGTTCACCCGCGGGTTGAACTTCATGGTGCAGCTGCCCAGGGGATACATGCCGCGCTCGATGTGGTGGTTCAGGCTGGAAAGGCGCGTGAAGTGCCGCATGATCTCCGGCTCGCTCAGATCGGGCAGGTCGGCGGGCTCGGCGCGCCTGACGTCGGCAGGCAACCTGGGCTCGATGGTTTCGCCGTCCCAGCGGGGGAAGGTCAGGCCTCGACGCCCCGGGGCCCCCTGGTCGAAGATGCTGGCGGGCAGGGAAGCGTTCCAGCGCCCGGTCAGGCCGAGTTCGGTGTTGCTCATGGCTGCTCCTGTGCGTCGTCGTCAAGATACCGTTGCAGCAGATCGCCCCAGGCGGCGATCTCTCCCGCCGTGCGTTTCTCCGTCACCGCGACCAGCAGGTCCCCGCTCCCGCAACCCGGAAAACCGTCCAGGGAGATTCCCGCGAGCACCCCGTGCCCGCGCGCGAACCGGATGAAACCCGCCGCCGTTCCCCGCTCCAGTCTCACAACCGTCTCGTTGAACACCGGACCGTCGTAGGGCAGCGAGGCGCCCGCTGTCCGGGCCACCCGCCGCCTCAGGGCGGTTACCCGGACGAGGTTCGCCTCCCCCAGTTCCCGGTAGCCCTCGGTGCCCAGCATGGACAGGTAGATGGTCGCCCGCAGGGCGTTGAGACCCTGGTTGCTGCAGATGTTGCTGGTGGCCTTCTCCCGCCGGATATGCTGCTCTCGGGTCTGCAGGGTCAGCACATAGCCTTCCTGATCCCGGTTGTCCCGGGTGCGACCTACGATGCGGCCGGGAATCCGGCGCTTGTAGGCATCGCTGCAGGCCAGGAAGCCCAGCAGAGGGCCACCCCACGAAGCAGGCATGCCGAAAGGCTGGGCCTCGCCCACCACCAGGTCGGCGCCGTACTCGGCGGGCGTCATCAGGACCGACAGGCTGACCGGGTTGGCCACCGCCACCAGAGCTGCTCCAGCCGTCTTGATGATCTCCCCCATCCGCGCC
>CAYPVD010000273.1:0-2102 GCA_964414055.1 uncultured Fibrobacteraceae bacterium
GACCGCGAACTGGAGCTGGCGCAGGGCGTTGACGATCTTGTCGATCTCCCCGGCCATGACCAGCCCCGGCAGATGCAACAGGGCCGTCAACCGCAACCCCGTTCCCACGCGCGTGGGGCAGGCCGCCAGGTAGCCGAATTCCTCGCTGTAGGCGAATTCGAACTTCCGGTCCAGCATCCCTTCCAGTTCCAGGGCGGCCGCGGCGGCACCGGCCGAGTCGAAGCCCGGTCGCCAGGCCTTGATCCGCAGATGGTCCTCCTCGTTGACCGCGACCCCGCAACCACGGACCTTGTCCAGGACAAGACCACGCCCCAGGGACCGACGAGCCGTCTCCGCGGAGATCAGGCCCTTTTCCCGCAGGCACTGCCTCAGATAGGGCTTTTCCTCCTCCAGGGAAAGCCTTTCGCCGTCCGTCAGCTTCTCGATGCCCACCAACCGCCGGAAGACATCGCCCAGAACGGTTCGGCGCTCCACGTCGGTGGCCCGCTCCGGAAAAGGAAAGGACCAGAGACCGCGGCCGAGAGCGGCCTCGGTGAACAGAACGATGTCCGCCTCGGGACCACCGGCTTCCTGCCAGGGCAGGGGTTCCCCCAGCCAGGTGCGCCCCGCCTCACCCATGGGGATCCTCCGGGTCGGGGCGCCGTTCCATGAGATGAAGCTGGTCCCGCAGACGGGCCGCCTCCTCGAACTCCTCCGCGGCGATGGCCTTTTCCAGGACCACCCTCAGGCGGGAGATCTCCACCAGGTTGCTCCCGCCCCCGGACCGGGAATGCGGACTACGGCCCATATGGGCGGCATGCCGATGAAAGGACTCCAGCAGGGGCAGGAGCCTGGAGCGGAACACGGTGTAACAGCGGGCGCATCCCAGTTGCCCGGATTCCTGGAAATCCCGCCAGGTGGCGCCGCAATGGGGGCAGGGTTTCTCGTTTCCGCCCTCCTCCGCCTCGAGGGAGAGCCGACCCAGGAAATCGAGCATGGAATCGAAGGTCTCATCGAAACCGCCGTGCGCCGAGGATCCGGGTTCGGCGTCCGCGGCGCCCGGATCCCGGCCCGCGTAGTCCAGGCGGCGCCACTGCTCCGCCTCGGCGCATTCGGTGCACAGCCACAGGTCCCGCCGCTTGCCATCAGCCATCTCGACGAGATGGACCGTCGCCTCGTTGTTGCCGCAGTGCTGGCACTTCACGAGTCAGCCCCCGTAGGTAAGACCGCCGGGACCAGAACCCCCGCATCCAGCTCCAGGTGCCGGTCCGCGCGGGCGGCCAACCCGGAATCATGGGTGACGATGATCAGGCTCGTCCCGTCGCTCTTTTTCAGATCGAACAGGAGGTCGCTGAGCTGGCCGCCGATCCGGCTGTCCAGGTTGCCGGTGGGTTCGTCGGCCAGGACGATGCGCGGGTTGTTCATGAACGCCCGGGCCACGGCCACGCGCTGCTGCTCTCCCCCGGACAGTTCCCCCGGCAGATGATCGCTGCGGTCGGCGATGCCCATGCGTTCCATGAATTCCATGGCTCGTTGCCGATCACGGTCGCCGACGGTCCGCTGGGCGCGTACGGGGATCAACAGGTTCTCCAGGGCCGTGAAATCCGGCAGCAGGAAATGGAACTGGAAGACGAAGCCCACGACCTCGGTGCGCCAGCGGGAAAGCGCCGCATGGGACCGGAAATCGAGCTCCTCGCCCCTGAAGGCGACCCGGCCCTCGCTGGGCATGTCCAGTCCGCCAAGGATGTTCAGCAGCGTGCTCTTGCCCGAACCGCTCAGTCCGGTGATGGCCACCGCCTCACCCTCGTCCAAAGTCAACTCGCAACCCCGCAGGACCTCCACCAGTCCCCCGTGGCGGGGAAAGCTCTTGGCGAGATTCAGGGCTGTCAAAAGCGTGGTCATGATTCCACTTTCCGGCCTCCCGGCCCCGAATCAGGTATAGCGGATGATCTCCATGGGCTTGAGATTGGAAGCCTCCCAGCTGGGCCACACACCGGCCAGCAGCGAGATCCCCAGACCGACCCCGGCGATGACGAGGAAGTCGCCCCACTGCAGCAGCACCGGGACCTTGTCCACGAAGTAGACGTCCCCCGGCAGGGAGAATCCGAAGGTGTGCAGGGCCC
>CAYPVD010000274.1:0-2094 GCA_964414055.1 uncultured Fibrobacteraceae bacterium
CGCCGACACCACCGAGTGCTACGCCCCCGGTCCCACCGACTTCGAACTCTACCTGGCCTTCGAGGGCGCCGGACGCGCCACGGCCGAACAGACCCTCGGCCAGCAACTCGTCCTGGGATACGGCCTCACCGAGCGCCTGTCGGGCTACTTCAGCACCACCCTTACGGCCGACGGCAACCTGGTCCACCCGGAAACCGAAACCGCCGCCGGGCTGTACGGCACGCCCCTGGATTCCGACCACCTGGACCTGGATGTCTTCCTGGGGTTCGGTGTCCAGGGTGGTGACCGGTTCACGGCCGGCCCCGGCCTGGAATTGAACTGGGACGCCGCCCCCGACCTGGACGCCTGGGGACTGTACGTCCGCAGCGGGCTGGCCGTCTCGGGACACGAAACAGACGCGGGATTCGGCAGGACCACGGACCTGGAACTGACCCTCGGCTGCTACTGGACCGTCGCACCCGGCAGGCAATTTCTGCTGGAATTCGACGGTTGCACCGAGGATCAAGAGTCCCACCTGCACGGCACCGAGAAGGAGTGGTCCATCGGCGGCTGGGCGCTCGGATTCAACGCCTCCCTCAACCGGACCATGGAACTGATCACCCAGGTCTATCTCGATGTACCCGACGACGGTGAAGACTACGGTCTCGGCGCGATGGTCGGCTTCATCGCCACCATGTCCACCGACTAGTCCGGATACACCTGCCTGGAGCCGGACCAGAAACGGCAGCCGAACCGTTCGACGACCTGGACCCGGGGATCCCGGGCCAGTTCCGCCAGGACCCGGTCCACGACCCCGTCCTTCCAGTGGGCCAACGCCTCCTGCAACAGATCCTCGCGCATGGGGTGGCGGATGATGATGGCCAGGACGGCCTCCTTGGGATCCTCGCCCTCGCCCAGTTCGAACACACCGGGGCGCTCCTGGAGGATCTCGACCGCCTCGCCCAGGATGGCGCGGGCGCGGGCCAGACCCTCTTCGGTGACCGGCCGGACCCATGGTTCCACCGGAGGCCGGGTGGGAGAAACAAGGTGCAGGCTGTCGGGCCGGATGCGCGCCACCACGTCGGCCAGATCCCGCAACTGCCGGTCACCGTCGTTGATGTCCCGCATCAGCATCGTCTCCAGCCAGAGCTGCCCCGTGTACTCGGCGCGGAAGGCCATCAGGCCGTCGACATGCTGTCGGAAACCCAGATCCCGGTGGTGGCGGGTGATCTTCCGGAACAGTTTCGCCTCGCCGGCGTCCAGGCTGGGCATGACCGCATCGGCAGGCAACAGCTCACGGCGCACCTCCGGCATGAACAACAGCGAACCGTTGGTGATGACGGCGACCGGGTAGGGCGCCAGCTCCTTGACGGCCCTGATCAGTTCGCCCATGCCGCTGTGCAGCAGGGTCTCGCCCGAGGCCACGAAGGTGATCCAGTCGACTTCGGTGGGCTCGAGCCCCGACAGCGCCTTGCGCAGATCCTCCAGGATCCTGTCCACGGGCACATAGACCCGTCGCTGATTCGTCAAGGGCCGCGTCCTCCCCAACTGGCAGTAGATGCAGTTCCAGTTGCAGGTCTTGCCACCCGGCAAGGGATCGATGCCCAGGGACTGCCCCAGCCGGCGCGACGGCACCGGTCCGAAGACCGTCTGCAGATTCCGGCCGTTATCTTGACTCGCCATTTCAGGCCTCCTCGATATGGCCATGACTCCATGGGTATTCCGCCCTGACAATATACAACCAAAACATTGGAACATTATGACCTAATGGGATCTGCTATCATGGCACATGAGATCTCCACCTGCTGGGTTGCTTCTGCATCCTGTTTGACGTTGTTGTATTCGCTTGTCAACAAATACGTTGACCTCAACAGGTGGATTTTCTCAACCGATGGAATCGCTCAACTCAGGAAACCTGACGCGTTGTGCCTTCTATTTGTAAATACTTCTGGACATGCAACAAACATCTATTATCTTGAGCCATAACTCATATATTGAGCAGCCATTCAAAACTTGACACCAGGTTCACGGTGAAGGGGGTTCAATCATGTCCAGGAATGAGATGACACGTCGGGAAAGGGAAAAGCTGAAGCACCGACAAGAGATTCTGGATGC
>CAYPVD010000275.1:0-2064 GCA_964414055.1 uncultured Fibrobacteraceae bacterium
TTCGCTAATACGGAACCTTAAGAATCGTAGATATTTAGGCCCTTTATGTTGACAAACTCCATCAGGCCATAACGGCCCAGTTCGCGGCCCAGGCCGCTCATCTTCACACCCCCGAACGGCATCCTGGGATCGGATTTCACGATGGAGTTGACGAAGGTCGTTCCGCACTCCAGACGGCGGGCGATGCGCTCGCCTCTCCCCAGGTCACCCGTCCAGACGCTGCCTCCCAGACCGAACTCCGAAGCGTTGGCCACGGCCACGGCTTCATCCTCGTCGGCCACGGCCATGACCGGCGCGATGGGGCCGAAGACCTCTTCCCGGAACACGCGCATTTCGGACGTCACGTCCGCCAGCACCGTGGGTGCGAAGAAGCTGCCGGGACGATCCAGTCGCCGGCCGCCCGTCAGCAACCGCGCCCCCTTGTCGACGGCGTCCTTGACGAAGTCCTCCAGGCGATCAAGCTCGGCGGAGTTGACGATGGCCCCCACCTGGGTCTCGGGCGACAGGGGATCCCCCACCTTCAGGGCGGACATGGCCTCGGCGAATCGCGAGGCGAATTCCTCCGCCACGGGCCGCGCCACGATGAATCTCTTGGCGGCGATGCAGCTCTGGCCGGTGCACAGCATGCGACCCGTCACGGCCCCCTGGACCGCCCTGTCGAGGTCCGCATCCTCCAGCACGATGAACGGATCGCTGCCCCCCAGTTCCAGGACGACCTTCTTCAGACCCGGAGCCGCCATCCGGGCCACACGGACACCGACCCGGGTCGAGCCGGTCAGGGACACGCCCCTGACCTCCGGCCGGGCGAGCACAGCCTCGACGTTGCGGTAATCGGTGACCACTGTCTGGAACACATCCGGGGGAAAACCCGCCTCGGTGAACAACTCGGCAATGGCCAGACCGCAACCGGTCACGCAGCTGGCGTGTTTGAGAAGGCTGGTGTTGCCGACGGTCAGGGTGGGAACGCCGAAGCGCAGGGCCTGCCAGTAGGGATAGTTCCAGGGCATGATCGAGAGCACCACACCCAGGGGTTGGTAGACCACCTTGTGGAACAAGCCATCGGCTGCAACATCCTCATCGGCCAACCAGCCGGGAGCATGCTCGGCGTAGAACTCGCAGAGCCAAGCGCACTTTTCAATCTCGGCCAATGCCTCGGCCAGGGGCTTGCCCATCTCCAGGCTCATCAGGCGGGCATGGTCATCGGCCCCGGACCGCAGTCTTTCTGCCAGGGGCCTGAGCAGGGACGCACGCTCGGCCACAGGCACCTCCCGCCAGGCCCCGAAAGCCTCATGGGAGCGATCCACAGCCTCCCCGACCTGATTCTCCGTCTGCAGGGAGTAGGACTGCAGCTTCCGACCGGTGGCGGGGTTGACTGTAACTATGCTCATGACTCTCGCCTAGAGGCCGATCTGCCGGAACACGATCTCCGCCGCGCGGTGGAAGACATCCGGCATCACGCCCATGTAGATGACCAGCAGGGCCAAAAGACCGCTGGCCGCCACCGAGACCCACTCGGTCCCGTCATAGGAGTTCTCATCACCTTCCTGCATGTACATCACGACGATGACCCGCAGGTAGTAGTAGACCGAGATCAGCGAGTTGATGACCCCGATGATGGCCAGGGGCACGAGGCCGGCCTTGATCACGGCGCTGAAGATGTAGAACTTGGCCATGAAACCCACCATGGGCGGAATCCCCGCCAGCGAGAGCATGGCCACAGCCAATGTCGCGGCCGCCAACGGCTGCCGCGTGCTGAGTCCGGCGTAACCGCTTATCTGATCCCCGTCGACACCCCGCTCCCGCCCCATGACGTTCACGATGCCGAAGGCCGCCAGGTTCATCAGGGCGTAACCGATGAGATAGAACAGGATGGCCGCACCGCTTGCCTCGCCGATGTCGGTCGCCCGGGCGATCATCCGCGAACCACCGACCGCCGGCGACATGAGAGCCACCACACCCAGCAGCAGATAGCCGGCATGGGCGATGCTCGACCAGGCCAGCATCCGCTTGATGTTGCCCTGCACCAGAGCCACGATGTTGCCCAGACTCATGGTCAGCACGGCC
>CAYPVD010000276.1:0-2053 GCA_964414055.1 uncultured Fibrobacteraceae bacterium
AACAGGACCGGCTGCGCCGCCTGGCTCTGGACGACCTCGTGCCGCCTACCGAATTGCTGGACGGCCTGCGCGCCGCCGCGAAGGTGTGGGTCGTGCCCCACCACAACCCCGATCCCGACGCCGTCGGCAGTGCCCTGGCCCTGGCCGAGGTCCTGGACAACCTGGGCTGCATGGTGCGGGTGGTCGGTTACTCCGAGCCTCCCCTCGGATTGACGGAATTGCCCGGCTATGACCGTGTCACCCTCTGCGAGGAGGCCGAGCAGGTCTTCGCCGAGGAGCAGCCCGACACCCTGGTGCTGGTGGATTGCCACCGCATCGACCGCACCGGTCCTCTGGAGGATATCCTGGACCGGTTCACGACGCGCTGGTGCATCGACCATCACCTGGTCAGCGGGCGCAAGAGCCCCGAGCCGGGATGGGTCGAGCCGCGTTCCTGCTCCACCTGCACCCTGGTCCACCAGGTGGCCACGGCCCTGGGCCGCGAGCCGGGTCCCGGAAACGAACCGTTCGGCCTCTCGGTGACCATGGCGACGAATATCTACGCCGGACTGATCAACGACACCGGCGGCTTCCGTTTCACCAACACCCACCCCTTGACCTTCGAGCTGGCGCGCAGGCTGGCCGAGTGCGGGGTCGATACGGCCTGGGTTTCGCGCACCACCATGCACCGCTATCGCCGTCAGGGCCTGGCCCTGCTGGAAAAGGTGCTGGCCACCTTCACCTACCATCAGCAGGGACGGATCCTGACCGCGGTGGCCGACCAGGCCATGCTGGAAGAAACCGGCGGTTCCCTGGGAGACACCGAGGGCTTCGTGAATATCGCCACTGCGGTGGACGGCGTGGAGCGTGTGGCCTTCATCAAGGAACTCGAACCGGGTCTCTGGCGCGCGTCCCTGAGGGTCAGGGGCAGCGGCGACGTGCAGCAGGTAGCCGCCCGGTACGGCGGTGGCGGTCACAAGCAGGCCGCCGGCTGCACCCTGGCCGGGGAGAGGGACGAGGTCCTGGCCACCCTGGTGTCGGACCTGGCCGCCACGCTGGATTGAGGGAGGCCTGCCCCATGCCCTCCTTTCCGGACGGGATCATTCTGGCTGACAAGCCGCGGGACGTGACCTCGTTCGCCGTGGTAAATCGTGTGCGCAAGACCCTGATGCGGACTTTCGAGGCGCGGCGGCTGCGGGGCGCCCCCCGTTTCCGCGTCGGGCACGCCGGGACCCTGGACCCCCTGGCCACCGGTCTGCTCATCGTCCTGGTCGGCCGGGCATCACGCCTGTCGCCCTTCCTGCTGGGCCTTGACAAGACCTACACCGCCACGGTGCGTTTCGGTACCGAGACCGACACTCTGGATGCCGAGGGCGATGTGACCGTCGAGGCCGCGCCTCCGGCCGGCCCGCAGGAGGTGGCGGCCGTTCTGCCCCGGTTCACCGGTGAGATCACGCAGGTGCCGCCCATCTATTCCGCCTTGAAGCGTGACGGCCGATCCCTGCATCGCCTGGCCCGCTCCGGGCAGGAGGTCGCCGAACCCGAGCCGCGCACGGTGATCGTGACCCGACTGGAACAGACGGGACACAGATGGCTTGATGATCTGCATGAGGTCGAGCTGGAAATAGGTTGCGGTAGCGGAACTTATGTCCGCTCGCTGGCGCGGGATATCGGTCGGGCGGTAGGGTCGGCGGCCCACTTGCGGGCCTTGCGCCGCACCCGGATCGGGCCCTTCGATTGCGCGGACGCCGTGGACGTCATGGTTCTGGGGGCCCAGGACCTCTTGGCGCAACTGGTGCCCATGGAGGCGGCCCTGCCTCATCTGCCCCGGCTTTCCCTGACGATGGAACAGACCCTGGCGGTGCTGGATGGGGCCCAGCCCCGGCCGGAATGGCTGGCGGACCTCCAGGAGGCCGTGGCCGTGGGGGAGCGCTTCACCTTGCTGGACCCCGGTGGTAGACTTGTGGCCGTGGGGGAGCTCGACGCGGTGACCGGGATGCCCCGGCTGGTGGCCGTGGTGGGCCGAAAGGACGACCTATGCGCCTGATCCGCCTGACCGAGGAATACATCGACG
>CAYPVD010000277.1:0-2035 GCA_964414055.1 uncultured Fibrobacteraceae bacterium
CTGGCCTGTTACGCGGGGGCGGCGATCATCGCCACGGGGGGGGATCTGGGCGGGTTCGGCACGGTCAGCGCGGTGGGTGTGACCCTGGCATTGGTCTCCACGGTGATCTGGGCCCTGTACTGGATCGGCAGCCGCCGCAGCACTCTCGATCCGGTGGTGAGCCTGTTCCTGGGGTTCCTGTGCGCCCTGCCCTTCACGGCCCTGGCGGTGGCGTTGCGGTCGGATTTCCATTTCCCCGCTCCGGGGGTCTGGGGCGCGCTCTACGTGGGCTGCATCGAGATGGGATTCACCTTCGTGCTGTGGCTGACGGCCATGCGGCTGACCTCTTCCACCGCCCGCATCGCCAACCTGATCTTCCTGTCCCCCTTCCTTTCTTTGGTGTTCATCCAGTTCGTGCTGGACGAGGCGATCCGTCCGGCGACCCCGGTGGGCCTGGTGCTCATCGTGGGGGGATTGTGGTGGCAGGGAAGGTCTGATTCCCGATGACAGTGTGGTCCTTCCCTTGTGCCTCCGAAATTGTGTCCGGCCCCAAATCGTCATGATCAAATCCCCGCCTACACGGATGTAACTTGCTGTCACATGGACGGTTGCCTGCGCCCTCCTGGCTCCGGCAACCTCGGCATTCCGGTCCGTCCGCCCTCCATGGCTCCAGGACCTCCATGACGCCATTTGACAGCAAGTTACATCCGCGAAAGCATGGGGCTGATACAAGGGTTTTTGGGGCGGACACAATTTCAGAGGCACAAGAGAAAGCTTCAGAATACGCCTATAATATGCTATCATTTATTGTTCAACAGCTTTGGTTTTTGCAGAAAGGTCTGTTTCCATGCGCACCTTGTTGATCGTCCTCGCCCTGTGCCTGGTGGCGACTACCTCCGCGGTGGCCGATCTGGTACCGATTCAACTCGATGGCTTCTTCGACGACTGGACGGCCCTGAGCCCGGATTTCACCGACGGCAGCGGTGACGACGGCTATACCGGCATCGACTTCCAGAACATCTGGGTTGCCAACGACCAGAACTACCTGTTCATCCGCTTCGAGACCACGGCCGATGTCCAGCCCGACGAGCAGCAGCAGATGATGCTCTACCTGGACACGGATATGGACGCGGGCACGGGTCTGGCCTATGGCGGACTGGGCGCCGAGCTGGTGTGGGAATTCGGCAACCGCGACGGCACGTTCTACTACCAGGGCGGCAACGCCGTGGTGGAACACGCCGACGTGGGCCTGCTCATGGGCCCCACCGTCAGCAGCACCCAGTTCGAGATTGCCCTGGCCCGGGACGCGGTGCCGGCGGGGGGCGCCGCCCTGTTTCCCGGCGATACCGTGCGCTTCATCCTGCGTGACGGCGCCGGGGGCGGCGACCTGTGTCCCGACAGCGGCAGCATCACCTACACCTTCGCCCCGGGCACCTTGCCGGTGACGACCATTCCCTTAGGGCGCGACGACCCGGCCCACATCCGACTGACGACCTGGAACATTCAGAGCGACGGCCTGTTCGACGGCGGCGCGGCCGAGGCGGCTCAGGACCGCATGCTCAAGGCCATGGATCCGGACATGCTCATCGTGTGTGAGGTGTGGTACCACACCGCCGCCGAGGTGCGCGACATGATCGAGACCCACCTGCCCAGCGATACCGGCGAAACCTGGTACGCCGTGGGCATCGACGGCGGCAACGTGATCTGCAGCCGCTTCCCCATCCTGCAGAGCTGGGAGATCAACCCGGGCTACCGGGACACCGGCCTGCTGCTGGATCTGCCCAACCAGGACAAGGACCTGCTCCTGATCGCCTGCCACTGGCGCTGTTGCAGCGCCGATGATGACCGGCAGGAGGAGGCCGACTCCATCATCGGGTTCCTGCGCGACGCCAAGCCGCCGGGCGGCCTGCTGGATCTGCCCGAGGGCACGCCGTTCCTGCTGGCCGGGGACCTGAACCTGGTAGGCTGGCAGCAGCAACTGCAGACCGTCCTTACCGGGGACATCATGGACGAGGGGACGTACGGATCGGACATGCCTCCGGACTGGGACGGGGCG
>CAYPVD010000278.1:0-2026 GCA_964414055.1 uncultured Fibrobacteraceae bacterium
AAGTGGATGCCGCCGCCGCCGACCCGCGCCAGGGCTCCGCGCCTCAGGTCGAAGCGGTAGGGATTGTTGGTGTCGGTGATGTGCAGCAGGCGCTGGATGGATTCCTCGCCCAGCAGGTCAACCGCGCTGGAGGTGATCTTGTCCTTGGCCGGGTACTTGCCCGTGACCGTGCCGAGGCTTTCGGTCAAGGGCACGGGCACCAGGTCCACGTGGCCGAGCATCTTGTCCAGGTCGCCGTCGCAGTGGTTGCGCAGTTGGTTCCAGATGTAGCCGCTGCAGGCGCCCAGGGGACGGTAGTTGTCGAACATGGAATCTAGCAACTCGTCGCCCAGTCCGAACTTGCGGGCCAGCCAGTCGCGACTGGCGTCGGCGCCGTCGAACACGTTCATGGCCAGCACCGCGGGGTCCTCGTAGGTCTGGCTCTCGATGGTCGTGATCTTGCCGTATGACCCGATTTCATCCAGGCCCGTGAAACGGAAGGTGTACTTGCGATTCTTGTCCACCGCCAGGAATTCACGGTATAAACGGCTGACGTACTCCACGAAGAAGGTCTTGCCGTTGCCCGGCTCACCCACCAGTACATAGGCCATTTCCTTGGACGAGCCGCCTTCCGCCGCATCCTTCACGTAGGATACGAAGCTGTTGATTTCTTCATACATGCCGATGATGTGTTTCTTCCCCGTACGAAAGATCTTGAAATCGTACGTCGTCTTGCCGTTGACGACGACTTTCTCGATCTCACTGTCGAGGATCATGCGGCTGATGCCCTCGAACGCGTTCTCGAAAACGCGCTCTTCGGTCTTCAGGGCCAGGATGTGCCCCTGGAGTGTATTGGTGGTCTCGACGACGGCCATGATTCGACTCCCGTAGTTTGGACGGACCTCTTGGCGCCGGCCCAAACGGGTGGCGCGGGTCTGACGGCAGGCCTGATCGCAAGGGGCATGCCGGATCCGGAAGTGATGGTGGGTCAATGGATGTGCGGCAGCTTCCGGGCGTCTCCCCCGATGGTCCTGCTTATGTCATGAAGGAAGGAAATCCTTCCTGCGCTGGCCAGCACGGCAGCCGCGCCGGCCTGCCGGAGGCGTCTATTCGTACGCCTTGGGTACGGCACAGATGAACACGAACGGCGTGTCGCCCGTGTTGCGGAACTGGTGTATATCGTTGGGGGCCACCATGGCGAAATCACCCTGGCCGAGGGGGTGGGGCCGGCCGTCGCCATCCATCAGGGCCCCTTGTCCGCTGATGATGTAGTTGAGGTGTTCGACATCGTGGTTGTGGTGGGGCGAGTGTCCACCCGGTTCGACGGTGAAGACACGGAACGAGAAGTTGGGTGTGCCGTCGTCGCTGCCGATAACCAACTGCTTGGTGATGCCGCTGACACCATCCAGATCCACGCCGGTAACCGGCACGTCGTCGAGTTTGCGAATGATCAAGTCCGGACCTCCGGTTGGGAGATGACACGTTTTCCGATATGATACGCGCGAAGCCGCCACCACGCCTTGTGAGGATTAGACATGGCCGACGATATCGTCATCAACTCCCGCCTGAGCATTCCCGCCGCCGAGCTGGGCTGGCAGGCCAGCCGTGCCTCTGGTCCCGGCGGCCAACACGTCAACAAGGCCGATACCCGTATCCAGGTACGCTGGTCCATCACCGAATCGGCGGTACTGGGCGAGGTTCAGCGCCGACGCCTGCTGATCAACCTGGCCCACCGCCTGACCGAAGCCGGCGAGATCATCCTGGCCAGCGACGCCCACCGCAGCCAGCGCCGCAACCGCGACGAAGTAGCCCGCCGCCTGGCCCAACTGGTGCGCGAAGCACTGGTGCCGCCCAAGCCTCGCAAGCGCACGCGGCCAACCCTGGCCTCACGCCGCCGCCGGCTGGAGGACAAGAAGCGGCGGGGGCGGGTGAAAAAGGGCCGCCGGGAGCCGGGTGAGGAGTAGGGGTGCGGGATATTGGACTTCAAGGAACCACCAAAGCTCTCAAGTTATCCGCCCGTCCCGAAACACCCCCCGCCAAAGGAACC
>CAYPVD010000279.1:0-2023 GCA_964414055.1 uncultured Fibrobacteraceae bacterium
AACAGGATGGTCCTGCGGCCGGTGGCCCGCTTGAGCTTCTCGGCCTCGCCCATGACCGCCTTGAGCTCGCGGGAGCCCACCGAGACGGCACTGTACTCCATGAAGTTGGCCTTGGCGTGGCCCGCCACCAGGCGGGCGATGGTGGTCTTGCCGCAGCCGGGCGGTCCCCACAGCAGGAGCGAAGGCAGCACGTCCCCTTCGATGAGGGCCCGCAGGGGTCCGCCGGGTCCCAGGATCTCGCTCTGGCCCACGACCTCGTCCAGGCCGGCCGGACGCATGCGGTCGGCCAGGGGGGAGGACGGCGCTCGGCTCGCACCACTGGAGGGGGCGGCCGGGGATGCGTTGGCAGCGGGAGGGATCCCGTCGGGAAACAAGTTGCCGGTCATGGCTGCATTCTAACGATTCAACGCCGGTGCGCAAGGCAAAGGGGGATGTCGCCGCCAAAGCCGCCGCCAAAGCCGGGTTGACGGAGCGCAGGCCGCGGGGCTAGGTTTCAACACTTGGAATCATGCAACGGACTAGGCGAAGGAGTGGGCATCATGGCGCGTGCGGTACTGATCGTTCTGGATGGGATGGGGGTCGGGGGAGCTCCGGACGCCGCCGACTACGGCGATGCCGGCAGCGACACCCTGGGCAACATGGCCGCCAAGGTGGGAGGAGTGCGTGTTCCGCACCTGGCCGCACTGGGTCTGGGCAACATCCACCGGATCGAGGGAGTGCCCCCGGCAACCGCCCCGCGGGCCTGGCACGGCAGGTTGCAGGAGATCTCCGCCGGCAAGGACTCCACCACGGGGCACTGGGAACTGATGGGGCTGGTGACGGAGAAGCCCTTCCCCACCTATCCCGACGGTTTCCCGCAGGAGGTGCTGGACGAGTTCACCCGCCGCACGGGCTACGGCGTCATCGGCAACAAGGCGGCCAGCGGCACGGCCATCATCCAGGAACTGGGGGACGAGCACCTGCGGACGGGCAAGCTCATCGTCTACACCTCGGCAGACAGCGTTTTCCAGATCGCGGCCCACGACAAGGTCTGTGCCCTGGAGGAGCTCTACCGCGTGTGCGAGATCACCCGCGAGATGCTCCAGCCGCCGCACCAGGTCAGCCGCGTCATCGCCCGTCCTTTCACCGGCGAATCCGGGCATTACGTCCGTACCCCCTACCGGCACGACTACTCGGTCGTCCCGCCACCGGGTCTGCTGCTGCCCATCCTGCAGGACAAGGGGATTCCCGTGCGGTCCATCGGCAAGATCCGCGACCTGTACGCGGGGCAGGGCATCACCGAATCGCATCCCTCGCGCAACAACGCCGAGGGCATGGCCATGCTGGAGAAGCTCTACGCCGAACCGGCGGCCCAGGAAGAGCTCATCCTGCT
Source organism: uncultured Fibrobacteraceae bacterium (assembly GCA_964414055.1). GTDB lineage: Bacteria > Krumholzibacteriota > Krumholzibacteriia > LZORAL124-64-63 > LZORAL124-64-63 > JAHJTW01. The sequence goes on from CAYPVD010000279.1 coordinate 1,373, forward strand.
GAACCTGGTGGACTTCGACATGCTGTGGGGGCACCGCAACGATCCGGTCGGTATGAAGGAGGGCCTGGAGGTCTTCGACCGCTGGCTGGGGGGATTCCTGCCCCGGATCAAAGAGGGCGATATCCTGGTCATGACCGCCGACCACGGCAATGATCCGACAACCCCAAGCACCGACCACTCCCGCGAGCAGGTGCCCCTGCTGGTCTTCGCCGCGGGCAGGGAACCCGGCGGTGACCTGGGGGTGAGGCACGGCTTCATGGATGTGGCGGCCACGCTGGCGGATTTCTTCGACGTCCCGGCCCCCGCCAGCGGCCGGAGCTTCTGGGATGTCATCACCCGGGGGGTGTCATCTTGAGCAGGGACTACGACGACCTGGTAGCTGCGGCCTGCGAGGTACGGTTGAACAGCTACTCGCCCTATTCCCGGTTCCGTGTGGGGGCGGCCCTGCTGGGGCGCAGCGGGAAGATCTACCGGGGAACCAACGTGGAGAACGCCAGCTTCGGCCTTTCCATCTGCGCCGAGCGGGCGGCGGTGTTCAGGGCCGTGGCCGAGGGCGAGCGCGATTTCGCGGCCATCGCCGTCTGCGCCGACGGGAAGGTGCCCACCCCGCCGTGCGGGGCCTGCCGGCAGGTCCTGCTGGAATTCGGGCCC
>CAYPVD010000280.1:0-2019 GCA_964414055.1 uncultured Fibrobacteraceae bacterium
CACTGAAGGCCAGCTATGGGCGGACTACCTGACAGGGGGCGTGGTGCTGCGCCGCGGCACCGATGAAGAACGCTTCGATGTCAGCGCGGCGGTCCCCACCCTGCCTGCGGTGCTCCAGGCCTGGCTGGCCAGTGTCCGGGACCGGACCCCGGCGCCGGTGACCTTCGCCGACGGCCTGGCGACGCTGGAGGTGGCCGCGGCCATCTACCGCGCCGGGGAATCCGGATCGACCACGGAGCCGGGCAAAAGCTAGTCCACATAGGCAATGGGCAGGAACGTGCCCGACTCCTGCTCCGTATTGGGAAGCACGCGGTGCCACCCGGGCAAATCAACGGTCTTGTGATCCGGATGACGAACCCTGCCCCTGACATAGATCTCCGGTTCGATGGTGACGATCTGCCAACTCCTCGGATTGCCGCCACGGCCCTCTTTGATCAGGGAGTGCCATTCCTCCTGTTCATACACCTTTCCGCCCCAGGAACGGACATAACCGGTCCGCCCACCGGTGCGCACCAGGAACTGCGCGATATGCGGCTTGCCCGCCCCCCGCTGCAGGGGCTCATTGCGATGGACAAGTTCGGAGGACTCAGGGAGACCGTGCACGGGAATAAAGAACCATTCTCCCTGGCGCTTGAAACCACCATTCCTGCGCTTGTTGAGGTTCCTGGTTTTGACCCCGTGCCTGGCCTGACTGACCTTCACATCGTCAGGCTTCAGCGCCTCCATGGCCTGCCGGACCGTGGTAACCCGCTGGGATTCGGGCAAACCGGCCAGGAACCACTCCCTCTCATCGTGTCCCATGAGCACCCGATGATCCTTCACGACAAGCAGCCGGTCCTCCCTGATCTGCTCACGCACCATCAGCAACAGGTGGCGTTCGCGGGGTCGGGAATCCAACACCAGAACATCCTTCACCTTGACCGGATTGAGGCGCAGGTCGAAGAACTGGCCGCGGGCATCCTTCCCGATATCGAACCGGAAGGCGACCGCATCCTGAAGCGAGTTCTGGCGCCAACCCAGGCGAACCTCCGCAAACCTGACCCTCGCGTGCATACGCTTGAACTTGGCGGTGATGTGGGAATCGATATGCATGTTGCCTCTCCCTTGCCGGCCCGCATGCGGGCGCGTGTCCCGATGGGCCCGGCGCAGGCGCACCAGCGCGCCTGGACCCGGATAGACCCATCATCGCAACGCGGGCATGAGCGAGGAAGAACTCGGCAACCAGCGGAATCGGTTGCCTGGTTCCCGTATCTGGATCCGCTGGTTAGCAGACCAGCAACGCCCGCGTTTCTAAACGCGGGTACGGGAACAGGAGGGAAGGATAATCCCGCCCTGCAAAGGTGACCGGAGCATGGTCGGTAATGATCATCGAACGACGCTCCCCATGGGAAAAGCTGCTGGGATACGGATTGAGCCTAGAGTGGCCCCGGAGCATTGTCAACCCTGAATGGAAACACCCCCTGCAAAAAGCGGTCGGGCCACGCGAGCCCGACCGCTATGATCAACCGGTGCGGCGATCGAACCTAGCTCGCCAGGATCCTCTCCAGCCCCCCGCGCGCGATGGGATGGTAGCTGCCGGCATTGTCGGCAAAGATCTCCACCGCCATGGTCCTGGTCTGCTCGTTGGAATGCAGGGCCGTGTAAAGGGGCTTGAGGTACTTCATGCGCCCGACCTCGGCCAGGAAGTCGCGGATGCGCGCGAAGGCCGGCTCGTAACCGCTGTTGGCGGCAATGATCAGCCAGTTGCTGAGGATCTCGGCGTTGCCCTGCTCGGTGAGATGGAAGTTCTCATCCAGCCAGCGGCAGTCCTCCTGCGGCAGCTTGCGCGGCAGGTCCTGCAGGAAGATCTGCCAGTCCTCGGGGCTCCAACCGGCGGCCTCTGCCGGATCGGGACGCAGGCCGTCGCTCCAGCCCCGCGCCAGGTTCTGGAGCATCTCCAGACGGGCCGAAGTGAAGTGCGGCGCGTTCTCCGGCAGGCCCGACTGGTAGATCCAGCGCTGGGCGTCCACCTGGGCGGCC
>CAYPVD010000281.1:0-1998 GCA_964414055.1 uncultured Fibrobacteraceae bacterium
CACCCGTTACGAGGCATCAACGCTCCCCGGTGTCTACCACCGCTACGTCGGCCACGACAACAACCGGGACTTCGTGACACTGACCCAGGACGACACCCGGGTGATCAATCGACTCTACTCGACCGAGTGGTTCCCCCAGGTCCTGGTGGAAAAACACCAGATGGGCCAGACCGGTCCGCGTTACTCCATCCCGGAGAACCACGATCCCATCGCCGAGAATATCGACGAAAGCCTGTGGAACTGGTCAGCGGTCTTCGGTTCCAGGCTCCAGCAGGACATGGCCCGGGACGGTCTCGACGGCGTCGCAAGCCACTGGCTCTTCGACAACTACTGGCCGGGGTCGACCGAGACCTCCTTGTGGAAAAACGTCATTTCTTTCTTGACCGAGGCGGCAAGCTGCAAGACGGCAACCCCCGTCTACGTTGAACCCAACGAGCTTCAGGTTCGCGGCAAGGGGCTGGCCGAGTATGCCAAGAGCGTCAACATGACATCGCCATGGGAGGGCGGATGGTGGCGGCTGGGTGACATCGTTCGCTACGAACTCAGTTCCCATCATTCCATCCTTTCGACCGCAGCCTCCCTGGACAAAGAAATCCTGAGATCCCGCAATGTTCTGTCGGCCGAGGAGGTCGAACGGGGCCGTACCGAGGCACCCTTCTACTACGTCCTGCCCCTCCAACAGACCGACCGGGGCGCCCTGCCCAACCTGGTCTCCCTCCTTGGGAAACACGGCATCAAGGCGCAGCACCTCAATGCCGGAGTCGAGGTCAATGGCAGGGTCTTCCCCGAGGGTTCCGTCGTCATTTCCCTGGCCCAGCCCTACCGGGCCTTCATCAAGGAAGTAATGGAAGACCAGCGCTATCCCGTTCGCCACTACGTGCCCGACGGCAAGGTCATCCGGCCCTATGACATCACCAGCTGGTCCCTGCCCCGCCACCGGGGTCTCGTCTGCCATGAGGTTGACGTCCGCTCGTCGGATCTGGAGGCCGCTCTTGAGGACCTGCCTGCGGACTTCTCGGCCCGGTCAAACGCGCCCGAACTCCCCAAGGACTTCGCCGCCCTGGCCTGGCCTGCAGGCGACAACGCCTCACACGTGACCGCCTGGGCCGCACTGCAAAACGGCCTCAAGGTCCGGCGGCTGACCGAGTCCCTCGAAATTGAAGGAATGACACTCAGGGCCGGCTCCTTCGTCATCACGGGATCCCGGTCCAAGCTGAAGACTCTGGCCGAGGATGCCGCAACGCCACCGTTGGCTCTTGCAACCATGCCCGAGACCCCGATGTCCAAAGTTGACCAACCCCGGATCGCCCTGGTGGAGAGCTGGTTCCACGACATGGATGCCGGCTGGACCCGCTTCATCCTCGATCAGGCGGGTATTCCCTTCACCGTCCTGCGTCCCGGCGATATCGAAGAGACCGACCTTGAGGGTCGGTTTGACGTCGTGCTCTTCCCGAACCAGTCGAAGGAGGTTTTGCGAGAGGGTCGGCGGAAGCGGGGTGATCACTATTCCCAGGTGACCTACCCCCCGGAGTTCACCAAGGCGATCTCCGATGATGGGATGAAGAAACTGGCCGCCTGGATCGACGGCGGCGGGATCGTCGTGTCATGGGGCCGCTCGACCGGAATCTTCCTCGACAGCCTGGAGATCCCGGCACCAGACAAGGATGAACAACCCGAAAAATTCCAACTGCCGGTCCAAGACATCTCAAAGAAACTCAAGGAGAAGGGGCTCCTGGTTCCCGGCGCCTTCCTGGCGGTTGATTTCCTGCCCAACCATCCGCTGACCTGGGGCATGCCCCCACACGGCGGCATCTTCTCGCGCGGGGCGCCGGTCTTCAAGACATCGATTCCGGTCTTTGACATGGACCGCCGGGTGATCGCAACCCATCCCAATGGCGATGTGCTCCTCAGCGGCCACACCGAGCACGGTGAACTGCTTGAGAACACCACGGTCATGGTCTGGCTGCGCAAAAACCGGGGTCAGCTCATCCTGATGGG
>CAYPVD010000282.1:0-1977 GCA_964414055.1 uncultured Fibrobacteraceae bacterium
TGAGGAGTACTCCGTGGATTCCCCTCGCAAACTGCTGATAGCCATTGATGTGGACGGCACCCTGGTCAACACCGAGGTGGCGGATACCATGGCGGCGCGGGAGATCCGCGCCCTGGATGCGGTGCGGTCCGCAGGTCACGTGGTGGCCGTCTGCACGGGGCGCAACCTGCCCTCGCTGACCAGCCTGCTGGAGCGGTCCAACTGGTTTCCCGCCGACCTGCCCCTGGTCCTGCTCAATGGCGCCCTGGTCCACGCCGGTGATCCGCGCCGACAGATCTCCCGGGGTACGCTGTGCGGCGAGCGGATTACGGGCCTGATCCGCCTGTTCCGGGCCCATTCCACCGTACCCATGATCTACGGTACCGATGAGGACGGAGGGTTCCTCTATCACGAGACCAGTCCCCTGAACCCGGTGCTCGAGCGCTACCTGACCGGCCGTCGCGATAACGTGGGCCGTCTGCGCGTGGTGCCCGACCTGCTGGAACTGTCATGGGAGCAGGCTCTCGAAGTGGGAACCATCGACGAGACGCCACGCGTCGTGAAGTTGTCCGAGGCGGTGACCGCCGAGTTCGGCGAGCGCGTGCGGACCATCAATACCCGTTCCCTGCTGGGAGAGGGCCGCTACTCCTGGGCCGAGGTCTTCGACGCCAGTTGCGGCAAGGATGCGGGTCTGCGAATCCTGTCGGATCTCTACGGCATTCCCATGGAACGGACGGTGGCCATCGGGGACAACTTCAACGACCTTGACATGTTCGAGGTGGCGGGAGCGAGTGTGGCCATGGGCAACAGTCCCCGGGCCGTGCGGATCCGCGCCGATCACGTCACTACCGATGTCGCCGCCGGGGGCGCCGCCGCCGTGTTGGACGCCATCGCGGCCGGGGAGTTTCCCGCCCTGCCCGACGCAGGCGACGTGAAAGGACCATGACGTGACTGCGCCCAAGCATGATCCCCTGGCCCGGCCGCGGCCTTTTGCCGGTGTGCCGCCGGATGAGACAACAACAGATGCCTTCGAACGAGCCGCCCTGGAGCAGCCCACCGACGAAGTGGGGCTGCGCGAGATGGGCTACGCCATGGTGGATCTGGTGGTGGAGTATCTCAAGGGGCTGGAGGGTCGCCGGGTCTACGGGCCCCTCTCACCCGCGGGCCTGGACGAGATGTTCGCCGAGCCCCTGCCGGAAGAGGGCGTGCCATTCACCGAACTGCTCAGCGATCTGCGCACCAGGGTATTTCCCAATACCATGGCCATAGGCAGTCGCCGCTATTTCGGCATGATGAATCCGGCCCCCCTGCCCGTATCGGTGTTTGCCGAGACCATCGTGGCGGCCATGAACCAGAACACCGCGTCCTGGAGACACGCCCCATCGGGCACGGCCATCGAGAAACGGGTAATTCGCTGGTTGTGCGATCTGTTCGGGTTGCCCGAAGGCAGCTTCGGCACCTTCGTGGCCGGCGGATCCCTGGCCAACATCACGGGTCTGAAGTTGGCCATCAACCGCAGCCTGGGCCGCGACCTTTCCCGCCTCGACCAGCAGGAGCCACCGGGAGAGGATCTGGCGCGCCTGACGTTCTACGTGTCGAGCCAGGGGCACTACAGCTTCGACAAGGCCGTGGACCTGCTGGGACTGGGCCGCGGCCAACTGCGCAAGTTGCCCCTGGATGACAAGTACCGTATGGACACGGAGGCCCTCGAAACAGCGCTCAAGGCGGACAAGGCCGCCGGACTGCTGCCCTGCTGTATCATCGGCATTGCCGGTTCGACCAACACGGGCAGCGTGGACAAGCTGCCTGACCTGGCGAAGCTGGCGAAACGTTACGATTGCTGGTTCCACGTGGATGCGGCCTACGGCGGCGCCGTGATTCTTTCCGAGATGTACCGCTCCATGTTGACGGGTATTGAACTGGCGGACTCCATCACCGTCGATCCCCACAAGTGGTTCTACATGCCGTTTGCCGCGGGGGGCATCCTGGTGCGGGACG
>CAYPVD010000283.1:0-1910 GCA_964414055.1 uncultured Fibrobacteraceae bacterium
TTTTCGACAAGTACGGCGAGGTGAGCAAGGTCAGCCTGATCAACGACCGGGAGACGGGACGGCCGCGCGGCTTCGGCTTCGTGGAGATGCCCCCGGAAGATGCGGCGGCGGCTATCGATGCCCTGGATGGGGCGGAGTTTGGCGGTCGTAGTTTGCGGGTTAACGAGGCTCGTGATCGGGGCGCCCGGCCCCCGCGTCGTGAGTGGTAGGTTGTGCCCAAGAGAATGTCGCTGATCTCTCCCCGGAACGGGTAACCACCGCTCCGGGGAGATCTCCCTACCTCGCGTACCTCAACTCATGCCTCCGGTTCCTATCCAAAGCCCTCGTCTCCACCAGCCGGTCATAGTACTCCGCCCAACGCGGCGGTAAATCCACATGATCTCGAAAGATACGTCCCTGGAAGATCTCATCCACTGCCAAACTCCTGTCCAGCATCCCTCGCTCCATCGCCGGGGTCGGACCACGCGGCTGCTTCACTCGCCGCGGCTTCACATAGTTCTTGAATACTAGGAAAATCCCCATCCGCTCCGCGCTTCCTTGCCTCCGCTTCGACCAGGCGATCGTCTCTCGCTTGTGATTCGATCCGTAATGACGGATCTGCAAATCTGTTAAGTTCACTTCCCACAAGTTGTTGTTCCGGTCCCGATGCTCCTTGCCCGGAGTCACCAGGTGGGTCACATCACAGTCCACGGCCCGGATAGCCTTCGGGTAAGCCTTGTGGGCATCACTGTAAACGGTGGCTGACTTGCGGCCCGAAAGTGTCACCTGCAACAGCTCGGTCATGTCCTTGCGCACGGCCTGGGGGTCAGGACGGCCGTTTCTGGCTTCCAGTTGCTGTCTGCGCTTCTTCTGCCGGTCGGTCATCTTGCCGCAGCGTCTGGTCTCGCTGTCGGTGAAGTAGCAGAAGAAATCGGTGTCCTTTTCGACCGCTATGTGATGCTGGAAGGGGTAGTACTGGCTGAGTTCGAAGGAGGCGAAGCCGTCGACGACGACAGCGGCCGGGGGATCGGTCTTGGCCATTTCCCTGGCATGGAACAGGAAGCAATGCCTTGCGATACGAGCCTGGAGGTTGTCGATGGTGTTGGGGTGGAGTCCGAGGTCGGTGGCTAGCTGTCTGTTCGACATGGCGCCTGTGAACTTTGTGAAGGCCTCGATGGGCAGGGTAGGCTTCTTCAACCAGTATGTGATGCTGAAGGTCTGTGTGCTGAAGGAGCGGCCACAGTGTTTGCAGAGGAATCTCTGTATCCTGCGGTTGTCTGATGATCTGGTGAAGGAGCCGTCTTTTTTGCAGGGGAACCCATCAGGCATTGGCCTGTGGAATTTGCAGTTAGGGTTCGGGCAATGGGGCGGAAGCCAGTTTTGGGGCAGTTTTCTGAGAAATCGCATGACCGGGCAGAGGCAACCGGCGGGCCAGCGACATTCTTTTGGGCACAACCCACCTTTTCGGCTCCCGGTCCAGGTGTTAGATTGGACTTACACCCGCGGTGACCGGCCCGCTTATCCCCGGGAAACCGGCCGGCCACCGTCAACATCGACCTGATCCACCGCCAGGGAGCAGCCATGGCCCAGACAGTTATCGAGAGAATCGTCCAGAACCACGCCGTCGGCCTGGCCGACGGCCAGGAAGTGCACGCCGGCGACTACGTCACCCTCGTTCCCGACCATGTCATGACCCATGACAACACCTCGGCGGTCATGGTCAAGTTCAAAGGCCTGGGCGTGCCCCGGTTCAAGAATCCGCGCCAGCCGGTGTTCACCCTGGACCATAACATCCAGGACCTGGGCGAGGCCAACCAGGCCAAGTACCGCTCCATCGCCGAATTCGCCGCCGAACAGGGCGTGGACGCGTACCCGGCCGGCCGCGGCATCGGACACCAGATCATGGTGGAAGAAGGCTACGTCAAGCCCGG
>CAYPVD010000284.1:0-1906 GCA_964414055.1 uncultured Fibrobacteraceae bacterium
CGAGGGGCAGGCAGTGGTCGGCAACGTGGCGGTCCAGGGCGAGTACGCCTTCGTGCAGGATCCCCGCAACGATTTCTTCTCGTCCAAGAACCCCGATGCCTACATCATCAACACCTTCGCCCAGTGGGACAACCTGCACGTCCTGGGCATCTGGCGCGACTACGACGTGGGCTTCGACAACCCCTACGGCCGGGCCTTCAGCAACGACAGCCGCTACGAGATGACCCTGCTGGACGCCCCGTACCGTCTGAACGACGACCTGTACACCTGGCTGGAGACCGGCACGCCGGAGCCCAAGGCCGAGAAGGGCCTGTACCTGGAGACGCGCTACCGCATCAGCCGGGCGCTGACCCTCAGCGGGCTGTCGTTCGATCACTGGCTGCGCAAGGCCGACGGGGCCGATCTTACCCGCTACACCCTGAAGGCGGAGTACCAGCCCATCTTCAACGTCCGGTTCCGTGTGCGGCACCGCTACAGCAGCCGTACCGAGAACAACCCCGAGGATGTGCGGACCTACCGCAACTGGGAGACGCGCTGGCAGCTCATCACCATGCTGAGCAACTACAACCGGTTGCAATTCATGTACATGACCAGCAACGTCATGTTCCCGCCACGGCCCCGCCTGGGCGGAACGCCGGATTCCGGGGCGGGCGACCCCTCCGTCGGCACCGCGGGCATGCCCGCCCACGCCTTCGAGGTGCGCTACGAGCACAACCTCACGCCCGGCATCAAGCTCATGTTCGCCTCGTCGGTGTACGACGGCTTCCTGTGGAACTTCGAGGGCAACGAGTTCGTCCTGCTGGACGGCCAGGGGTTCCGCAACTGGTTCAAGATCCAGAGCCGGGTGTCCCAGCGGATGCTCTTTCAGCTCAAGGTCACCCGCGACCACAATCTGCCCAAGACCTTCGTGGACGTCCGCCGTTTCGGGGATCCCAGCGGGAACGAACCCGACGCCGACTACGCCCCCAAGGATGACACCATTGTCCGTCTGCAGATGGACTACACCTTCTGATAGATCGAGGAGACTGGAGACATGAATACGAATCGACTGCACAACGAAGGTGGCCGGCACACGGCGGGCGGCGCCCCGCGCCGTATGCTGCCCGCGGTGATCGTTCTGCTGGGAATGTCCCTGCTCATGGCGGGAGCGTCCCTGGGCACGCCCCAGATCGATGCCTCCTACGGGGACCAGATGGGGTGGTTCAGCGCCGAGATCAACGCCATGGGAGGGACGGGTGCGGCCCTGTACCGCGGCGGCTTCAGCACGGTCTTCAATCCTGCCTTGCTGAGCCGGGCGGATAATTACCGTCTGGATGCGGCCATGGTCCTGGATCAGGAGCATGAGGACCGCTTCCAGCCCCTCTTCGACTCCTTCGACAGCTACGTGACCGATGCCGCCATCGCCAGCAACCGCGACCACTACTTCGCCACGGGCTTCGCCCTTGCCGGCCGGCCGGCCGGGGAACAGTCCCCCTTCGGCGTGGGTCTGTCCCTGACCGATCGTTATCCCTTCGACTACACCTTCGGCGAGGAATTGCGCAATCCCAGTCCTTATCCTCCGGGCAACGGCGAGCCGGCCCGGGACATGATCATCGAGGAACGGGGGCGCGAGGTCAGTGGAACCCTGCGCGACCTTTCGGTGGGCGTGGGCTACGATCTGGCCGATCGGGTGTCCCTGGGGGTCGCAGCGCATTATGCCTTCGGGACCAGGACCGAGATCATGCGCGACCGCGATTTCGTCACGCCGGAAAACAGCTACCACCACCAGAGCGATTTCGACCTGGACGGGGTCAACTTCACCCTGGGCGCCCAGGGCGTGGTTTCCGACCGGATCGAGATCGGTGTGGCATGGGAGAGCAAGTTGTCAGCCACCGGGGACTGGACCCAGACCGACTACGAGGCATCC
>CAYPVD010000285.1:0-1889 GCA_964414055.1 uncultured Fibrobacteraceae bacterium
GGGCTTCGCCGTGTTCTTCCCCGCGGTCACCGGGGTCATGGCGGGCCTGGGCCTATCGGGCGATCTGCGCGATCCCATGCGCTCGCTGCCCCGGGGTACCTTCGCCGCGGTGCTGGCCGGGCTGGCCGTCTATCTCGTGGTGCCCTGGCTGCTGGCCCGAGGCGCCACGCCCGAGGCCCTGCGCACCGACCCCCTGGTATGGTCCCGCGTCGCCCAGGGCGGGGCTTATCTGGTGTTGCCGGGCCTGTGGGCGGCCATCTTCTCCTCGGCGGTGGGTTCGATCCTGGGCGCCCCGCGCACCCTGCAGGCCCTGGCCCACGACGGGCTGGCGCCGCGCTTCTTCGACCACCGCCGCCACGGCGAACCCCACCTCCTGCGCGCCCTGATCGCCTCGGTGCTGCTGGCCCTGGGCGCGGTGCTGCTGGGCGATCTGAACACCGTGGCCGAGGTGGTCTCCATGTTCTTCCTGACGGTGTACGGGGCGGTCAACGTGGTGGCGGCCTTCGAGGCCCTCAGCGGCGACCCCAGCTGGCGGCCGCGGCTGCGCTCGCCGTGGCTGCTGAACCTGGCTGGAGGGGTGGCCTGCCTGGCGGTCATGGTGCTCATCAACCCGCTGGCTGGCCTCGTCGCCCTGGCCGCCGAACTGGGCCTGTACCTGGGCCTGACCCGCCGCGAGTTCTCCACCGGCTGGGGCGACGCACGGCGCGGCCTTTACGAGAACCTCATCCGCTGGGCCCTGGTCCAGCTCGACCGGCACCCCTTGACCCCGCGCAGCTGGCGACCGCACATCCTGGTCTTCGTCTCGGACCTGGGCAAGGAGATGAACCTGGTGCGCCTGGCCGACTGGTTCTGCCGCCATCGCGGCGTGGTGACCGTCTGCAAGCTGCTGGTCGACAAGGAGGTGGACAACCCCGCGCTGACGGCCGCGCGCGAAGGCATGCGCACCGATCTGGAGACGGCCGGGCTTATCGCCTTTCCCGAGGTGGACCTGGCGCGCGACCTGGTGGACGGCATCGTGGATGTGGCCCAGGCCAACGGCATGGGCGGCATCGCCAGCAACACCGTGCTGCTGGGCTGGCCCACCGACCGGGAACTGCAGGTCGAGTTCCTGCGCGCCCTGCGCCGCCTGGAGCTCATGAACAAGTCCATCATCCTGGCGCGCGTGGAGGACTCCCTGGCCGTGCCGACGACATCCATCGAACCGCGCATCATGGTCTGGTGGGGCGGCCTGCAGCGCAACGGCGACCTGATGCTGCTGTTGACCTACCTGATGACCGGCGACCCGGCGTGGCGGCACGCCCGCATACGCATCATGAGTCTGGCCTCCACCGAGCTGATGCGGCGGCAGACCGAGAGCAACCTGCATCGTCTGCTGCGGGCCATCCGCATCCGGGCGGACATCGAGGTGATGCTGCGGGATCCGCAGGTGAAGGTGGCCGAGGTGATCCGCGAGCGCAGCCGCGAAGCCGAACTCGTGGTCATGGGGCTGGCCACACCCGAGGCGGGCCAGGAGGCCGAGTACGCCGCCCGCATGGAGGCCCTCACCGAGGGGCTGCCCAACGTGCTGTTCGTCAAGAACGCCACCTGTTTCGTGGGGGAGCTCGTGTCGCTGCCGGATGAGCTTCCGGATGACCCTCCGGACAAGGATGGGGACGCGGACCGACCCTGAGCCGGTATGGATGCAAGGAGTGGAAAGGGACAGCCGGCCGACTGTTCCGGCACAATCCATCGAACAGACATGCGGGATCTTCAAAGATTTCCCACGAACCTCTTCACCAGATTGCCCAGCACCGTGTGGCGGTATTCCGCCGTGGCGCGCACGTCGTCGATGGGCGTGATCTCGGCGGCGGCAAGGCGGCCCGCCTCGACCGCCAGGTCCTTCTGCGCCA
>CAYPVD010000286.1:0-1885 GCA_964414055.1 uncultured Fibrobacteraceae bacterium
CCGTCGACCTTTCAACCCTGGAGGGCGAAGCCTTGGCCGGGCGTCTGCAGGCCCTGCTGGGGCGCCGGCCGCAGGAGCGGGAAAAGAAGCGGGCCGCAGGCCTCTACACGCAGATCCTGGAACATCCCCAGGGGCTGAAGATCGGCACCATCCATCACTTCTGTCAGATGATCCTGGGGCGCTTCGCCCTGGAGGCGGGACTGGACCCCGGCTACACGGTGATCGAGGACACGGCGGAGCTGGAGGAAGAGGCCCTGGACGAGATGGAGAAGGTGCTGGCCCTGGATGACGATCTTGCGACCACGGCGCGGCGTCTGGGCAAGGATCCGGCCGCCATTCGCCTGTCCCTGCGTCGGGTGTTCAACGGCCGCATGCGCCTGGAGCGCTGGGCGGCCAGGCTGGCGGGGGAACAGGAGCAGGAGGGAGGCGATCTGGCGCACCTGGCGCCTGTCATGGCCGCCGAGCTCAAGGCGATCCTCTTTCCCCATCTGGCCCCGCGGGAGGAGCCGGTCCTGGCCGACCTTCTGGAAGATCTGGCGGGGGCTCTGGAGGAATTCGCCGGACCGGGCATGGACGAGGTCCTCCAGACGTTGGGCGACGAGGCCGGGAACCTGACCGCCACCTCGAAGACCAAGGTCAGGACCCAGGCCCGGTCCGCCGCCGAAGCCTGTGGCCAGGCGGCCGCCAGGGTCGGGAGCGCCGATGGTCCGGCCGCTCGCGCCGCGGCGGAACAGACGGCTGCCCAGGCGGTGACCCAGGCCCGGCAGGTGCTGCTGACCAAGTCGGGTACCGTGCGCAAGTTCTCCCAGGGAAAGAAGTTCCCGGATCTCAACGCGCGTTATGAGGAACTGGTGATGACGGCCGGGGCCGGGATCCTGGATCTTGCGCGCCGCATCGAACTGAGGACCCTTTACCGGAAGAACGCCGCCTTCCTGCAGCTGGGGCTGCGGACCCTGGACATCTACCAGGGATTGAAGCGCCGGGACCGCGCCGTGGATTTCCAGGACCTCGAGGGCTGGGCGCGTCGCCTCATGGGCGATGAGGCCCGGGCCCTGTCCCTGCTGTTCCGGCTGGACGATTCCATCACCCACATCATGGTGGACGAGTTCCAGGACACCAACGCCAACCAGTACGACATCCTGCGCCCCCTCAGCGATGATTTCCTGGCCGGAGGGTCGGGGCAGACCGCATTGCCTACGGTTTTCTTCGTGGGGGACGTCAAGCAGTCAATCTACGGTTTCCGAGGCGCCGAGCCCCGGATATTCCGGTCCCTGTGCGCCTCGGCCGAGTCTTGGGCGGGGACCGACGAATCAGCGGCCGCCGGCGGGGTCGAGGTGCTGACCCTGCCCACGAACTTCCGCAGCCTGCCGGCGGTGGTCCATGGGGTGGGAGAGCTTTTCTTCCATCCTCCGCTGGCCGCCGATCTGGGGGTGAACGATCCGGAGGATCTGGTCCAGATGGGCCGGCGTGACGAGGCCCCGGGTCTGCTGTGCGTCATGCCTCCCTTCGAACCTCCGGAGGGTGGGCGGGACGGCGGTGACCTTCTGGCGGCCGAGGCGGCGGCCACCCTGGTGCGCCGGCTGGTGGACGGCGGGACGACGACCTGGGAGAAGGACGGTACGCCGCGTCCTCTGCGGTGGAGCGACGTGCTGGTCCTGTTCCGGTCGCGGACCCGGGTGGGGATCTACGAGGACGCGTTCCGCCGTCGGCTCATTCCCATCAATCCTTCGGGGCGGGGGGCCCTGGCCTCGACCCGCGAGGTGCAGGACCTGCTGGCGCTGCTGCGCTGGCTGGTGTGGCCCGAGGACGACGTGGCCCTGGCCACGGTTCTGCGCAGCCCGCTGTTCCGGCTGTCGCAACATGAGCTGCAGGAAACCCTGGCCCG
>CAYPVD010000287.1:0-1875 GCA_964414055.1 uncultured Fibrobacteraceae bacterium
GGCTCGATCAGCTCTTGTCTCAATGGGCTGCGATCTCTCCGGAATCCCCCCAAACGCCCACCCGCCCCCTGGTGCCCCGCCTGGCGGCGGCCTCCGATCTCCTGCTGCACGATGCGTGGAACTCCCTGAACCTGGCCGGGATCCCCGTAACCCGGGAACTGGTCAGGACGCGGGCCGCCAAGCTCTGCCCGCCCAGCCCGGACGATCCCTGGCCGGCGCCCGATCCGGCCGCGCGCATCAAGGCCCCCGAACCCCGGGATTTCCTGCCGGGCGAGATCGACCCGGTCGTTCTGGCCGCTCTGGACGGCTACCTCGCCTGTCAGCGGGAATTCAAGCTCACCACCATGCGCCTATTGACCGGTGACGCCCCCGGCCCTGTCCTGGAGCAGGATCTTCCCCGCTGGCACCGCGCCCTGATGACCCCCTGGTCCCAGGCGGGCCTGTTGCAGCCGCAGGACATCGGGCGCGGCAGGCAGGATCGGTGCGCGGCCTTTCCGGTCAAGCACACCCCGCCGGCCCCCGAGGACATCTCCGCCTGTCTGCATCTGCTCCTGGCACGCAAAGACCTCCTCCGGCACCCGGTGCTGGCCCATCTGGCGCTGCTGTGGATCCAACCCTGGTCCACAGGCAACGGCCGCCTGGCTCGCCTGGCTCACGGAGCGATGATGCTTGCCGGCGGCGGCTCCTGGTTCCTGATTCCCGCCGAGCAGCGACCGGCCTATCTGGCTGCGGTCCAGACCGCCTTCGACACCGGGGACAGCGGCCCCCTGGTCCGTCTGACGACCGACGGCCGGACATGAAGCAGGGGCGACCCCATGGCCGCCCCTGCCCGCTCGTTTCCGGTCGACGCTAGCGGTTGGACATGTACGGATACTTGTACGCCCGCGGCGGATCGAACGTCTCCTTGATGGTCCGCGGGCTGACCCACCGGACCAGGTTCAGGTAACTGCCGGCCTTGTCGTTGGTGCCGGAGGCCCGGCTGCCGCCGAAGGGCTGCTGACCGACCACCGCCCCGGTGGGCTTGTCGTTGATGTAGAAGTTGCCGGCGGTGCCGCGCAGCTCGTTCTGCATCTTGACCAGCGCCGCGCGGTCCTGGCCGAAGATGGCTCCGGTCAACGCGTACGCCGACGAGGTGTCGCACAGGCGCAGGGTCTTGAGCAGATCCTTGTCCTGGTACACGTGGATGGTCAGCACGGGCCCGAAGATCTCCTGCACCATGCTCTCGTAGTGGGGATCCTTGGCCTCGATGACCGTGGGCTCGATGAAGTAGCCCTTGCTGTCGTCGCAACCGCCGCCGGCGATCACGCGCGCCTTGCCGCGGGCCCCCCGGCTCTTGGCCCGATCGATGTACCCCTTGATGGTCTCGAAGGCGCCCCGGTCGATGACCGCGCCCATGAAGGTGCGGAAGTCGGTCACGTCGCCCATGACGATGGTCTCGATCTCGGCCAGCAGCTTCTGCCTGACCTCTTTCCACAGGCTCTGCGGGATGTAGGCCCGGCTGGCCGCGCTGCACTTCTGCCCCTGGTACTCGAAGGCGCCTCTCACAAGGGCCGTCACCAGGGCGTCCACATCGGCGCTGGGATGGGCGAACACGAAGTCCTTGCCGCCGGTCTCGCCCACGATGCGCGGGTAGCACGCGTAGTTGTGGATGTTGGTGCCGACCTGCCGCCACATGCCCTGGAAGACGGCCGTGCTGCCGGTGAAGTGGATGCCGGCCAGATCGCGGCTGGCGAGCACGGGGTTGCCTACCTGGGCGCCGCTGCCGGGCACGAAGTTGATGACCCCGTCGGGCAAGCCGGCTTCCTTGAAGATCTGCATGAGATACCAGCCGGAAAAGACCGAACTGGAAGCGGGTTTCCAGACCACCGTGTTGCC
>CAYPVD010000288.1:0-1844 GCA_964414055.1 uncultured Fibrobacteraceae bacterium
GGTGCGCCCAACTTCCGTGAGGCGCTGCGCTACGGATCCGAGACGTTCCACGCCGTCAAGAAGATCCTGCACGACAAGGGATTGGCCACTTCAGTGGGCGACGAGGGCCGCTTCGCTCCCAATCTGGGCAGCAATCGCGAAGCCTTCGATTATCTGGTGATGGCCATCGAAGCAGCCGGCTACAAGCCCGGTGAAGACATCGTGCTGGCTATCGATTCGGCCGCCAGCGAGTTCTACCATGACGGGGCCTATCACCTCGGTGCAGAGGGCAAGGAACCCTGGCAAGCGGAACAGCTCATCGAGTTCTACAAGGATCTGGTCAACAACTACCCGATCATGTCCATTGAGGACGGCCTGGACGAGAACGACTGGGACGGTTGGGGCAAAATGTTCGAGGCCCTCGGCAACCGCATCCAGATCATGGGCGACGACCTGCTGGTGACCAACCCGGTGCGCCTGCGCCGTGCCATCAGTGAGGGTTGCGCCAACAGTATCCTGATCAAGTTGAACCAGATCGGTTCGCTGAGCGAGACCCTTGAGACCATCGAGATCGCCAAGCGCGCCCGCTACACCAACGTGGTCAGCCACCGCAGCGGTGAGACCTGTGACACGGTCATCGCCGACCTGGCTGTGGCCGCCAACACCGGTCAGATCAAGACCGGTTCGCTGTGCCGCAGCGAACGCATCGGCAAGTACAACCAGTTGATGCGCATTGAGGAGGAATTGGAAGACCTGGCCGTGTATCCGGGTCTGGACTGTTTCTACAACCTGCGCTAGTTCACTGAGGTGGGAAGGAGCCAACTTCAGATGAGTACCAACAAACCGACGGCCAGGGATGGTTTTGTTCGCGGCAATCCGCAGGGCAACACCCTGGCCCGCCGTTCCCTCATTGTTTTTATCGGCCTTGGCCTGGTGGTCCTGGTGAGTCTGGTCCAATTGGGGGAAAATGGCATTTTTGCCTTTGCCCACCTGAAAGCACGGGCCACTGATCTGGAGCAGGAAGTGGCCGAACTCTCGGAACACAATCTGCAGATGAAGCAGCAACTTGAGGATCTGGCCAGTGACCCGGAGGCCCTGGAAAAGATTGCCCGGGAGAAATATAACATGCGCCGGGCCGATGAAGAAGTGCTGGTGTTCGTAACACCGACCGCAACCAACTGAAACTGCCCTGGGACCACAGATCCGGCGACAGATCATATTATTTCGGGCGCTTCTTGACAGCTCCCAGGGCACTATCTATATTCCCCGTCCCGACGCAAGCCGGGACCGAAAAACGAAATGGATGCGGGGTGGAGCAGTCTGGTAGCTCGTTGGGCTCATAACCCAAAGGTCACAGGTTCAAATCCTGTCCCCGCTACCACTTTGAAAGAATCCCTGATGCTCAACGCATCGGGGATTCTTTTTATTTCGAGTTCGGCGTGACCGGATAGGCCATCGACGGTGAGCCGCTCGATGAAGGCGCGGATGACGCGCTTGCGCTCTTCCATGGTGCCGTGTTCGGCGGAGGATGCGGCTGGGTCGGCTGGCAGACCGTCTTGCCCGTGGTGATGGCGGCGGCGCCGGTGTACCAGGCGAAGATGCGGCGGATCACCTCGTGATCGATGAGCAGTTCCAGAGGTGGCTCCATCTCGGCGAGCGACTTGAACCGGGCCCGGAGCGGCTGGTAGGCCTCGCGCAGGGTGAAGGTCTCCACGCCCTTGCGCCGGATCCAGGCCAAGATGTACCGGGCCAAGCGGGCCACGGGGTTGGATTCCATCATATCGAAGGCGATCAGGGCGTGGGCGCGGAGAAAGTCCCCGAGATCCCGCCAGTTTCGCAACCCCATACTGATGAACGTTCCTTCA
>CAYPVD010000289.1:0-1804 GCA_964414055.1 uncultured Fibrobacteraceae bacterium
ATCATCTTGCAGCAAGAGGGGCAATAATCTATGAATGACTTTACACGATCATGCTCTTTGTCACTGTTGCAGGGATTCCAGGTTTGGGTCCCGTACGGGGGCGAACCCCGGGTTGGCCCGGCCGCGTCGAGGAGAAGATCATGCAACCTGGTTCCGACACGAACGGCCACGGCCCCATGGATCCGCTCAGGTTCCAGGAACTGATCCAGCTCAAGGCCGCCCGGCAGGAGGCCGCACCGGAGTTCACGCCCGAGATCGAGCCCTTCCGGGTGCCGGCTGCATCCTCGGATCTGGCCCTTGAACTTCTTGACGAGGCCCTGGAGCGCCGACTGACCGGCGGCGAGCTGCTGATCCTCTGCGAGGAAGCCTCGCTGCACGATCTGGGCCGCACCGCCCACCAGCTCCGTCTGCGGCGCAGCGATCCGGAAAAGGTCACCTACATCGTCGATCGCAACATCACCTACACCAACGTGTGCTACGCCGACTGCGGGTTCTGCGCCTTCAACCGCCACCAGGGGGATGAGGATGCCTACATGCTGACCCAGGACGAGATCCTGGCCAAGTGCCGCACCGTCATCGAGGCCGGCGGCAACCAGATCCTGCTGCAGGGCGGTCATCACCCCAAGGAGCGCCTGCCCTACTACGAGGAGATGCTGCATGCGATCAAGGCGGATTGCCCCACCATGTGGATCCACGGCTTCTCGCCCAGCGAGATCCAGCATTTCGCCCGGCTGAACAAGCTGGGGGAGATGGAGGTCATCTTGCGCCTCAAGGAGGCCGGACTGGATTCCATTCCCGGCGGCGGGGCCGAGATCCTCAGCGACCGCGTGCGCAGGATCATGGCCCCGGGCAAGGCCATGTCCGACGAGTGGATCGGCATCATGGAGAAGGCCCACCAGGCGGGCCTGCCCACCACGGCGACCATGATGTTCGCCCATATCGAGAGCTACGCCGAGCGTGTGGAACACTTTCTGCGGTTGCGCGAGAGCCAGGATCGCACCGGCGGTTACACGGCCTTCATCCCCTGGACCTTCCAGCCGGGCGGCACGCCCATGATGCAGATCCCGGAGATCCGTGCCCAGGTGGAAGCCCACGGGTATCTGGGGTCGGTGGACTACCTGCGCACCCTGGCGCTCAGCCGCATCGCCCTGGATAATTTCCGCAACATCCAGGCCTCGTGGGTGACCCAGGGCAAGGCCGTCGGCCAGCTCACCCTGTACTACGGCGCCAACGATCTGGGCAGCCTGATGATGGAAGAGAGCGTCGTCTCGGCCGCCGGGATCAGCCATCCCTTGTCCCGCGACGACCTGGATGAGATGATCACCGGGGCGGGGTTCACTCCCGCCCTGCGGGACAACGGCTACAACCTGGTTGACGGCGGATAACCTGCATGTAAAGGGCTTTTCCCTTGAAACTCTCCTCCGGTGAAGGGATCGGTTTTGGCGAGCGGCAGGCCTTCCGCCTGTTCCTGGTGCGCAAGAGGATCCATCAGTTCCTGCATTATCGTCCCGGTTGCGACAAGACGGTCCTGCTCATCGCAGGTTGCCAGCGCAGCGGCACGTCCATGTTCCACCACCTGTTCCGCCTGGATCCGGCCAGCATCACCTACGAGGAGGAGAGCCCCCTCTCGGCGGGGGATCTCCAGGACCACCTGCGCTGGACGGACCCCGACCTGGTCCGGAACAGGATCAACGCCGACCGGGCGCCCCTGGTGGTGGCCAAGTGCCTGGTCGAGAGCCAGAACCTGCTGTTCTGGCTGGACATGTTTCCCCGCTCGCGTTCCATCTGGATGATCCGGCACTAT
>CAYPVD010000290.1:0-1257 GCA_964414055.1 uncultured Fibrobacteraceae bacterium
CTGGTGGGCTTCTTGTATGATTTTGGTTGAGCCGCCCGGCACCTTGATCACGATCCTCGAACTGACCGATGGTCGGACACTGGTTTCTCCGTCGGTCACAAAGGACGGAGACCTGATGATCGTCGATGGTCGCTACTCCCGCGAAGAGGTACCCTTGATCACGATCACGGGCAGCAGAACCCTTCGATCCTGGCTCGGCACCGACCGCTATGGCAGAGATCTCCTCCATCTGATGCTCAAAGGAGGACGGCTCTCCCTGATGATCGCCGCCCTGGGCGCCCTGGTTGCTCTGATCATCGGGCTCTCGGTCGGCCTGGCGGCCGCCACGGGAGGCCGGGTCACGGACAGCCTGCTGATGCGAGGTGTTGACGGCCTTCTGGCCTTCCCCACGCTCCTGCTGCTGATTCTCTGCGCCGCAGTCCTGGAACCAGGTCCTGCAACCCTGGTCGGCCTCCTGGGCCTGACATCATGGATGGGCCTTGCCCGCCTGGTCAGGGGTCAGATCCTGTCCGTCCGCGAACGGCCATTCGTCATGGCGGCCCGGGTCGCCGGAACTCCCTGGTACCGAGTCTGGGCGTGGCACTTCCTGCCGGAAATCCGGGGGCCGGTGGCCCAGGACGTCGCTCTGAGACTCGGGGACCTCGTCTTGGCTGAAGCCACCCTCTCCTTCCTCGGTCTCGGTCTGCCGCCTACGACACCAACCTGGGGCCTCTTGGTCAGCGAAGGCCAGCGCGTGATGATGGATGCCTGGTGGCCGGCGACCATCCCCGGTCTCGCCATTGCTTCGCTGGTCATCTCATTTGCCCTGATCGGCGACGGAATTCAAGACCTGTGATGGTCGGGTTACACTCGATCCATGCATGATTTCACCGAAGGTACCGTTGCAGTCGTCGATGATGAACCCGGGGTCCTTGACAGCGTCGGCAGGGCCCTGGAACGGGAAGGCTACCGCGTTCAGCGCTTCAGTGACGGCGCCGAGGCATGGGAGGCCTTCGAAGAGTCCCTGCCCGATCTCGCTATTCTCGACATCTTGATGCCCCGTATGGACGGTCTGGAACTGTGCCGCCGGCTGAGAACCCGGTCCGAGGTTCTCCCCATCATCTTTCTGACATCCAAGGACGAGGAATTCGACAAGGTCCTGGGGCTCGAACTGGGCGCCGACGACTATTTGTGCAAGCCGTTCTCGATGCGGGAACTGCTGGCCAGAGTCAAGGTCCTCTTCCGTCGGATGGCCCTGGCGGACGCCCCAAAAACCCC
>CAYPVD010000290.1:1267-1796 GCA_964414055.1 uncultured Fibrobacteraceae bacterium
AACTGGATCTGCAACTATACCTCGCAACCCTGGGTGGGCGTCCGGTCGCACTGACGGTGACGGAGTTCATGATTCTCTCCGCCCTGGCCAGACGGCCCGGACATGTCAAGACCCGTCAGCAGCTGATGGACGAGGGCTATCCCCACGACACCTTCGTTTCCGACCGGACAATCGATAGTCATATCAAGCGCCTCCGCAAGAAGCTCCAGGCGGTTGACCCGGAGTTCGACGCCGTGCAGACCGTCTACGGCCTCGGCTACCGCTACCAGGAAGGCCGAGCGTAGTGTTCTGGTCGGCACCCCTCGATTCACCACCCGGTGGTGCATTCTCGGCACCCTTGGGATTTCGGTGACCGGCAACCGCATTCTGCGCTTTCTCTCACGGATCTCTATCCGCCTGCTGGCCTTCAATTTGCTCCTGGTCTTTCTGCCCGCCGCCGGGGTCTTACTGTTGGACACCTACGAGAGTCAACTGCTCGACGCCCAGGAACGAACGATGACGCAGGAGGGCAGGTTGTTGGCAGCCGCCC
>CAYPVD010000291.1:0-1795 GCA_964414055.1 uncultured Fibrobacteraceae bacterium
GGACGTGTCCGACCTGGTGGCCGAGTACAAGGAGATCTTCGGCCAGGACCGTGAGCCGCTTTTCGAACTTTGGGCGGCGGGCGGCCCGGCGGGTCACGTCCACCTGGCCGGCAATCTGGGGGTGGTTTACCGCGAAGCTCCCGGCGGCTGGGAGCGGGTCTACAGCGGTCTGCGTCTGACGGACTGGCGCGGGGTCTGGGCCACCGATGAGCACGTCTTCGTGGTGGGCACCTTCGGCAAGATCCTGCGCCTTGAAGGTGATCAGTACGTCCTGGATGAGCCGGTGGATCATGATCTGATGGCGGTCTGGGGCTCTGCCCCCAACAACGTCTGGGCCGTGGGCAACGGTACGCTGCACTGGAACGGCACTGTCTGGCAGACCATCGACATCGGCCCGGAGCTACTCTATGTCACCATCGATGGTCGCTCGGCCAGCGACATCTTCGTGGGTGGCGACGCAGGCGTGATCCTGCACTACGACGGTATGGCCTGGTCCGAGGACTACCGCCACACCAGGGCCGGCATCGCCGACATCCAGTGCTTCGATGACGGCACGGTCGTGGCTTTGGCCCCCCGCGAGGACGGGGGCACCGATTTCCTGGAACGCCGGGACGGCAGTTGGCACCATAGCGGGCAAATCGCCGGCGTGACCCTGGATGCCATCTGGGGCACGGCCTCCGACGACTTCTGGGCCAACGGATACCGCGATCGCCGGGGTGTGCTCTATCACCATGACGGGGAGCACTGGAACGAAGTGGATACTTCAGCCAAGGCCGTCGGCGGACTCATGGCGCCCTGAGCCCGTGGCGGACGCCGGCCTACTGGTACTCCATCCCCAGGAAGATGATGCTGAAGATGATGGCGCCCACGGCTACGGGCGCCACGAAGCGGATCAGGAAGCGCCAGCCGGCATATACCATTCCGGCGCCATCGTGCCCTTGGCGCACCTCGTCCCAGGTATCGTTCGCCGACATCACCCAGCCGGCGAACAGGGCGATGAACAACCCGCCCACGGGCAGCATCCAGTTGGAGGCCAGGTAGTCCAGGGTATTGAAGAGGCCCGCGTGGCTTTCCCCCAGGAAATGCAGGTTGGTCAGCCAGTCGTTGGCGCCCAGACTCAGTGCATTGAGAATCCCGAACACGAAAATGGTGGCGCCCATGGTCATGGCGGCCTGTCGGCGGCTCCAGCCCAGGTCGTCGATGGCGAAGCTCGATACAACTTCCAGCAGGCTGATGGTGCTGGTCAGGGCGGCGAAGGCCACCAGGATGTAGAACGCGGCCGCTATCACGCCACCTCCGGTCAACTGGTAGAAGACCGTGGGCAGGGTGGTGAAGAGGATGCCCGCGCTGGCTGTCACTTCCATGTCGAAGGTGAAGATGATGGAGAACATGACCACGCAGGCCAGGATGGCGATGACGGTGTCGAGGGCGGCGATCTGCAGGGCCGCCACGGGAATAGAATTCTTCCGGTTCATATAGCTGCCGTAGGTGAGGATCGCGCCCATGCCCAGGCTGAGGGTGAAGAAGGCGTGGCCCAGGGCCTCGAGCACGGATTGGGAGGTGAGGTCACCGAAGTTGGGCCGGAAAAGAAAGGTCATGGCTTCGCCGAAGCCCGCCGTGGTGGTGGCGTAGATCGCCAGGGTGATCAGGATCACGAACAGGATGGGCATGAGCATCTTTGCCACCCGCTCGATGCCCGCCTTCACGCCGAAGTACACGGCAGCCATGGTCAGGGCCATGAAGATGCCGTTGCCCAGGATCTGCGCGCCGCCATCGGCTACGTAGCTGCCGAAGA
>CAYPVD010000292.1:0-1779 GCA_964414055.1 uncultured Fibrobacteraceae bacterium
GTGCTGATCGGTCTGGGCCTGGCCATGTTCGTGGTAACGTCCCTGTTCGGCCGTGTATGGTGCGGTTTCGCCTGCCCCCAGACCGTGTTCATGGAAGGTGTCTTCCGACCCATCGAGCGCATCATCGAGGGCCGGCGCCTCGACCGCATCCGGCGCAACAAGGCGGGCGGCGCCGACATGGTGTGGCGCAAGATCCTCAAGCACGCCATCTACATCTTCCTGTGCTGGAACCTGGCCATCGCCTTCATGGCCTACTTCATCCCCACCAGGCAGATGCTGCACGAGATACCGTTCTTCCCCGGCAACTCCACCGCCCTGATCTGGAGCCTGTCCTGGACCGCGCTGCTGTACTTCGACTACAGCTGGTTCCGCGAGCAGACCTGCCTGATCATCTGTCCCTACGGACGCCTGCAGGCCACACTGGTGGACTACGACACGGTGATCATCGGCTATGACGAAAAACGCGGCGAGCCCCGCAGCAAGGGTGTCGACACCGGTGGCGACTGCATCGACTGCCGGCGCTGCGTGGACGTCTGCCCCACGGGCATCGACATCCGCAACGGCCTGCAGCTCGAATGCATCGGTTGCACCAACTGCATCGACGCCTGCGACGAGATCATGCTGAAGATAAAGAAGCCCAAGGGCCTGGTCCGCGTCGACAGCTCACGGGGTTTCGAAACCGGGCAGAGCCGCCTGCTGCGGCCGCGTTTCTACATCTATGCCGTGGTCATGCTGGCCCTGTTGGGGCTGTTCCTGATGCGCGCGGGAAACCGCAAGCCTTTCGAAGTGACGGTGATGCGTTCACAGGGTCTGCCGTTTACCATCGACGATGGTGTGATCCGCAACCTCTATACGTTGCAGCTCCAGAACAAGACGGACCAGCGGCGGGTGTACTTCATCGAGCCGGCAAAGGACGCCCTGGCGGGCCACGAGGGTGTGGATTTCATCATCCCCCAGCCGCGGGTGGAAGTGGCGGGACTGAGTGACGTACCGCTGACCATTTTCGCCATGATGCCCAGGTCCGAGTATTCTGTATCCGAGGACTTCAACTTCACCTTCACCGATTCGAACAGCGGACTGGCCAGTGATGTGCAAGTCCGCTTCCGAGGGCCCTGAGATGAGAAAATGGCTCCATGACCGACCCTGGATCTGGGTCGTGCTGTTCCTCGCCCTGCTGATGGCCGGCAGCTTCACCACGCTGGTCATCGCGGAACTGAACCGGCCGACCATCGTGAAGGATGGTGCGGGGCGCTGGTAGCGCCCCCGCGACTAGAACCAGTATCGCAAGGTGATGAGCGCGATGACCCCGTCCGAGTCCTGCTCCGAATTCCTGACGGGCCGCTGCCACCAACCGATCTCCGTGCCGATCGTGAAATCCGGTTTACCTGTGTACCAGACGCCAAACAAGGCGGCTGACATTCCCGAATGGGGATTGTCGGACGGGGAACCCCATTTGTAGCCCAGGCTAAGACCAAGAGGAACCTTCGTCCTGGCTTTCAAGTCCAGATCAACCATGCCGTTGAGCTCGTAGATCGCCTTGGATACGTTGGAGAAATCAGGCTCTTCGAAAATACCGCCCCTGGCATTGAAGCGCACGCCCCAACCGGGCGCCAGAGCATAGGCCGTGTTCGCCGACAACAACGTTTTCCAGATCTTGTTGTCCGACGTCAGCGGTGCTGTTTCCAGTGATCCGCCTGAGCCGATGTGTTCGGCAAATGACCGCAATGAGAAGATCGTTGTGCTGGAGTAACCCCAGTCAAGGCCAAGGGAAACCTGAGC
>CAYPVD010000293.1:0-1755 GCA_964414055.1 uncultured Fibrobacteraceae bacterium
CGCCCATGAAAGCGGCTTTTGGCGCGGCTGCGCCGATCGCTGCTCGACGTGCTGGGCGGTGCGTCTATGCGGCCTGTGCCATGCTCACCTGGCTCGCTGCGGGGTGAAGGCTCTATCAGACCTGCCGGAACCAGAATGCCGACGGGAGCGCCGCCGAATCGAGGATGTCATGAAAATGATGGTTCAGGTATTGTCGGCCCCGCCGGAATTCCGTAGCTTTTTAGAAGAATATATATTGGAGTAACTTGGGTCTTTTCAGCGCATTGGAGGACATGATGTACACGAAGTTGGAAGAACAGCCCTTGCCTGAAGTCGTCACCGATCATGATGAGATCCCGGCCGAACCCTGCACCTGCGCCTGCAAGACACCCGCATTGAAAAAAGACGGAACGATGGTGGCCGCGGAAGCTACGACAGTACAATTATCGGTCTACTACGACATCAACGGCCGGCTGTCCACTGGTGGTAAATGACAGTGCCCTGACCCGGATAGCTGAAGGTCCAGGTCCGGAAGACCCGCGGAACACCTTCGATGGTGATGACCTCGTCCCGGCCCACGGAGCCGGGTATTTCCTTGAGGGCTTCCTTGACCGAGGGAAGATCATTCACGATGAAATCCAGGAATTCCCTGGAAAACTTCGGTTCCATCCCCTTGGGCTCGCGGGACCGCTGAGTTTCTCGGCCGCCGATATTGGCTGAAAACACCATGGACCAGACCGAGCCCTTATCTGATTCCCACCCCTCGATCCTCAGGAGTTTACCTTCGTCGTTGTAATTCTGAAGGGCGAATTCCCGGGTCTCGTTCTCAGTCCAGCCCTCCACCTGGGGGGCCGCCTGCCCCCGGTGGCCCAGGCGCAGGATCCTGTCGATCCCCAACTGCTGCGTGCCGTCTCCCACCTCCCGGGACGAGGTGACATCGAAGCCGTCGCTGCCCAGATCGCCGACGAAGACCACCATGAGCAACAGCATGGCGACCCCGATCATCGAACCGTGCGAGGCGCAACGACGTCGACGGCCCTGCCGAACCAGGGCACGCTGGAGATCGCGCCTGTTCAGGCGCCGCACATCCCCCGGATCGGGAACCTCCGGCACAGCGGAGCACAATAGCTGTTCGAAATCAGTCGCCATCAGCCAAATCCTTTTTCCTCCGCCCTACGACCTCGATCCCGAAATCCCGGGCCTCATGCCTGTGCATCCCCCGCACGGCGGCCCCCGACAAACCGGCCTCCTGCAGCAAATCCATGAGCGACCTGCGCGCCCGTCTGAGGTGGCTGGACACTGTTCCCCGCGGTGTCTTCATCACCAGGGCGACCTGGTCCAGGGTCATGCCCATCCAGTAGTGCAGGACAATGACATCCTGCCGCTCCGGGGGCAGCTTGGCCACGCACCGCCGAATCAGCTCCCGGTCATCCCGGTCCAGAGATCCGGCATCTTGCCCCTCTTCCGCCCCGAAATCGTGGACCTCGGGCTTGAACTCCGTTTCCCGTCTCATCCCGCGGCGGCGGATCTCGTGGCTGACGACGCGCCGGGCGATCTGGAACAGCCACGCGCCGAAGGAGTACCCCTGCCAGGTGAAGCGACCGATATGCTTCCACGCGATGATGAAGACTTCCCCGGTCAGCTCTCCGGCCAGGTCGTGGTCTCCCAGACGCAGGAACACATAGCGAAAGATCCGGTCATGGTACTTGTCGAAAAACAACGCGAACTGTTCCTGGTCGATACGAACCAGTTGCAGCCACTTCTTTTCGATATCCA
>CAYPVD010000294.1:0-1696 GCA_964414055.1 uncultured Fibrobacteraceae bacterium
GCCACTTCCTCGACCGCCTTGATGCCAGTCACCGTAAACAGCCTCTGCTCCACCTGTTCGCCGAAGAGACGCTCCATCTCGAGCGGCGGCCGGTCACCCGAGCGGATGGACACCAGGACCGTCGGGCTCTGAAGATCAGGCAGAAGGTCGATCGGCAATTGGCGCCACGCCAACTGCCCCATCAAGACAATGGCCAGAGCCACCACCACCACCGCCACGGGCCGTCGAACCGCGAGCCGCGTCAGATTCTCCATCAACCACTCCGCCTTCCGGCCGGAGCCGTCATGTTACATTTCCTCCGGTCCTGGGGAAGCTCGAAAACCGATGAACTCTGCATTCCGTTCACGCTCCCGTTCCGTACTCTACTGGTCGATCTTCGGTCTGGGCCTGGGCCTGTCCATCCTCATGGCCCTGCGGTCCCAGGTCCAGGCGGACCAGGTCAATCAACTGCGCTTCGGCTGGTGGTGGATCGCCAGAGGTATCTTCCTGCCTCACGGCATGCCGACTTCGGCCGGCGGCTTTTCGCCCGGTAGTCTGATCACGCTGGTCACGGCGGCGCCCCTGGCCCTGTGGTGGGATTACCGTGCCCTCGCCTTGTCCATGGTCATCATCAACCTGGGGGCCTTCCTCTTTCTCGAACACGCCATCCGCCCCGCTCTCGGTCGTCATGGTCGATGGTTGCTGCTCCTGCTCCTGTGGCTGGGTCCCTGGCGCATGGCGTTCTCGTCGTTCATTTGGCCACCAAACTACGCCCTGCCCATGGGCATGCTCCACCTGGCAACCGCGGTCCACATGCGTCGAAAACCTGTCGCCTGGGCGACCTTCGTCCACGTCCTGATCATCGGTCTGGGCGCCCAACTCCACTCTGCGGCAGCGCTGTTGGCCCTGCTGTCCATCACCTTGATTGCCACCCGCCTGATCCGAGTTCACTGGGGAGCGTTTGCCGCTGCGGTCTTCCTGACCTTGGCGTCCCTGATTCCCTGGATCCAGGCCGTCGTCGCCGATCCCTCCCTGGTACCGGCCGGTGCAGGCTTCCCATTTCGTGGACTGGTCTATCTCTTTCCTCTGATCCGGGGAATTCTCTACACGCTGAGAATGGCCTCGTTGTCCCTGCCCTCTCGGCTGGCGGCCTTCGACTTCACGCCTCTCTTCGGTGCCGGAATCGATGCCTGGCTGGCGCCGACGGCGGTCATACTGGCCGGACTCGCCCACCTCACGGCCCTGATCCCACTGTGGGCCGTTGCCCGCCTCGTTCGCAAGGCCCGCATCAGGCGACCATGGGCCGTCAAGAGCGGATGTTCCCTTCGGACCTGGCTCAAGGGCTACCTTTTTGTTGCCGCGGGTGCCACGTTGGTGTCCTTTGCGGCCTCCCCAATAACAATCATGTACTGGCAGACCCAGATCATGATGGCCGCAATCGCCTTGATCGTCGTGCTTCCGGTCGAGGCCCTGCTTCGAACCCACCGCAAACCCGTGGTCATTCGAATGATCGCAGGGTGGGCCATCGCCACGACGTTGATCGTCACGGCTGTCGCAACGGCGGCGCCGATGTTCCGCCAGGGCGGCCGCAAGGCGGCGGTCGCCATACTGACGGCGGACGAACCCCTGGTCGAAGAACTCGGCTTGCGGGATCACTGCACCGTCACCATCGATCCCGAGCACGACTGGCCGCATCCCAAATAGAACGGAGTGATCG
>CAYPVD010000295.1:0-1666 GCA_964414055.1 uncultured Fibrobacteraceae bacterium
GGATTTCCTGCTGCTGGGTTCGTGGGATGTCTACGAGGAGGGGGCAAACCTCGAGCTGGGCATGTCGCTGAGGGTGCTGGATCCGGTGACCATGCGGTTGGTCAGTGCGGTCAGCCTGGGCCGGACGGCCGTCGACGAGGTCGGTTGGCTGGATCGGGGCCGGGTCGACTCCCTGGGAACCCTCGCGGATCTTCTTGCCCGGGATGTCCTGGCGGCGATCCTGCCGCTGTCCAGGGAGAGCCGGCCGGCCGCGGTCTTTCCCCAGGCCGTGGTGGTGCCCCTGGACAACCTGTCCGCCACGGACAACGCCGGGGCCGCGTGCGGCGCCGTTATGATTTCGCGGCTCATGGCGCGGGGTTTCTCGGTGGTCGAGCCCGGTTTCGTCCGGGAGTTGCAACTGGACCGGGAAACCGCCTACCGCGGCGGGATCGATCTGGATAACCTGCATGCCCTTGCCGACAGCAAGCATGCCCAGGTGGTGATCACCGGGACGGTGGATGTCTTCGCCACCGGTGGGGATCCGGCCAGCGGGGTGCCTGAGGTGGCCCTGGGCTTGAGGGAGATCGATCCCGATTCGGGTCGGGTGTTGCTGACCCGCGAAATACGGATGAAGGGGGACGACCACGACGGGTGGTTCCGACAGGGAAGGATCCATAGTCTGTCCGCGTTGACGGCCCACGCCTGCGACGAGTTCATCAGGGTTCTGGAGAATGCTCTTATAACCGAGACAGAAAGAAGGAATTCATGATAACAAGCCTCCCAAACGACGGTAGGCGGCAGTGCGTCGGGCGAAGCCTGTACGCGCATCCGGCAGTGATCATTCTTGCGGCGATCCTGGCTGCTCTGGCGTTCGGCAGCGTTGCCGCCCGGGCGCAGCAGGCCCCCGGCGACACCTTGATCCTGGTCAACACGGATCCCATCACGGTAGCGGACATGGATGCCCTGGTGCTCGAGGCCCACAAGTCCGGCCGTATGGAGAAGGGGGGCGCGGGGCTGGTCTACCGCCTGATGGAAAAACGGGTGAACGACCTGCTCATCCTTCAGGACGCCCTGGCGGCGGGCATGGACCAGGAACCGGAGGTGCTGGCCTTCGAGGCGGACAAGGAGCGGGAGTACGCCATCCAGGCCTACGTGCGCGACAACCTGATGCTGCCGGAAGCGGCCCCCGAGGATTCGGTGCGCGCCTTCTTCGACCGGTTCTACTGGCGGATCCAGGTGCGGCAGCTTTCGGCCCGGACCAGGGCCGAGGCCGAGGATCTGCGCCGGGCGGTCCTGGCGGGTGCGGACATGGATTCCCTGGCCCGGGCCGTTTCCCTGGACACCAAGAAGCTCAAGGGGGGGCTGTACAAGCTGCTGCACTGGGCGGACGTCGAGAACATCATCCGGGACCAGGTCCGCGATCTGCCCACCGGCGGCGTGTCGCCGGTGTTCCCCTTCCGGGAGGCCTTCTCCTTCGTCAGGGTGGAACAGCGGTCGCCCGTGGACGAGGACGTGTACGACGAGGTCCACGACAAGATCGCCTCCTCGGTGCTGGGAATCATGCGGCAACGCGCCTGGGACGATTTCGTGGATGCGGCCCTGGCCAAGGTGCCCGTTGCCGAGGACATGGGTGCCCTGTTCGCCATCGCAGCCGACTCGGCCCTGGTCCTGCAGGGCGAGTTCCTCG
>CAYPVD010000296.1:0-1661 GCA_964414055.1 uncultured Fibrobacteraceae bacterium
TGGGGGGGATGCTGCCCGATCTGGAGAACCTGTTCCAGAAGCTGGGCTGGTATTCCCGCAGCCGGTTCATATTCCCCACCCACAACGGGATCCTGCCTCACGGACGCCGCCTTCCGCGCGGAAGTCTCCGCTGGCAGGTCGCCATCTTCGCCGCCAGCTATGTGGCACTGGGCCTGTTCTCCGCAGCCCCGGCCGCTGCCGAGCCGACGGAGCGGGCCGTGCTGGGGCAGGCCGGTATCACGGTCCTGGATTCGGGGACCGATCGCACAGTGGTCAGGATCCGGGTTCCGGCCCTGACGGTTCCGGAGGACTGGAACGCCGTCGCTTCCGACAGGATCCAGTGGGGCGATCCCATGACCGTGGACGATCAGGCGCCCGTGGCCGAGCGGTTTGCCGCCCCGCGGCGGAATTTCGTGCTGGCGGTCCCATCCCTGGCCCGTCCTGCCGTCGTCATCAGGAGCATCCGCTGGTGGAGGGAGCCCGACTCGCCCGTGAATCCCCTCTTCGTGGCCGAGCCCCGCGTTTTCCGGTCGGTGCCCCTGCTGGGCTGCCGGGTGGACCTGGGTGCGGGAGGCGGCATCCTGGCCGAAGTCGTGGTGGAAATCACTCATGTCCGGCAGGATGAATTCGCGGAATTCCTGGGGCTCGCAGACAAACAGGCCGCAGGGGATGTCCCGGGCCTGGTGGTCCCGCACGGACTGCTCAACCCCTCGTTGTTCAGGGACCTCGGCAGCGGTGCGCGGGCCAAGGCCCTGCAGGACCGGTCCCGCAAGGGCGGCGATGACCCCCGGCCGGGCCCGCGATTCTCGGACACCGGGAACTGGCTGCGCCTGGACGTGCGCGACAACGGGCCCATGCGTCTTACCGGGGCCGAGTTGAGCGGCATGGGGGTGCCGGTGACGGCGGTGGATCCGGACAAGCTGAGGTTGTTCCGCGGCGGCGGGATGGCCCTGGATCCCGACCCCACCCTGTCCGATACCGAGCAGGCCGATCGCGTCGGGCTGCAGGAGGTGGCCATAGCCGTCAGGGACGGGGGAGACCAGGAGTGGAACCTGGATGACGACCTTCTCTTCTATGCGGTGGCTTCCAGCACCTGGCGGGATCGTTTTCCGGGTGCGGCCGAGCGGCTGGAATACTACGACCATCCCTTCGCCGACCACGCCACCTACTGGTTGACCTGGGAGGACGCGGGCACGCCTTCGCCCTGGACCGGCGTACCCCTGCGCATGGCCGTCGAACAGCCCGCGGTCACCGGCGGTCCGCAGGTGAGCAACGCCCGGGTGCGGCTCCACCGGGAAAAGCAGCTCCTGGACGACGGCGGCCTGTTCCAGGACAACTGGGCGTGGGACAGCTTCGTCATCAGCTCGCGGCCCGATACCTTCACCCTGCGCCATCCCGCAGCGGGGTCGGCGGCCCGCTTCGTCGTGGATGTCCGGGGCAACTACTTCTCCATCCGGGTCGATTATCCGTTCCGTGCCGAGGCGTGGCTGAACGGGAACGAGGGGGAGAAGGCCGCCCTGGATTTCCTGTCCAGCGACCAGACCGATCCCGACAGCATGCGTGTGCGGGTGGTGGGCTCCTCGACGAGCATCTACGACGGTCTCAACACCCTGACCCTGGCCAACGCCTCCCAGTCCTTCGGCAGTGTTCCCAAGCAGTCC
>CAYPVD010000297.1:0-1640 GCA_964414055.1 uncultured Fibrobacteraceae bacterium
GTTCCCAGGCACGGTGGCGACTCAGCCGGGCGGCCAGGTCGGGACCGACGCCGGCCTCGGCGGCCAGGGCCTCGCGTTCCCACGGCGGCAGGGGCAGGCCGGCCCGGATGGTCTCGATACGCTCGTCGCTCAGGCCGATGGGCGGCAGGTCGGTATCGGGGTACATGCGATCGGCCCCGGGCAGCACGCGTTCGAAGCCGGTGGTCCCGTCATCGAGTGCCTGCCTGGTCTCCTGGGGCACGCCGTCGAAGGCCTCGCGCGCGCGGATGAGCACTTCCTGCACGGCGGTCGCGGTGTCCTGTTCGGGCCCCCAGATCAGGATCACCGGTACCTCGGGGTCCACCCGGCAGGCCTTGATCACACGGTCCCATTCCCCGCTGCTGAGGGTGGGGACGTCCTGGGTGGAAAGCACGAGGTTGGGCAGCTCATCCAGGCAGGCGATCACCCGGATACGGTCGCTGAACTCCTTGAGGAAGCTGGTGCGCGGCTGGGTCTGCACCTGCAGCAGGTTCTGGAAGCCGGGCAGGGGCACGGCCATGACGGTGGCGCCCTTGGCGATGGCCGCGGCCATGAAGCGGCAGGCGGTACCCCGCACCACCGGGGTGACGTCGCGGCCCTCGGTGGGCAGATCCCCGGGCTTGGCGCCGCGTCGGGCAAGTTCCCCGGCGATGGCCACCAGGGTCCGTTGTCTGAGGGCCTCGTTGTGGGTCAGGCGGGGGATGGCCCGCAGGCTGGGCACGCCCTTGATCTCGATGCGCGTGCCCCCGGTGACCGAGACGTTGACATCCTGCCGGGCGGCGCCGCTGCCGGTGCGCACCAGGCCCGTGGCACGGCACAGGTGGCGCAGCACCTGTCCCACCGCCATGGCTTCCCGGGGCGTCTTCATGTCCGGATCGGTGACCGTTTCGATCAACGGCATGCCCAGTCGGTCGGTGCGGTAGACGCGCACATGGCCCTGGTCGCTCACCTCGCGGCAGGAGTCCTCCTCGATGCTCAGCTGGCGGATGTGAATGGTCTTTTCCCCGCAGGGGACGTCACCGTCGGTGCCGATGATGGCGGTGCGCTGGAAACCGGTGGGGATGCTGCCGTCCAGGTACTGCTTGCGCGTGATGTGCACCTCGCTGACCACGTTGCAGCCCAACAGCATGGTGATGGCGATGCTGATGTCCAGGGCCTGGTCGTCCATCTCGAACGGCGGCGCGTCGTCCATCTCGTAGGTGCAGACGGTTTCCTGGTTCAGGTGGTAGATGATGTTCTTGCGGGTCTTGAACTCCATCAGGGCCGTACCGTCGTACTCGCCCATCTCCGACAGGGTGGGACGCATGTGGCGCAGCACCTCGGCCTGATGCTCGCCGTGATTGTAGATCCCGGCCGGACAGCGGCAGAAAAGCTTGCGGCGGGTCAGGAGCTGCTGATGGATCTCCAGGCCGCACATGAATCCCAGCTCCGCGTAATCGTCGGCCGAGAGCTCGCCGTAAAGAGGCAGGGGTTTGCCTAGCCAGGAGTCGGTGAAGGGGGAGTGATCGTGGTCCATGGCACGTCCACATGTTCTGGGGTGGGACGGGTGTGGGGAACCGGAATAAGATATGGAGCAACGCCAGAAAGCTCCAGGATTTGTTGGTTGTGCCGCCGAGATTGTG
>CAYPVD010000298.1:0-1628 GCA_964414055.1 uncultured Fibrobacteraceae bacterium
CTCGAAAGGCTTCTCCTGGAAATCCGCGAAATGTCCCAGCAGTTCGAACCCGGCCGCCTGATGCCCCAGCAGGTACTCCACGCTCATGTGCGGGGAGAGCCGGACCTCGCCGTGGAACAGTTCCTCGCCCCGGGCTAAAAGCCGGGTGTGAAAGGTCAACCCCTCCTCGTCGATATCCTCGTACCAGCGAAGGAATTCCAGGTCCTGATCCTCCAGGCGCAGCACCGGGAAATTGAAACCCAGGACCTTGGGCCGAAGAATGGGATCGAAGTTCACCGTCTGGAAGATCCAGATGCCCCCCGGAGCGAGCAACTTCTTGATGTCCAGCACGAACCCGGCCAGCCCCGGCGACGGCAGGTGCGGCAGGACGTTGCCGATGCAGAAGATCCCCGCATAGCCGCCCTGCCTCAGCAGCCCGATCTCCTCCATGCCCAGGATCCGGAAGTCCCCCTCGGGGTGCTCCCGGGCGGCCCGCACGATCATGCCTGGATCCAGATCGATGCCCATGCAGGAACGATCCGGACGGTTCAGCGCCGCGCAGTAGTGGCCGGGGCCGCAGCCTATGTCCAGCAAGTTCCCCTTGGCGGGCAACCAGCGGTCCAGGAAATCCGCCGTGGCCGGTCGAAAGGGGAAGACCTGTTCGTAGTGACCCGCAAAGTCCGTGTAAAAAGCCATGATTCGGCGTGACCTTCTTGTTGGCACATCAAGGTTGTTCGGTACGTACGACAGTGAGACGATACCGTTGATAACCGGGATTGTCCTGCCCTGAAATCGGGACCGCTCCCACCGCCAGCAGCTGCCGACGCCAGAAATCCACCCGCTCGTCCCCGGGCCTCAGGGCCAACTCGACTTCGCGGATTCCCCTGCTCGGCTGCCGGCGCAGGAAGGCGCGGGCCAGCGCCTCGTTTCCCGTGCAGTCGTGGATCCGGTCCCGCAGGGCGATGATCGGCGGCGGCACCCAGCCGGTGGCCCCGCCGGTCACGGGCCGGCCCAGCTCCTGGGCCCGCGCGATCCACAGCGCTTCGGTGCGGTCCTCGGCATACTCGTTCACCGGCGCAGGCAGGGTCAGGACCGGACCGGTGGCCCGCTGCCCCGGAGGCAACAGACGACCCCGCACGGGCACCGCCACCGCCGGCACGCCCATGGGCAGGGACATCAGGGTCATGATGACCACCGCCGCCGGGACCAGCTTCCTCAGACGCCCTCCCTGCACGATCATCAACTGCGCCCCCGCCGCCGCCCACCAGGCCACCGCGATGGTCAGCAGCCAGGAGAACCGCCAGGCCCCACGGAACGCCCGGAACGGCGGGGCGATCCAGCGCAGCCACTCCAGGGGCAGCGGCAGCCTCGCACCCGTGCCGGGAACCCCCACCGAATCCCCGAAGGCCAGGACCAGACCGACCAGGCCCACCAGCAGCAGGGCTGTGCCGCCGGCCGCCTGCTCGAGCTCCAGATCCCGGCGCCGCCGCCAACCGTACACCGCCAGCAACAGGGCCACCCAGCCCGGATGCAGGGTCTGCCGCGCCCAGCCCCGGTAGCGCTCCTCGCCCACAGGGACGCGGCCCGTCCAGTCCGCCAAACGGCCTCGATAAGCGCCCCGGTTCAACAGGTGCTGGATGTCGGCGCTG
>CAYPVD010000299.1:0-1570 GCA_964414055.1 uncultured Fibrobacteraceae bacterium
CGCGGACCCCGGTCCTTGACCGCGGCCTGATGCTTCCCTAGCGTCATACAGGGGCGGATGCGATAGCCGTCGCCCGCCTTCCCGCCCCGGCCCCGCTCGTTCCCTCGCTTGTTCGCCTGTTCGCCGCTTGATGACCGCGACCCCACAGGCGAAAGAGGGCATGATATGCAGAGCTCCCGATTTTTTCCCACTGGTTTGACCCTGACCTTGATCCTGATCGGCCTGGCCGGATGCGCGGGCCGGGATTTGATGATGCCCAACGGGCTGGACAAGGAGTATGTCCCGGCCACCACGCCGGAACTCCTGCTGGAGAAGGTGGCCCAGGCCTACGCCGACCGGGATCTGGAGTGCTACGCCGACCTCCTGGCGGAGGATTTCGTGTTCACCTTCCTGCCCTGCGACGTCAATGATCTGGGGCTGGGCAGCGACCACTGGGGCCGCGAGGACGAATTGATCTCGGCAGCCAGGATGTTTTCCGGGGAGCCCCATGTGCGGGACGACGGTACGGTTGTGCCGCCGATTCTCGCCATCGAGGTGCTGGAATTCCGTCAGGATGTTCCCTGGGAGGACGCCGGGGACCGCGAGCATCCCGGTACCATGCGGGCGATCTACAGCATGAAGGTCCTGTTCGTGCGCGAAGGTGCGAGCGATCTGGTGGTTGACGGCCCCTGCATCTTCTTCGCCTCGCCGGTCCGGAATGAGGACGGGCAGACGGTTTATCGGCTGCGAGGCTGGGTGGATCAGACGAAGGTCTGTTCCTGACCCGGGCCGGCCGGGATGACGGCGGCGAATTACAGCCGTGCCACACCGATCCAGGCGGCGTGCAGGGCGCACACCAGCACGAAGAACACCGCGCGCGCCCGGTCGGGCGACAGCCCGGGGAACCGCAGGACGATGTTCCCTGTGGGGCAACTGCTCAGGCAGTCCCCGCACAGGGTGCAGGCCTCGCCGGGACGGCGGTTGAGGACATCCTCGGGGTAGAGGGCGTCGTAGCGGCAGGCAGGGGTGCAGGCGCCGCAGTCCGTACAGGACGGGGTGATGCGCAGCCGCCAGGGGGATATCCTGCCCAGCCTGGTGGCGAACCAGCCCATGGGGCAGAAGGCCGTGCAGTGGGTCATGTGTCCGGTGCGGCGGGACCAGAAAACCATCACGCCCACGCCGATCAGTCCGAATCCGGCGGCCAGCCAGCCGGCGACGAATGGGCCTGCCTGAACGATCCCATAGCAGATCGGCGCGGTGACAACCGAATCTAGCTCGCTGATTTCCCATCCCCTCGGTATCCGCCCCAACGGCGAGTCCTTGAACTGCTCCGGGTGCCGCTCGGGGTCGCGCAGCTCGCCGTTGTCGTCGATGCCCCGGGTCAGCAGATCGTGGAGCAGCCCCTGCTTCATCCGCTGGAGCTTGACGATGACCTGCTCGGTCTTGCGGATGGCCTCGTCCACGGTGTCGAGGATTTCGGCGATGCGGCGTTGTTCGGGGAGGGGTGGGAGATCAATGACATGCTTCAGGTACTCCTTCACCTTCAGATTGATGATGCCGGTTGTCTGCTGTTGGTACACCCAAATTGATG
>CAYPVD010000300.1:0-1549 GCA_964414055.1 uncultured Fibrobacteraceae bacterium
GGCGCGGTTGCGGGCTGCCTCACCCAGACCATCGGCGCCCCCCACCAGGAAGGCCAGGCTGCCGTGCTTGCCAAGCAGTTGCGAGAGTTCCCGGCTGGACACGCTGTCTCCCCGCTCGTCCAGGGCCACCACCAGCTCGTTGCCCCGGCGGGAACCGAGCCGGGTCTCCATGTCGCGCCCCTCGCGTTCGGGCCCCGCGTCCTTCAGTTCGACCATCTCTACACCGGCCAGGGGGCGGATCCGCTTGAGGAAATCCTCCATCAACCCTGCCAGGCGGCGGTCCTTCATGCGGCCCACGGCAATTATCCGGATCACAAACCACTCTCCGTCGGCAATTCGACTGCTGACACCTTTTCATATCCAATCATTTCTTGACACTACTACAAGTGAAATATGTAATTTACCCGGCAGTTGTCGAATTTTAGACAACTCCTGAGGTCCGGTTTCGAACCGCTCTCGCGGTTACCCGGTACCAACATCCCGGCCGGGCGCAGCTCGCTCCCGACCCTGTCAGCAGTGCTGGTCCGGGAAAATCCGGGCCCAACGGAAACCGGGATACCACATGAATCTGCCTGTCCCGCCAGGGGCCGTCGACTTCGGTATGCAAGGGCAATTCGGCACGGTCTTCGTGTTCGTCGTGATCGGCTTCGTATTTGCCGCTCTCGCGCTGATCGTCGCGAAGATCCTGCGCCCGAGCAATCCCAGTCCCGCCAAGATGACCACCTATGAATGCGGTGAGATGCCCAGGGGTTCCTCCTGGATCCGTTTCAACGTCCGCTTCTACCTGATTGCCCTCTTCTTCATCATTTTCGATGTGGAGACGGTGTTCCTGTTCCCGTGGGCGGTGGTCTTCAAACAGCTCTATCCCCTGCCCCGGCTGGGTGCCCTGGTTTTCTGGGAGATGGTGATATTCCTGGCGATTCTCGGCCTGGGCTTGGCCTACGTGTGGTCCAAGGGCGACCTGGACTGGGTCAAGACACTCGTCGAACGCCCCGCGGATGAACAGGGTGAAGAGGAGGCGACCACGCCGTGAGCCGTGAATCAACCACCCCCCCCGAGGGCTACGACGTCGGTCGCGAGAACATGTTCGACTTCAAGGTCGACGACCAGCTGCTGGAAGTGGTGGAGACCGATGCCAAGAACTTCATCCTGACCACGGTGGACGAGGTCTTCAACTGGGCCAAGTTGTCGAGCATCTGGCCCGTGACCTTCGGCCTCGCCTGTTGCGCCATCGAGATGATGGCCGCCAGCGCCACCAGATACGATATCGACCGCTTCGGAGCGGGGGCCTTTCGCGCCACTCCCCGCCAGGCGGACCTGATGATCGTCTCGGGTACCGTCACGGCCAAGATGGCCAAGCGCCTCAAGCTGATCTATGACCAGATGCCCGAACCCAAGTGGGTCATCGCCATGGGCAGCTGCGCCATCGGCGGCGGGCCCTACTTCAAGTACGGCTACCACGTGGTCAAGGGCGTTGATCTCCTCGTGCCGGTGGATGTGTACATCCCCGGCTGTCCGCCCCGGCCGGAGGTGCTGCTGGACGGACTGA
>CAYPVD010000301.1:0-1529 GCA_964414055.1 uncultured Fibrobacteraceae bacterium
GTTGTCGTCGAAACTGAAGCTGCTGATGGCCCCCGTACTGTCGAAGCGGATGCGGCCCGAGCCGCCGGACAGCAGGACCTCGGTCCCTTCCATCTCGGCCTGCCAGATCCATTCGTTCTCACCCGGGACCTTCTCGAAGGCGAAGGACACGGAATGCTCTATGCCCAGCGAGTCATAGACCCGCGTGGCCATGGTGTAGTTCTGCTGGTCCTCGGCCTGCTGGATCTGGAGGAAGGAGAAGGCGTCGGTCAGGGCGCCGTTGACCTCCCCCCCCTCGGTCACGCTGATCTCGTCTATGGACGAGGCGAGTCCCACTTCGCCGATGATCTCGATCTGGCCCTCGTCGTTAATGGTTGCCGGGTTGGAGTAGGCCCCCAGCGCGTATTGGATCTCGCTGGCCAGGTCCCCCAGGGTCGTGGTGCCGTCCACGGTGAAGGTGGTCGTGTCCACCTGCTCGCCGCTGTTGCGACCACCCAGGACGAAGGACGCCGTCGGGTCGGTGAAGTCCACGCCCAGGGGGGCGCCGTCGGCACTGTAGATGTTCTGCAACAGGTCGCCGGCGTCGGCGTAGGACCGCAATCCACTCGACTGGGCCGTGGTGCCGGCGGCCACGGTCCCGATGGTCAGGTTCGACCCGAAGACGTCCTTGCCGTCCACCGCCAGCGACACCCCGACCATGTCTCCGCCAGAGGTGTTGTTCATCTGCAGCGCGCCGCTGGGATCGATGCTGAAGCTCGCCGCCGCAGTCTCTCCATTGAGCCAGTCCACGAGGTCCTGATAGGTAGTGTCCGAGGTGACTTCGAAGGTATTGGTCGACAGCGGATTGCCAGCGCTGTCGCGGCCGTTCAAGGCGATCTGGTTGCCCACGTCCAGGTCCAGCTGTCCGCCGGTCTCGCCGCTCATGTCCACCAGCAGGTCCGTCCCCTGGGCCATGGTCAACAGGGACGCGGTGCGCACGATGGTGGGCCGGGCGTCGCTGGCGGCATCGAGGTTACCCCGCAACTGGACCTCGGTCGAGGCGGCGGCCGGCACGACGAGGCCGGGATCGATATAGATGTCACTCATGGGACCCGCCGGCAGGATGCCGGTGGCGTCCGCCATCACACCCTGGACCTTCAGACCCGTCGAGGGACTGACCAGGTAGCTGGAGCTGTCCAGACCGAAAACACCCGCCCGGGTATAGGTGCGGCTGGCGCCGTCGCTGAGCATGAAGAAGCCGCTGCCCTGGATGGCGATGTCGGTCTTCTTGCCCGTGGTCTGGAAGTTGCCCTGGTTGAAGTTGGTGTCGATGCTGCCGACCCGGGTGCCGAGGCCCACCTGCTGCGGGTTGGTTCCGCCGAGACCGCCCGCCACCGGCCGACTCGCCGGCTGGATCGTCTGGGTGAGCATCTCGCTGAAGGTGACACGCCCCGACTTGAAACCCACCGTATTGCTGTTGGCAATGTTGTTGCCGATAACGTCGAGGTTCGTCAGGTTGGCCGAGAGGCCAGAGACGCCGGAGTACAGAGACTTGAACATGGGATCGTTCC
>CAYPVD010000302.1:0-1526 GCA_964414055.1 uncultured Fibrobacteraceae bacterium
GGGCTGAACGATGACAGAGTCTACAGAACCGATGACTACATGTGAACCGTCATCAGGGCGATGGCCTGGTCGGCCAGGGCCTTGAACTGGCCGAAGTAGATCCCCAGCACCAGCGTCGGCACCGTGAGCACGCCCAGGATCGTGTACTGCAGCCAGTGCAGCTTGAGCGGCGAGGCGTCGACGCCCTCGGCGGGGCGGGTCAGGAACATGGCCTTGACCACCTTGAAGTAGTAGTAGAGGCCGATGACCGAGTTGACCGCCGCCACGATGACCAGCCAGAACATCTGCCGGTCCATGACCGCGGTGAAGATGTACAGCTTCCCCACGAAGCCGGCGAAGGGCGGGATCCCCGCCAACGAGCCCAGGAAGATCACCATCATGGACGCGGCCCAGGGAGCCCGGAAGCCCAAACCCACGTAGTCCTGCAGGTCCTCGCTCTTGAGGTGGTTGTTGATGGCCACCACGAAGAAGAAGGCCCCCAGGTTCATGAAGGTGTAGACCAACAGGTAGAACAGGATCGCCTGGAGCCCCTCGCCCGTCAGCAGCACGAAGCCCATGAGGATGTAGCCCACGTGGGCGATGCTCGAGTAGGCCAGCAGCCGCTTGACGTTGGTCTGGCGCAGGGCCACCAGGTTGGCGTAGATCATGGTCGCGGCCGACATCACCGCCACCAGCAGGGGCCAGTTGAAGTCCGCGATCAGGGTCGAGCCGGCCGCCGGATCGTTGCCTGCGGCCAGGGTGGTGTAGAAGAAGCGGATCATCAGGGCGAAACCGGCCGCCTTGGGGCCCACCGAGAACAGGGCGCTGATGGGGGTCGGCGCGCCTTCGTACACATCCGGAGCCCAGTAGTGGAACGGTACGGCCGCGATCTTGTAGCTCATGCCCGCCAGGATCAGGATGGCGGCCACCAGCAGGCCGAAGGGGTCGGCTCCTCCGGCAAGAAGTCCGGCGCGGATACCCGAGAAGGTCAGCGATCCTGTCATGCCGTACAGCAGGGACAGCCCGTACAGCATGATGGCGCTGCTGACCGCGCCGAAGATGACGTACTTCAACGAGGCCTCGGTGCTGCGCAGGCTGGTGCGCATGTACCCGGCCATGACGTAGCTTACCAGCCCCACACCCTCCATGGACAAGAAGAGCATCAGCAGGTCGCGGGCCTCGGCCATGACGCACATGGCCAGGGTCAACAGGACGGTCAGGAAGTAGAACTCGCCCTTGTTCTCCCGCTTGCGGCCCATGATCTCCTCGCTGGTCCAGGCGAACAGCACCGTGGCCAGACCCGTGAAGATGAACAACAGGCGGAAGAACCCGGCCAGGCCGTCGACCACCATGAGCTTACCCATGATGGAGTGGGCGGCGGGATCGGCGTGCAGCACCGTGGCCACGGCATAGCTGCCGGCGGTGACCAGACCGAAGACCGAGATGGCGAACGGCAGCCAGGGCCGTCGGCCGCGGACCAGAAGATCGCCGACCAGCGCAACCAGGAAGGTCCCGCACAGCACCGCTTCCGGGATCCAGGCGGCCAT
>CAYPVD010000303.1:0-1525 GCA_964414055.1 uncultured Fibrobacteraceae bacterium
GGGGCAGGCGGGTCGGCACCATCCACCACCTTGCGGCAACGGCCGGACCCCAGACGGTGGTCTGGGACGGCCGGGACAACCGTGGCCACGATCTCGGCAGCG
This sequence comes from uncultured Fibrobacteraceae bacterium, assembly GCA_964414055.1. Taxonomy (GTDB): domain Bacteria; phylum Krumholzibacteriota; class Krumholzibacteriia; order LZORAL124-64-63; family LZORAL124-64-63; genus JAHJTW01. The sequence goes on from CAYPVD010000303.1 coordinate 103, forward strand.
GCGTCTATCTGGTCCGGGTTGACACCTCGGCCGGCACCGTCGGCGGCAAGATGCTCCTGCTGCGCTAGCCCGGATAATTCATGAATAATCCGGGCTAGCAGCCTGTTGAGGCAGGCCTTGAAACGACACCGCCCCCGGTCACGGGACCGGAGGCGGTGGTACTAGGCACTGTCGGCTGTCACACGGCTCTACTTCAGTTCGATATCCTCGACCTTGATCAACGGAAAGTCGGCGCAAGTCCGGCGGAAGGCCACCAGTTTGTCCACCGAACCGATGACTCCGCCCTGGCCGCGGGACTCGAAGTCGTGGGCCGATGCGTACGCCTCCACACCACGGGCATCCTTGTCCCTGGTCACTTCGTGTTTGAATCCCCATAGCCTCAGCCCCGTGGGCAGCTTGTCCAGCAGCGTCATGATTTCTTCGTGATAGCGCGGAGCGAAGGCTTCGAAGGAGAACTCCATGGCTGCCGAGCGCACCTTGCGGTGGGTGGTAATCTCCAGGCCGGTTTCGTCATGGATACGCTTGTCCAGGCGCTTCAGCAGCTTGCTCGTGCCCTCGTCCACTACCACATGGCAATCGGTGGCACGGATGCCCACCAACTCGGCCAGCTGGGTCGCCTTGCCGTCGTGTTTGATGCCATCGTGGAAACTGTAGAACACGGTGGAGTCCTGGCCGCTGCCCATGATCAGGCCCCTCAGGAATGCGCGGACCACCTTGGGCTTGCCGATAAACACCACTTCGAAGAATGACGTGGTACTGCCGGTCTTCTGCTTGGCCATGTCTGACTGCCTCCTAGGCGAAGAACACGAAGGTCACGATGATGAACACCGGGATCAGTACCGGGATGGACCACTTGACCATGTAACCGAAGAAGCTGGGCATGGGGATGCCGGCCTCCTCGGCGATGGCCTTGACCATGAAGTTGGGAGCGTTGCCGATGTAGGTCATGGCGCCCATGAACACGGCGCCCGCCGAGATGGCTTGCAGGTCCGAGATGAAGGTCTGGTTGCGGGCAGCCGCATCGGCGTAGCCCAGCATGGCCGGGACCATATCCTCGCCAACCCCCAGGTCGCCCAGAGCGGCGTTGAAGAAGGTCAGGTAGGTGGGCGCGTTATCCAGGAAACTGGACAGGATGCCCGTGGCCCAGAAGTACCGCACCGGTCCGTGCACCGCGTTGGTCAGATCAGACAGGGCGCCGGCCGACCCCGCCTCTTCGAGAATGGCCCGCACCCGCATCACAGCCGCCTCGAACGACACGGGATCATCGGCCCTGATCACTCCCCTGCTCCCCGACAGGCCGAGCGGCTTGACCACACAGGGGAACCCAACTGAAGACTCCGGGGGATCGTCGGCGGCCAGGATGGCGAAGCGAGGTTGCGGCACACCGGCGGCAGCGAGGAGGGCGCGCATCGCCGCCTTGTCC
>CAYPVD010000304.1:0-1521 GCA_964414055.1 uncultured Fibrobacteraceae bacterium
CGGGCGAACAGGGCGATGGAGCTGGCACCCAGGGAGAAGCCCGAGATCACCTGCAGCAGACGGTCGGTGCCCCAGACTTCGCCGAAGATCTGGTGGTAGATGATGTACAGCAGGCTCAGGCCCAGCACACCCAGACCGACCACGACCATGCCCATGACCGTGCCGCCGCTGAAAGCCACGCCCAGAGCCTTGTTCAGGCTCGTGCGCGCGGCGCTCGTGGTCCGGACGTTGGCCTGGGTGGCGATCTTCATGCCGAAGAAGCCGGCGGCCGCCGAGGACAGGGCGCCCAGCACGAACGACAGGCCGATCAGGGCGTGGGAATTGGGCAGCTTGGCGTTGCCCACGGCCAGCAGCACCGCGACCACGAGCACGAACACGCCCAGGACCCGGTATTCCCGGTTCAGGAACGCCATGGCCCCTTCCTGGATGTGACCGGCGATGGTCTGCATTTTCTCATCACCGGCGTCCTGTTTCTTGACCCAGCTGGTCTTGAAGGCCGCGAACAGCAGGGCCAGCACGCCGGCGGCGGGGATGAGGTAGATCACGCGGGATTCCTCCTGGAATTGGGTGATTTCGGCACCATTGCTCAATACAAAGGCAGACGCCTGCGCCGGGGCGTCCCCTGTGAAAACGAGGCAACGCTAGCAAAACAGGAGGCCGGACGCAAGGTTTTCCCCCGCCCGGCCTCCAGCCATTTCCGCGGGTGCACCGCCGGGAGTGCTACTTCCCGGCGATGTCCACCAGCTCGATCTCGAAACAGAGGGTCGAATGGGGAGGAATGGCCTCTCCGTGCCCTCTGCTGCCGTAGCCCAGTTCGGGCGGAATGATCAGGCGCGCCTTGGTGCCCTTCTTCAGCCCCTCGATGGCCATCTCCCAGCCGGGGATGACCATGCCCGCTCCCAGGGTGAAGTTGTAGGGCTGGCCGCGGGTCAGGGAGGAATCGAACAGCGTACCCTTCTGGCCGTCCACCCACAGGTAGCCCGAGTAGTGCACCGAGACCTGATCGCCCAGTTCGGCCACCGGGCCGTCGCCTTCCTGCTGGATCTGGACATCGACCATGGGCAGGCCCACGACCTGGACGTCGAACATCAGGGTGGAGTTGGGCGGAATGACGGGGGGATGGCCGCGTTCGCCGTAGGCCAGATCGGGGCTGATCAGAAGGGTGCGTTTGCCGCCGACGTGCATGCCGGGGATGCCCTTCTCCCAGCCGGGGATCACGTAGCTGCGCCCCAGGGGGAAGGTGATGGGCTCGCCGCGGTCCACCGAGCTGTCGAACTTCTTGCCCTTCTTTCCGTCCTCGTAAAACCAGCCGGTGTAGTGGACCGAGACCACGTCATCGGGTTGGACCTCCGGCCCATCCCCGAGAACCGAGTCGACATAGCTCAGGCCGGGCATGATCTCCTGGAAGGAGGAAGCCGCCGTACTGGACGAATCCTGATTGTTGCAACCGGCGGCGGCAAGCAGGATGATCAAAAAGGTGGCGACGAGCGCCGGCGCGAATCTGGGCATGAGGGCCCCCTG
>CAYPVD010000305.1:0-1516 GCA_964414055.1 uncultured Fibrobacteraceae bacterium
CTGCTGGCCGGCGACCTGAACCTGGTGGGCTGGCAGCAGCAGCTGCAGACCATCCTTACCGGGGATATCATGGACGAGGGGACGTACGGATCGGACATGCCTCCGGACTGGGACGGGGCGCCGTTCGTGCCGGTGCAGTCGCGGCATCCGGACGCCCGGGTCAGCTACACCTGGCGCAACGACTACAGCTCGTACTATCCGGGGATGCTGGACTGGATACTGTATACCGACAGCGTTCTGGACCTGCAGAACCACTACATCCTCGAAACGCGGACCATGACCGCCACCACCCTGGCCACCTATGGCCTGCATCAGTACGACACAACCGACGCCAGCGACCACGCTCCCCGGGTGGCGGATTTCACGGTGTTCGATCCCCGATCCCCGGTGCCCGGCGCGCCGCGGGATCTGGGCGGGGCCAGGCTGCTGCCCAACACGCCCAACCCCTTCAATCCGCGCACCGAGCTGCGGTTCGCCCTGGAAGAAGCGGGAACGGTGACCCTGGAGATCTTCGACGCGCGCGGCCGGAGGGTCGCCGGGTTCAGCCCTGCGGCCTATGGTTCAGGTACCCATGCGGTGACCTGGAACGGCACGGACGACCAGGGGCGCCCCGCCGCCTCCGGCGTTTACCGCGTACGGATGACCGCCCGGCTGGGTAACCGGACCGTGAGGCGGGAACAGGCCGTCACGCTGGTGAAGTAAGCACCAGGCGGTCGGCCTCTAAAGTAACGGAGGTGCCCCGGATGTCCTCGGCCTGTGGCCTGCGGATTACCGGGGCACCTCCGTTACTTTAGAGGCCGATCAGCCGGGTGGTCATTTCACCCGCATGATCCGGATTTGCCCCCGGAAGGCTAGTCGGCAACCATCTACAGCCAACAGCATGCCCGCCACCAGTGTGGGGTTCCTGGGGCGAGCAGGGGAACCGGGGCACCATCCCGGCATTGGAGTGTGTCGCATTCTGTGTCGGAGGTGGTGTCCGGCGGGACACTTTTGCGGGACACTTTTCGGGTGATGAGCAGGGACACTCGAGTCGGGTATGTGTCGTAACCGATTGTTGGGTAGTGCATTGCCATATTGTTCGTGCATTCGGCACCGAAAATGCTTCTCCCTGGGCAGACGCCTCCCAGATCCGGCTTATCGAGCGAGGGGCCGGATTCCCCGGTGGCGGCACCGACAGGGCGAACACGGTTCCGCCACCTCCCCCCGCCCGGACTGTTCTTTTGGGCGAGAGAACAGTCCGGGTTTCCTTTTGCCTGCCGCCATCGGCTTGCGTTCCCGGGTTTCAATGACGAAGTTTTCCTGGAACGAGAGCCGCATATAAAAGGTGGTTTTCCCCTGGTTTCAAGGGCTCCCGATGCGGGCCCGCAAGGAGGACGGGATGAACATCACGATCACCAGAAATCCCAACCCCGCCACGCCGCCGGCCGACGACTTCGGCTTCGGCACGACGTTCACGCCTCATATGTTCGTCATGGATTACAGTGATGAGCAGTGGCACGAGCCCCGCATCGTGCCC
>CAYPVD010000306.1:0-1503 GCA_964414055.1 uncultured Fibrobacteraceae bacterium
CCCCTGACCCTGGCCGCCGGACAATCGCAGCAGGTCATCGTCGAGATCACCGTCCGCGAAGGCGGATCGGGTGACGGCCTTCAACTCGAGGTCCAGGCCGACGGCATCCAGGCGGTCCAGGAAGGATCCGCCAGCTCGCCCGTCCACCTGTCGCCGGCCGAAGGCACCTCCTTCCCCTTCGTCACCCAGGTGGGCAATCTGGGAGCGCAGGAATTCGAGTCCTCATTCATCAACTTCCCCAACCCCTTCAGCGCCGGCCGCCAGGCCACGACCTTCTCATATGTGTTGCCGGCCGACGCACGGGTGTCCCTGCGCATCATCACGCCCCACGGCGAGGTGGTGACCACCCTGCTCCAGGACGAGCCTCGAACCGCCGGACTGCACCAGGAAGACATCTGGCAGGGACTCAACGGTCGAGGCCATGCCGTGCACAACGGCGTCTACCTGGCTGAACTGAGGGTGCGGTACGACGATGGATCCGGCGCCAAGGCCATACGCAAGGTGGGGGTGGTACGATGATCACCATCACCCGCAAGACCTGGTTTGCCACCTGTCTGATGCTCCTTGCCGCCACTGGCGCCCGAGCCCTGGACGACGGCGGCGGACGTTCGGTCTTCGCCCGCGGCGCCGGGGAACGCGCCCTGGCCATGGGCGGCACATACGTGGCGATCGCCGACGATCCCACGGCCATGATCTGGAATCCGGCCGGCCTGGGCACTCTGGACCGCACCGCTTTCTACGCCTCCAGCACCAACCTCATCGGCCTGGGCTTCAACGAACGCCTGGGTGCGGTCGCCCTGCCCAACTGGAAACTGGGCACCATCGGGCTGTCCTTCCGCCACTTCGGCGTGGACGGCATCGAGCAACGGGACGACCGTGGGACCCTGGGCGATCCCGACCTGAGCGATTCGGAAAACGAGATCATGCTGGGTTACGGACGATCCTTCGGCAACGCCTGGCACCTGGGCATGGCGGTCAAGTATCAACAGCAGGATTTCGCCGGCTACAACGACGGCGCCCTGGGCCTGGATGTGGGACTTCTTCTGCAGCCGTTGCGCACCATCGGCCTGACCTCATCCCTGGCCCGGAACCTGAATCTCGGCCTGGCGTTACGCAACCTCCTGGAACCCACCCTGCGGCTGGACAGCGACAGCGTGGCCGACCCCACCGGCGTGCGCTGCGGCGCGGCCCTGACCACCGCCCTGGGGGGAAGCGCCGATCTGCTGCTGACCGCCGATGTTGACAAGACCCGCGGCATGGACAACCGGCTCCATGCCGGAGCGGAACTGACCCTGCTGAACACCCTGGCCTTGCGTTGCGGCACCAACGACGGCATGCTCACCGCCGGGGCCGGCCTGCGTTACGACGGCCTGAAATTCGATTACGCCTATGAAGACAACATCCTCGGGGATGTGCACCGGTTCGGGCTCAGCATGGCCTTCGGCAGGACCACCACCGAGAAGCGCCAGGAAGAGCTGCAGGCGCGCGAAACCGCTTTCCAGA